>NZ_JBIARH010000016.1:0-176157 GCF_042889785.1 Streptomyces sp. NPDC002476 | reverse complement strand
AACGCCCGGTTACATTCCGAACCCGGAAGCTAAGCCTTTCAGCGCCGATGGTACTGCAGGGGGGACCCTGTGGGAGAGTAGGTCGCCGCCGAACAATCTTTCAAGGACCCTTGGTCCCAGCGTTCACGCTGGGACCAAGGGTCCTTTTTGTGCTGTAGCGCGCCGGATGACCGACTGCGCGAGAATGTCTTGTAACGCCAGATGAACAGGAGTCACGCCGATGTCCACCAACTCTCCCGACGATCGTTCGGAACGCGAGCCGCGTCGCCGGGACGGTGGCGACCGGGGCGGCTTCGCGGGGCGCCGTGACGACCGCTTCGGCGGCCCGCGCCGCGACAACTCGCGCCGTGACAACGACCGCCGTGACAACGACCGCCGTGACAACGACCGTGGTGGGTTCCGTCGGGATGATCGTCGGGACGACCGCGATCGTGGGTTCCGTCGTGACGATGATCGGCGTGGTGGTGGGTTCCGTCGTGACGACCGTGATCGGGATCGGGATCGTGGGCCGCGTCGGGACGACGACCGCGGTGGGTACCGGGGTCCGCGTCGCGACGACGACCGCGGCGGACGTCAGGGCGGCGGATACCGACGCGACGACAGCCACGGCGGCTCCGGCGGTGGATTCCGTCGGGACGAGGGCCGCCCCGCCGGTGGTGGGTTCCGGGGTCCGCGTCGCGACGACGACCGCGGCGGACGTCAGGGCGGCGGATACGAGCGTGGGGACGACCGGCCTCGCACGCCTCGTCGGGATGATCGTCGGGACGACCGGGACCGTGGGTTCCGTCGTGACGATGATCGGCGCGGTGGTGGGTTCCGTCGTGACGACCGTGATCGGGATCGGGATCGTGGGCCGCGTCGGGACGACGACCGCGGTGGGTACCGGGGTCCGCGTCGCGACGACGACCGCGGCGGACGTCAGGGCGGCGGATACCGACGCGACGACAGCCACGGCGGCGGATACCGCGGGCAGCGCGACGACCGCGGTGGCCGTGGCGGCTACCGGGGGCGCGACGACAGGGGCGGGTACGGACGGCGTGACGACCGTGACCGCGAGCCCGTCAAGCGGCTTCCCATCCCGGAGGACGTCACCGGTGACGAGATCGACAAGGACGTGCGGCAGGAGCTGATGAGCCTGCCGAAGACCCTCGCCGTGGACGTGGCCAGGAACCTCGTGATGGTGGCCCGGCTGATCGACGAGGACCCCGAGCAGGCGTACACGTATTCCAGGGTCGCTCTGCGGCTGGCCTCGAGAGTCGCCGCCGTGCGTGAGGCGGCCGGGTTCGCCGCGTACGCGACGCAGAAGTACTCGGAGGCACTCGCGGAGTTCCGGGCGGCCAGGCGGATGACCGGTTCGGTGGACCTGTGGCCCGTCATGGCCGACTGCGAGCGGGGACTGGGACGTCCTGAGCGGGCGTTGGCCATGGCCGGTGAGCCCGAGGTGCGGAAGCTGGACAAGGCCGGTCAGGTCGAGATGCGTCTGGTGGCGGCCGGGGCCCGCCGTGACTTGGGACAGATCGACGCCGCCATCGTCACGCTGCAGAGTTCCGAACTCGCCTCGAACGCCGTGCACGCGTGGACGCCGCGACTGCGGTACGCGTACGCGGACGCCCTGCTGGCCGCCGGGCGCGAGGACGAGGCGCGCGAGTGGTTCGGCAAGGCGCTGGAGGCTGACAAGGACGGCGTGACGGACGCGTCCGACCGGCTGGCCGAGCTGGACGGAGTCGAGTTCGTGGACGCTCTCGACGGGAACGAGGGCGAACCCGGGAACGAGCGCGCGGACGCCCCGGCGGCGGACGCCGCGTCGGCCGGGCACGAGCGCGACGCCAAGGACGAGGACGGTTCCTCCGAGGCGTGAGACATGGAAGAGGGGCGGCACCCGCAGCAGGTGCCGCCCCTCTCTCATGTCCGGAATCAGTCGTCGAGAGTGAGACTCCGCAGCACCAGCCCGGAGGCCGGCTTGGGGCCGAAGGACGTCGACTTGCGCGGCATGGTCACACCCTGCCGGGCGAGGTCCCGCACCACGTCCTCGCGCACCGGGTGCATCAGGACCGCCGTTCCGACGCGCCGCTCGGCCTGCTCCACCGCCGCCGCCGTGTCGTGGATGTACCCGATGTGCTCCGGGGCGTCCGGGATCCGCCAGACGTGATCCAGCAGGGCCGCGTGCAGGACCGTCGCGTCGAGGGACCGCCAGGCGGCCGGGCGGTCGGCCGGGACCGTGCGGCGCAACAGCGCGGGGTCGGGGCGGTCGACCAGGTGGAAGCCGCCGTCGCCGGCGAGCAGGAAGGCGTTCCCCTCGGCCGCCGCCCCGGCGAGCACGTCCAGGGCGTGTGGCAGCGGGCCCTCGACGTCACGGACGCGGAAGAGACCGGTCAGCGCGGCAAGCGCGTCGGCGACGGGCAGCCGGTGCAGCAGCCGGTGGATGGCGCGGACCCGGAGCGGATAGCGGGCCGTGTCGACGAGCAGGACCAGGCCGAAGTCCCAGGGGCCGGGTGTGGTGTGCTCGCGCTGAAGGCGCAGGTAGGTGGCCCAGCGGTGGTGGCCGTCGGCGATCAGGGCCTGGTGGCGGGCGAGATCCGTCACGATCTCGGCCCGGTCGGCCGGATCGGTGACCGCCCAGAGCCGGTGGCGGAAACCGTCCTCCGTGGTCGTCGCGAGCAGCGGCGGACGGTCGACGGTCCGCTCGACGACACCGGCCGCGCCCGAGGCATCGCCGTTGCCGCGGTACGTGAGCAGCAGCGGTTCCAGATGGGCGGCCGTGGAGCGCATGAGGTCGGCCCGGTCCTCGACGACGTGCGCCATCACGTCCTCGTGCGGCAGCACCACGCCCTCGTCCGGGGAGGAGAGCGCCAGCGCCCCGACGATGCCGCGCTGCAGGATCTCGGCGTTCCGCTGCTCATACACGTACAGGGCGGGCGTGGGGTCGGGGGCGAGTATCCCCTCGGCCAGCCAGTGGTCCAGGGTCTCGGCGGCCTGCTTGTTGCGGGCCGCGGCCGTGTCCGCCTGCGGCAGGATCAGCCGGACGATGTTGTGCGGATCCGCCGACTCCAGGTGATGCAGTCCGTCGGGGCGCACGACGACGTCGTAGGGCGGTGAGGTCACCGCGGCGAGACTGCCGACCCGCTCGGGGACGTAACGCAGTCCGCGGAACGGAACCAGACGCAGTCCCCGGTGGGCCGGGCCTGATGTGTTCATCACTGCATCGTAAGTGCGCGGCCGGGATGCGCGATGATCGGGACAGAAGCCCGTACCGAGGAGCGCAAAGAATGAGTCAGGCGAGCAGGACCAGGCCGAGCGGCAGCGGCACCGCCCTGAGCGAGGCGTACGACACGGCGCTGCTGGACCTCGACGGGGTGGTGTACGCGGGCGGTCGCGCCATCGCGCACGCCGTCGACTCCCTGGGCGCGGCGCGCGACGGCGGGATGCACCTCGCGTACGTGACCAACAACGCGCTGCGGACGCCGGACGCCGTCGCCGCGCACCTGACCGAGCTCGGCATTCCGGCCGGGCCCACCGATGTGATCACCTCCGCGCAGGCGGTTGCCCGGCTGATGGCCGATCAGCTGCCGGCCGGGGCGCGGGTGCTCGTGGTCGGGGGCGAGGGGCTGCGCGTCGCGCTGCGGGAGCGCGGTCTGGTGCCGGTGGAGTCGGCGGACGACGATCCGGCCGCGGTGGCGCAGGGGTACGGCGGGCCCGGCATGACATGGGGGCGGCTCGCGGAGGCGGCGTACGCGATCAGGCGCGGGGTGCCGTGGTTCGCGTCCAACACGGACCTGACGATTCCGAGCGCCCGGGGCATCGCGCCGGGGAACGGGGCGGCGGTGGAGGTCGTACGCATCGCGACCGGGGCCGAGCCGCAGATCGCAGGGAAGCCGCTGCCGCCGATGCACCGGGAGACGGTACTGCGGACCGGGGCCGAGCGGCCGCTGGTCGTCGGGGACCGGCTGGACACGGACATCGAGGGCGCGTTCAACGGCGGTGTGGACTCCCTCCTCGTGCTCACCGGGGTGACGGACGCAGCCCCGCTGCTGGCCGCCGGGCCGGAGCACCGGCCCACCTACGTCGACGCGGACCTGCGGGGGCTGCTGACGGGGCAGCCCGAGGTGACAGGGGCGGGAGACCGGTTCGGCTGCCGCGGCTGGAGCGCCTCGGTGCGCGGCGAGGAACTGGTGCTGGAAGGGGAGGGCGACGACGTGCTCGACGGGCTGCGGGCATTGTGCGGCGCGGCGTGGTCGTACGCCGGGGACGGTTCGTGCGGCCTGGACGCGGGGAAGGCGCTCGCCCGGCTGGGCCTGTAGCGCCGGTGGTGCCCCGGCCGCGCGCAGGCCGGGACGGCAGCGCGGACGGGGTGCCGGCGGGCTCGTCGGCGGAGGGCTGACAGCGGCACGGCCGGTCCGGCCCGGGCCCCGCCCGCAGGGCCGTTACAGCAGCGTCCTGAGCCTCAGCAGATCACGGAAGCCGGCCTCCAGACGGACCCGGCCCGATCCCCACGCCTTCGCGAAGTTCAGCTCGCCGTCCACCATCGCCACGAGATCGTCGCCGTTCATCGCCAGTCGGATCTCGGCCTTCTCGCGAGGTGGTCCGTCCACCGTGCTCAGCACCTGGATCCGGCCATCGGTCAGCCGGCCGACGAAGGTGACGTCGAGGTCCTTGACGTGACAGCTCAGCGAACGGTCCAGAGCGGCCGCGCTGCGCACGTCGCCGTCCGCCCCCGCGAGGTTGTCGGAAAGTCTGTCGAGTGCGCTGCGGCACTCAGCCATGGTCGCCATCGTGACCGACGGTACCGCAGCTCTTCGCGGTAGCGTTTCCCGCATGAGCGACTCGATGCCGGGGCCCGGTGCGGCGGCCGGAACAGTGCCCGCGACAGCGCCGGGGGCTCCTTCCGCCGAAGCGGCGGCGTACCCGGTCGCCGGGGGTGCGTCCCCCGGTGCCGCGCCCCTTCCCGAGCCCGGCGCCCCCGCGCCCCTCGGTATCGCCCGGACCTCCACGGGGGACGCCGGGATCGACGCCTGGCTGGAACGTCTCGCCGATGCCGACCACCTCCCGGCGGAGGGACACGTCCAGGTGTACGAGGATGTACACGAGGGCCTGCGCTCCACGCTGACCGCGCTGGACGCCGGGCCCGCACCCGCACCGGTACCCGCGCCGATGCCCTCGTACGACAACAGGAGCTGAACCGAACGTGGCAGGAGTGGCACGTCGCCGCCTCGACGCCGAACTGGTACGCCGCAAGCTCGCCCGCTCGCGCGAGCACGCGAGCCAGCTGATCGCCGCGGGGCGGGTGACCGTCGGGGGCAACACCGCGACCAAACCCGCCACCCAGGTCGAGACCAGTGCGGCACTCGTCGTGATCAAGGACGACAGCGACCCGGAGTACGTCTCGCGGGGCGGGCACAAGCTCGCGGGCGCACTCGCCGCCTTCGTGCCTCTCGGGCTGGAGGTCGAAGGACGGCGCGCCCTGGACGCCGGCGCGTCGACCGGCGGCTTCACCGATGTCCTGCTGCGGGCCGGCGCCGGTCACGTCGTCGCCGTCGACGTCGGCTACGGGCAGCTCGCCTGGTCGCTCCAGTCCGACGACCGCGTCACCGTCAAGGACCGCACCAACGTGCGGGAGCTGACGCCGGAGGCGATCGACGGGCAGCCCGTGGACCTGGTCGTCGGCGACCTCTCGTTCATCCCGCTGGGGCTGGTCCTGCCCGCCCTGGCGCGCTGCGCCGCCCCCGACGCCGACCTGGTCCTCATGGTCAAGCCGCAGTTCGAGGTCGGAAAGGAACGGCTGGGCAGCGGCGGGGTGGTGCGCAGCCCCGCGCTGCGGGCGGAGGCGGTGCGTGAGGTGGCACGCCGGGCCTGGGAACTGGGCCTCGGGGTGCGGGGGGTGACGGCGAGCCCGTTGCCGGGGCCCTCCGGGAACGTCGAGTACTTTCTGTGGCTGCGGGCCGGAGCACCGGAGCTGGATCCCGCGGATGTCGACCGTGCAGTGGCGGAGGGGCCTCGTTGACGACGAATGCGGCACGAACTGTCTTTCTTCTGGCACACACCGGCCGTCCGGCCGCGATCCGCAGCGCCGAACTGGTCGTACAGGGGCTGCTGCGCAGCGGCCTCGGAGTGCGGGTACTGGCCATCGAAGCGGCGGATCTGCCGCTGCCGCCGTCCGTCGAGACGGTCACGGACGCCACCCCCGGGGCCATGGACGGCTGCGAGCTGCTGATCGTGCTCGGCGGGGACGGGACGTTGCTGCGCGGCGCGGAACTGTCCCGCGCCTCCGGGGTGCCGATGCTCGGCGTCAACCTCGGCCGGGTCGGTTTCCTCGCCGAGGCCGAGCGCGACGACCTGGACAAGGTCGTCGACCGGGTCGTCACCCGGGAGTACCAGGTCGAGGAACGGATGACGCTCGATGTCGTGGTGCGCAGCAACGGCGACGTCGTCCACACCGACTGGGCGCTCAACGAGGCGGCCGTGCAGAAGGTGTCGCCCGAGCGGATGCTGGAGGTCGTCCTGGAGATCGACGGCCGTCCGGTGACCGGGTTCGGCTGCGACGGGATCGTCTGCGCGACCCCGACCGGATCGACCGCCTACGCCTTCTCGGCGGGCGGCCCCGTCGTGTGGCCCGAGGTCGAGGCGCTGCTCATGGTTCCGATCAGCGCCCACGCGCTGTTCGCCAAGCCGCTGGTGACCTCGCCGGACTCGGTGCTCGCCGTCGAGGTCCAGCAGCACGCCCCGCACGGGGTGCTGTGGTGCGACGGACGCCGGACCGTGGCGCTGCCGGCCGGTGCGCGGGTCGAGGTGCAGCGTGGCACGGTGCCCGTACGGCTGGCGCGGCTGCACCACGCCTCGTTCACGGACCGGCTGGTGGCCAAGTTCGCCCTGCCCGTCTCGGGGTGGCGCGGCGCCCCGCAGTGACCGGCCGTTCCCGGGGGCGAGGCGGGCCCGTACCGGCCCGCCGTTCCGGGGCCGCGAGGCGCCCCGTACGCACCGTCGGACGTTCCTCCGGCGGCGGTACCGGACACGCGAGGTGCACACGGGAGAGTGAACCGCGGAGGCGGGGCCCGTCGCACTTCGGGGCCCGGACCTCGTAAGGTCATGTCCGTGTTGGAGGAGATGCGGATACGGTCGCTCGGAGTCATCGACGACGCGGTGGTCGAGCTGTCGCCCGGGTTCACCGCCGTGACGGGTGAGACCGGCGCGGGCAAGACCATGGTCGTCACCAGCCTGGGGCTGCTGCTCGGCGGACGCGCCGATCCCGCCCTGGTGCGGATCGGGTCCAGGGCGGCGGTCGTCGAGGGACGGATCACGGTGTCCGAGGGCGACGCGGTGGCGTCGCGGGCGGAGGAGGCCGGGGCCGAGTTCGACGACGGGGCCCTGCTGATCAGCCGTACCGTTTCCGCGGAGGGGCGTTCCCGGGCGCATCTCGGCGGCAGATCCGTGCCGGTCGGGGTGCTCGCCGAACTCGCCGACGAACTCGTCGCCGTGCACGGCCAGACCGACCAGCAGGGGCTCCTCAAGCCTGCCCGGCAGCGGCAGGCCCTCGACCGGTACGCGGGCGACGGCGTCGCCGTCCCGCTGGCCCGGTACACGACGGCGTACCGGCGACTGCGGGCCGTGCTCACGGAGCTCGACGAGCTGACCACACGCGCCCGCGAACGCGCCCAGGAAGCGGATCTGCTGCGCTTCGGCCTCGACGAGATCGCCGCGGTCGAACCGCTCGCGGGCGAGGACGCCGACCTGGCCGCCGAGGCGGAGCGGCTCGGCCACGCCGAGGCGCTCGCCTCCGCGGCGGCCCTCGCGCACACCGCGCTCGCGGGGAATCCGGAGGACCCGGAGGGCGTCGACGCGACGACGGTGGTCGCGGCCGCCGGACGCGCGCTGGACGCCGTACGCTCCCACGACCCGGCCCTGGCCGCGCTCGCCGACCGGATCGGTGAGATCTCGATCCTGCTGACCGATGTGGCCGGTGAGCTGGCCGGGTACGCCGACCGGCTGGACGCCGATCCGCTGCGGCTCGCCGCGGTGGAGGAGCGGCGCGCCGCGCTCGCCGCGCTCACCCGCAAGTACGGCGAGGACATCACCGCCGTGCTCGCCTGGGCCGAGGAGGGCTCCGCCCGGCTCACCGAGCTGGAGGGCGACGACGACCGGATCGGCGAGCTGACCGCCGAACGCGACACGCTGCGCGCCGAACTCTCCGTACTGGGGCAGGAGTTGACCGACGCGCGCACGGAGGCGGCGGCACGCTTCGCCGAGGCGGTGACCGAGGAACTGGCCTCGCTCGCCATGCCGCACGCCCGGGTGTCCTTCGCCGTCCGGCAGACCGAGGCGGCCGACGATGCCTCCGGCATCGACGTCGGCGGGCGCAGCGTGCTCTACGGGCCGTCCGGCGCCGACGAGGTCGAGCTCCTGCTGGCACCACATCCGGGCGCCCAGCCGAGGCCGATCGCCAAGGGGGCGTCGGGCGGTGAGCTGTCCCGGGTGATGCTCGCCGTCGAGGTGGTCTTCGCCGGTTCCGACCCCGTGCCCACGTATCTCTTCGACGAGGTCGACGCGGGTGTCGGAGGCAAGGCCGCCGTCGAGGTCGGGCGGCGGCTCGCGAAGCTCGCCCGGTCCGCGCAGGTCGTCGTCGTCACGCACCTGCCGCAGGTGGCGGCCTTCGCGGACCGGCAACTGCTGGTCGAGAAGACGGTCGACGGGGCGGTGACCAGCAGCGGGGTCACGGTCCTCGAGGGCGAGGACCGGGTGCGGGAGCTCTCCCGGATGCTCGCGGGCCAGGAGGACTCGCAGACGGCACGAGCCCATGCGGAGGAGCTGCTGGCCGCTGCTCGGGCGGCCGTGTAGCGGACGGACGTCGTCGCGGGCAGGCGTGGCGGCACGGCTGTCCGCGGAACTTCACGTCGTGGTCGCCGGCGGGTCGGCCCGGCGCCGGCGGCCGTCCCGTCGTGGTCGTCGCCGGGCTCCGCCGGACGGGCCCGGCGGGCCCGTCCCGTAGTCTGGCCCGCATGGGAGCGGCTTTCGGCAGAACAGTGGTGTCCGGCGCCGTCGCGGCCGCGGTCGCCGCGGGCGCGTATCGCGTACTGCGGTCCCGTCCGCGTGAGCGCTGGCGGCGCGTCAACCACGGGGGCCGGAGCATCAATCTGTACGCGGGACCGGCCGTCGCCCTCGGCGCCGCGGCCGGGGCGGCCGTTCTGCCGCTGCCGGCCCGTACCCGGTGCGCCGCGTCGCTCGCGGTGCTGGCGGCGGCGGGCTGCGGTGCGTACGACGACCTCGCCGGTGCCGACGATCCGCGCCGGGGGTTCCGCGCCCACCTCGGTGCGCTGCGGGACGGCGAGGTGACCAGCGGTGCCGTCAAGCTGCTCGGGGTCGGGGCGGCCGGGCTCGCGGCCGGTGCGCTGATGAAGGAACGTCCCGTCGACCGGCTCCTGGCCGGGGTGGTGATCGCCGCGACCGCGCACCTGGTCAATCTGGTGGACGTACGTCCCGCCGCTGCCGCCGTCACCGTGCTCGCGCTCGGGGCCCCGGGTCTGCCGGGAGGCGGCACCGCCGCTGTGCTCGCGGCCGCGCCGATGGGCGCGGCGGCGGCCCTCGTCGGGGACGACCTGGGCGAGCGCACCATGATCGGGGACACCGGGGCCCACGCCCTGGGCGCGGCGCTCGGTGTCGCCGTCGTCGCGGGACGCGGCCGGGCCGGACTGCTCGCTCACGCGACGGGGCTCGTCGCCGCCGCCGTGTACGGGGAGCGGGTGAGCGGGCTCGTCCGGTCATTGTGGGACCGGGCGGCGTGGGACCGGGTGGCACCGGGCGCCGGGCGCGGCTGACCCCCGGACCCGGAGCGCCCCGGTCCGGCGGCACGGCAGCGGCCCCCGCCCGCCCCGGGCGACGGCCCGCGGGCCACGGACCTTCGGCCTGTCACGCCGACGTGGCAACCCCGTGCCGCCAATTCACCCATGGGAGTGGTGCGCCGCGGTCGGTCGCCGGAGTACGGGCGGGACGTTGGCCTGACTGTGCCGGAACGTGCGTACGGACTGGCATCCTTGGCGATGCCCTTTTCGCCGACTCGGGAGCCCCGGGAGCCAACCAACGTGTCACAGCTGCGTACGGTCCACGTCCTGGGCGGCGGCAGCGCGGGCAGCAGCGCCCACGTCAGCTCGCTGGCCGCCGGACTGGTGGCGAGGGGCGTGCACGTCACCGTCTGTGCCCCGGCCGCACTCGACCGGTTCCACCACTTCACCGGTACGGGGGCCTGCTTCGCTCCCGTGCCGCGGCGCAGCGACCCCGCAGCCGTCGCCGCCCTGCGTACCGCCTGCAGGGCGGCGGACGTGGTTCACGCGCACGGCCCGCACGCCGCCGTACGCGCCGCGCTCGCGCTCGGCGGGCGCCGGATCCCGCTGGTCGTCACCTGGCACGCCCGCGCTCACGGCGAGGGCGCCCGGGCCCGGCTGCTCCGTCTCATGGAGCGAAGGGCGGCCCGGGCGGCGGCGGTCGTGCTCGGCACGACGTCGGAACTGGTCGACCGGGCACGGATGCGCGGAGCGCGCGATGCCCGGCTCTCCCCGGTCTCGGCCCCTTTAACACACCCGGACGACCGCATCGATCCGGCCAAGACGCGTGCCGAACTCGGTGCGGTAGGGCGGCCGTTGGTCTTCTCGTACGGGAGTCTCGTGCCGCACCACGGGTACGACCTGCTGCTCGACGCCGCTCGGTCCTGGCGCGATCCCGGCACCGCGCCGCTGCTGATCGTCGCAGGGGAGGGGCGGCAACGGCAGGCCCTGCAACGCCGGATCAGGGAGGAGGAGTTGCCGGTCCGGCTCATCGGCGAGCGCGAGGACATCGCGGAACTGCTCACCGCCGCCGACCTGGCCGTGCTGCCCAGCCGTTGGGAGGCGCGCCCGGTGCTGGCCCAGCAGGCGCTGCGGCTGGGCGTCCCCCTGGTCGCCACTGCCGTCGGGGGAGTGCCCGAACTCGTCGGGGACGGGGCGGAGCTCGTGCCGTACGGGAACGCGGAGGCGCTCGCGCGCGCGGTGGCCGGACTGCTCGGCGATCCGGAGCGGCGTGCGCGGCTGGTGGCCGCCGGGCGTTCCCAGGCCGCGAGTTGGCCCACGGAGGACGACACCATCGTCCACGTGCTCAGCATCTACGACGAGTTGACGCGCCCTCTGGTGATGCCGCGGGCGCGGTGAGCGGTCCGCCCGCCGCTCCCCGCGCATCACCGCGGCGTGTGACGGCGGGCCCGCAGCGCCAGGCTCAGGGCCAGCACCGTCTGCGGGTCGTCCAGATCGGTGCCGAGCAACTCGCCGATGCGGGCCAGCCGGTTGTACAAGGTCTGGCGGTTCAGGTGCAGTTCGCGTGCCGTCTCCGCCTTGCGGCCCGCATGGGCCAGATACGTCTCCAGCGTCGGGAGCAGCGGGGGTCGCGAGGTCCGGTCGTGATCGCGCAGCGGACCGATCGCCCGTTCCACGAACGCCGCCAGATCGGGGTGGTCCCGCAGCCGCCACAGCAGCAGGTCGATGTCCAGTCGCCGGGCGTCGTACCAGGGCCGGTCGCCCAGGCCCTGCGCCGCGGTCGCCGTCTCGGCGGCGTGCCGCAGCCCCGCACCGGCCGCCGCCCAGCCACCCGCGACGCCCACCACCACGACCGGCGGATGCGATCCGGCCCGTTCCAGACCGGCGCGTTCCACACCGGCCCGCAGCGCCGCCGCGACCCGGTCCGCGACCGCCGTGCGCTCCGACTCGGCCCGCAGCCCCAGCAGCACCGGAACCCGGCCCTCCACCGGCCGGACCCCGAGCAGCACCGGTACCCCCACGGACGAGAGCTCGTCCAGCACGGCCCGCGCCAGCAGCGCCCAGTTCCCGGACCCGGACAACTCGGGCGCCAGCCGCATCACCACCGGCAGCAGCGGCGACGCACCCGGTTTGAAGCCCAGCACGCGGGCCTGCGCCGGCGCGTCCTCCGGTGCGATCCGGCCCTCCGCGAGATCCGTCAGGAAGTCGCCCCGACCACGCGCGGCCAGCTCCTCCTCCTGACGTGCCTGCATCAGTACGACCGCGAGGAGCCCGGCCGCCCGCTCCGCCGCCATCCGGTGCACCGGCAGCAGCGGCCCCGACACGGCCGGCAGCACCAGCCCGGCCCGAACCGAACCGGTCCCCGGACCACCGCCCGGCACGTCCACCAGCACCGAGCCGACGGGCGGCGACTCACGGGCCGCCCGGCCACCGCGCAGGCCCTCCCACACCTGGAGCGGATCGGCGCACACCGGGCCGGAGCCGGGGCCCGCCGCGTACAGCAGTTGACCGTCCGCCGTCTCCAGGAAGACCGGGGTGGCCGCGAAGTCCGCCAGGATGCCCAGCACCTGGGGCACCCCGCCGCCGCCGAGCAGCGCCTGGGTGCACCGCCGGTGCACGTCCTCGGCCTGCCGCAGCAGCGCGTAGTGACCGTTGACGATCTCGGTGTGGATCTCCTCGGTCACCGTCACGAACGGCACCTCCCGGTGCAGTTGCACCAGCGGCAGACCGGCCGCGCGGGCGGCGTCGACGATGGAGGCGGGCAGCCGGCCGAAGCGCGGCCCGAGCTCCACCACCAGGGCGGCGATGCCCCGGTCGGCGAGCCTGCGGACGAAGGCCCGCTGTTCGGCGGGGCGGGTGCCGAGCCCCAGACCGGTGGTGAGCAGCAGCTCACCGCCCTTGAGCAGCGAGGCGATGTTCGGCACCTCGCCGGCGTGCACCCAGCGCACCGTGCGGTTCAGCCGGTCCGCGCCGGCCACCACCTCGGGGAGCCCGCTGCGCAGTCCCGGCAGTTCGAGCGCCCGCTGCACGGTGATTCCGCCCTGTGTCTCCACGGGGACTGCACCTTGCGTCTCCACTGGCTCCGGCCTCGCGTTTCCACTCGGGTCCTACGGGCGGTCGCCCCGGTCCGGGAAGATACCGGCCGGGGCGCCGAATCAGGCTGCCGGCCCCTCAGCCGACGTACGCCCCGCTCGCCGTCAGGCGCAGCGCGGTGTCGATCAGCGGGACATGGCTGAACGCCTGGGGGAAGTTGCCGACCTGTCGCTGGAGCCGGGGGTCCCATTCCTCGGCGAGCAGCCCCAGGTCGTTGCGCAGGGACAGCAGCCTCTCGAAGAGCTGGCGGGCCTCGTCGACCCGGCCGATCATCGCCAGGTCGTCCGCCAGCCAGAACGAGCAGGCCAGGAACGCGCCCTCGTCGCCCTCCAGGCCGTCCACTCCAGCATCCTCGCCGTGGGTGGGGTAGCGCAGCACGAAGCCGTCCTCCGTGGACAGCTCGCGCTGGATCGCCTCGATCGTGCCGATCACGCGCTTGTCGTCCGGCGGCAGGAAGCCCATCTGCGGGATCAGCAGGAGGGAGGCGTCCAGCTCCTTCGAGCCGTAGGACTGCGTGAACGTGTTGCGTTCCTCGTCGTAGCCCCGCTCGCAGACCTCGCGGTGGATCTCGTCGCGCAGTTCGCGCAGCCGCTCCACCGGGCCCTCCACGTCCCCGGACTCGATCAACTTGATCGTGCGGTCGACGGCCACCCAGGCCATCACCTTCGAGTGGACGAAGTGGCGGCGCGGGCCGCGCACCTCCCAGATGCCCTCGTCCGGCTCGCCCCAGTGCTTCTCCAAGTACTCGATCAGTTTGAGCTGGAGGCCCATCGCGTAGTCGTTGCGGGTCAGCCCGGTCATGTGGGCGAGATGCAGTGCCTCGATGACCTCGCCGTACACGTCCAGCTGGAGCTGGCCCGCCGCGCCGTTGCCGACCCGGACCGGGGCGGAGTTCTCGTAGCCGGGCAGCCAGTCCAGCTCGGCCTCGCCCAGCTCGCGCTCGCCCGCGATGCCGTACATGATCTGCAGGTTCTCCGGGTCACCGGCGACCGCCCGCAGCAGCCACTCCCGCCAGGCGCGGGCCTCCTCGCGGTAGCCGGTGCGCAGCAGGGAGGACAGGGTGATCGCGGCGTCGCGCAGCCAGGTGTAGCGGTAGTCCCAGTTCCGGGAGCCGCCGATGTCCTCGGGCAGCGAGGTGGTCGGGGCCGCGACGATGCCGCCGGTCGGCGCGTACGTCAGCGCCTTGAGGACGATCAGCGAGCGGACCACGGCCTCCCGGTAGGGCCCGTGGTACGTGCACTGCTCGACCCACTCGCGCCAGAACTCCTCGGTGGCCTCCAGCGAACCCTCCGGGTCCGGCAGGCTCGGCGGCTCGTGGTGCGAGGGCTGCCAGCTGATCGTGAACGCGATCCGGTCGCCCGGCGTGACCGTGAAGTCGGAGTACGTCGTCAGGTTCTCGCCGTAGGTGTCGGCCGGGGTGTCCAGCCAGACCGAGTCCGGGCCGGCGACGGCGACCGTACGGCCGTCGATCTTGTGCACCCAGGGCGTCACACGGCCGTAGCTGAACCTCATCCGCAGCTCGGAACGCATCGGCACCCGGCCGCTGACGCCCTCCACGATCCGGATCACCTGGGGGGCGCCGTCACGCGGCGGCATGAAATCGGTCACCTTGACCGTTCCGCGCGGGGTGTCCCATTCCGATTCCAGGACGAGGGAGTCGCCCCGGTACCGGCGGCGGGCCGCGGACGGGGGCTGTTCCTCGTCCTCCCACGCCGGACCCAGGCGCCAGAAGCCATGCTCCTCGGTACCCAGCAGTCCCGCGAAAACGGCGTGAGAATCGAATCGGGGAAGGCACAGCCAGTCCACTGTGCCGTCCCGGCAGACCAGGGCGGCGGTCTGCATGTCTCCGATGAGTGCGTAATCCTCGATGCGCCCGGCCACGTGCGTCTCCAGTCGAACGGCCATGTCACCCCGTAGGGCATTACTGCGGGTCAGGAGGTCACCGCGAGGGATTGTGGTGGGGGAAAAGATGTGGGGGGAAAACCTGCGAACCCGATACCTCGCCCGCAGCGAGTGTCCGAGCAGGATACGACGCACCCGGGTGGTCCGCGCGACCGTCTCGACAACGGGTCCTCCCCGAACGGTGCGGCATGGACGGCTTGCGATGATCTCGTGTGGCGAATGTGCGGGATGTGGCCGGAAGCAGGCCCCCTTTGTCGCTGATACCCTGGTAGCCCGTGGACCGGTGGTCGTCGGCGACAGCAGACGCGGCCCCCGAACCGCAGCGACTGGCCCCGCCGGGACCCCTCCGGACGGCGAGACCGGAACGCCCCTCAAGACCGCGACCACGGGAGCCCCCTTTGGCTATGCAGCCCACATCCACGACGACCAAGCACATCTTCGTCACCGGGGGTGTCGCCTCTTCCCTCGGCAAGGGTCTGACTGCCTCCAGCCTCGGCGCCCTGCTCAAGGCGCGCGGACTCCGGGTCACCATGCAGAAGCTCGACCCGTACCTGAACGTCGACCCGGGCACGATGAACCCCTTCCAGCACGGCGAGGTGTTCGTCACCAACGACGGCGCCGAGACCGACCTGGACATCGGCCACTACGAGCGCTTCCTGGACGTCGACCTCGACGGCTCGGCCAACGTCACCACCGGCCAGGTCTACTCGCAGGTGATCGCCAAGGAGCGGCGCGGCGAGTACCTCGGCGACACCGTGCAGGTCATCCCGCACATCACCAACGAGATCAAGCACCGCATCCGCCGCATGGCCACCGACGACGTCGACGTCGTGATCACCGAGGTCGGCGGCACGGTCGGCGACATCGAGTCGCTGCCGTTCCTGGAGACCGTCCGCCAGGTCCGCCACGAGGTCGGCCGGGACAACGTCTTCGTCGTGCACATCTCGCTGCTTCCCTACATCGGCCCGTCCGGCGAGCTGAAGACCAAGCCCACCCAGCACTCCGTCGCGGCGCTGCGCAACATCGGTATCCAGCCGGACGCCATCGTGCTGCGCGCCGACCGCGACGTGCCGACCGCCATCAAGCGCAAGATCTCGCTGATGTGCGACGTCGACGAGGCCGCCGTGGTGGCCTGTGTGGACGCCAAGTCGATCTACGACATCCCGAAGGTGCTGCACACCGAGGGCCTGGACGCCTACGTCGTGCGCAAGCTCGACCTGCCGTTCCGCGATGTCGACTGGACCACCTGGGACGACCTGCTGGACCGTGTCCACAACCCCGACCACGAGGTCACCGTCGCGCTCGTCGGCAAGTACATCGACCTGCCCGACGCCTACCTCTCGGTCACCGAGGCCATCCGGGCCGGCGGTTTCGCCAACAAGGCCCGGGTCAAGGTCGAGTGGGTCGCCTCCGACGACTGCAAGACCCCGGCCGGTGCCGCCAAGCGGCTCTCCGGCGTCGACGCGATCTGCGTGCCCGGCGGCTTCGGCGACCGCGGCGTCGACGGCAAGATCGGTGCCATCCAGTACGCCCGCGAGCACAAGGTGCCGCTGCTCGGCCTCTGTCTCGGCCTCCAGTGCGTCGTGATCGAGGCGGCGCGCAACCTCGCCGAGATCTCCGACGCCAACTCCACCGAGTTCGCCCCCGCCACCGCGCACCCCGTCATCTCGACGATGGAGGAGCAGCTGGCCTACGTCGAGGGCGCCGGCGACCTGGGCGGCACCATGCGGCTCGGCCTGTACCCGGCGAAGCTCGCCGAGGGCTCGCTGGTCCGTGAGGCCTACGACGGCGAGCCGTACGTGGAGGAGCGCCACCGCCACCGCTACGAGGTCAACAACGTCTACCGCGCCGAACTGGAGAAGAAGGCCGGACTGGTCTTCTCCGGCACCTCCCCGGACAACAAGCTCGTCGAGTACGTCGAGTACCCGCGCGAGGTCCACCCGTACCTGGTCGCCACCCAGGCGCATCCGGAGCTCCGCTCCCGCCCGACCCGCCCGCACCCGCTCTTCGCCGGCCTGGTGAAGGCGGCGGTCGCGCGCAAGGTGGGCGCGAAGGCCGGTGGCGGGCAGCGTGCCGCCTCGGGCAAGTAGTCCGGCGGTACGCAGGCATTAACGTTGACCGGGGTACGGGTCCGACCAGGACACGTGCTCCGGTTTCAGTTTTCTGCGGAAGGACGTAGATGGGTATCCAGGACACGCCCGAGGAATGGCAGGTCACCGCGACCGGGACGCCCTTCACCGGCAACAAGACCAGTGTCCGCACCGACGAGGTCGTGATGCCCGACGGCACGGTCGTGCGCCGTGACTACCAGGTCCACCCCGGCTCGGTCGCCGTGCTGGCTCTCGACGAGGAGGACCGGGTCCTGGTGCTGAAGCAGTACCGCCACCCGGTGCGCCACAAGCTCTGGGAGATCCCGGCCGGACTGCTCGACGTCCCCGGCGAGAACCCGCTGCACGCCGCGCAGCGCGAGCTCTACGAGGAGGCGTACGCCAAGGCAGAGGACTGGCGGGTGCTGACCGACGTCTACACCACGCCGGGCGGCTGCGACGAGGCCGTACGGATCTTCCTCGCCCGCGGTCTCTCCGAGGCGGACGGGGATCGCTTCGAGGTCTCCGAGGAGGAGGCCGACATGGAGCTGGCCCGGGTGCCGCTCCAGGAGCTGGTACGGGGCGTGCTCGCCGGGGAGCTGCACAACAACTGCCTCGTCGTGGGGGTCCTCTCGCTCGCGGCGGCGCTCGCGGGCGACGGGATCGACTCGCTGCGCCCGGCCGGGGCGCCGTGGCCGGCCCGCCCGTTCGAGAGCTGACGGCCCGTCGGTCCGGGCGGTCCGGGCGGTCCGGACACCGCGGGTGGACCGGGTGGTGGAGGCGGATCGGATTCTCTGATCGGACAAGACGATGATCCGAATGGGGGACCTCTGCGCCACGCTCCACACCGATCGTCCACACGGCTGAACTACGCTCGGAACGCCCTGACCGGACCCTCGGCGGGCGACGCGTGCGGCGGAAGTGGAGCGTGGCCCGTGACGGATCAGGCGGTGGACACCGGCAGCCCGGCCGAGACGGCGGGGAGCGAAGGGACGTCCGACGCCGCAGCGCCCCAATTCTTCGGCCGCGAACGCGAGTTGAAGCAGCTGCACGCCGACATCGAACACGTCGGACTGGACACTCTGGCCGGCCGCAAACCCGCCCGCGCCCGGGTCCTGCTGATCGCAGGACGCCCCGGTTCCGGACGTACCGCGCTCGCCGGGGAGCTGGCCCGTCGGCTGCTCGCCGACGACGACCGCCGCGACGGCCCGTTCCGGGCCCGGCTCACCGATCCCGGCGGCGCCCGGGTCCCCACCGAGCGCACCGCCCGGGAACTGCTCGACCAGATGGGCGTGGCGGGGCCGCCCGGCGCCGACGGTGACGAACTGTCCGGAATGGTCCGCGAGGCGCTCGCCGGACGCCGCGCCCTGCTGCTCCTCGACGACGCCGCGGACGCCGAACAGGTCGACCCGCTGCTCCCCGACGACTCCGACTGCCTCGTCGTCGCCACCTCCGAGGGCCCGCTGACCGGCATCCCGGATGTCCGCCCCTGCACGCTCGGCGGCCTGGACGCGGCCTCGGCCGTCCGGCTCCTCGCCGGTCTCATCGGCGACGTGAGGATCACCGTCGACCCGCGCACCGCGGAATCCCTCGTCGAGGAGTGCGGCGGGCTGCCGGCCGCCCTGCTGATGGCGGGCGGCTGGCTCGCGGCCCACCCCATGGCCTCGGTCTCCGACCTCGCCCGACGGCTCCGCGAGCAGCCGGACGACCCCGGGCAGCCCATCGGCGCCCGCCCCCTGGCCCGGGTCCTGCGGCTGGTCCACGACTCCCTGCCGCCCGCCGCCGCCCGCACGCTGCGCCTGCTCGTCCTCGCCCCCGGCGGGACGGCCGACGCCCACAGCGCCTCCGCGCTCTCGGGCTGCTCCGTCCACACCGCCCGGACGACCCTCGACGACCTCGTCGCCCTCGGGCTGCTGCGCAGCGACGGGACGGACCGGCCGCAGTACGAGGTGCCCGGCTGCCTCGAACCGCTGCTGTGGACGCTGCTGGAGGCCAGGGACCGGCCCGCGGAGGTTCAGCTCGCCCGGGCCCGGATGCTGGAGCGGACCGTACGGCTGCTGCAGTCCTGCCGGGCGGTCACCGAGCCCGAGGGTTCCCCGGCCCGCCGCGGGCTCGCCGCGCTGCCGCGTTCCCTGCGCTTCCCCGGTCCCGACGAGGCCGCCGCCTGGCTGCGGAGCCGTCGGCCCGCCCTGCTGGCATCGGCCCGGCTCGCCGTGGCGGACGGCGGACTCGACACCCTGGCAAGGCGGTTGGCGTCGGCGCTGGTGCGGGCGCTGGCCGTGCACGAGGGCACCGAGGCCGCCGCGCCCGACCTGTACGGACTGCACGGCCTGGTCCTGGCCGTCGCCGAGCGGCGGGACCTGCCGCGGGAGCGGGCCGCGGCGCTGCTCAACCTCGCCGACCTCGACGCGGGAACCGGCCGCACCCGGGAGGCGCTGGCCCGCTACCGGGCCGCGCTGGACGCCGGACGGGCCGCGAAGGATCCGTATGCCACCGGCCGCGCGATGGAATCCGTGGGCGGCGCCTATGCCGAACTGGGGGACTACCAGCGGGCCGCCGACTGGTACGGCCGGGCCCTGGCCCAGCGCCTCACCCGGGACGAGCGGGCCGACGAGGCGAGGCTGTACGGGCGGCTGGGCGCCGTCCACACCTATGCCGGGAGGTACGGCGAGGCCCTGCGGAACTGGCGGGCCGCCGCTGCCGGGTACCGCAGGCTCGGCGACGTACCGGCCCAGGCGCGGGCGCTGAGCGAGGCGGCCCGGGTGCAGGAGTGCGCGGGACGGCCGCGCGAATCGCTGCAGACCTGCCAGGAGGCGGTGCACTGGGCCGGGCGGGCCGGGGACGTGCGGCTCCAGGCTGCGTTGCAACTGCGGCTGGCCGACACGTTCGACCGGCTCGGCGACCCGGCCGCGGCCCGGCTGCACCGGGGCCTGGCCGACAGTCTGCTGCGAGGCGGGGGTGCGGCCTACGAAATCCGTAGTGTGGTGACTGAAAATTAGTGCTTTGTAAGGCTAGACAGTATGAAATCCTTCATTAGACTGGCTGTACCGCGTGTGTTCGCGGTGTCTCCATTTACGCAGTGTCTATCCGGGTATGTGTAGCCATGTCCGGGTAACCCTCTGAGTCAAGGACCGTGATCGACGTGAAGGTCGGCATCCCCCGCGAAGTCAAGAACAACGAGTTCCGCGTGGCGATCACGCCCGCCGGTGTGCACGAGCTCGTCCGTAACGGCCACCAGGTTCTCGTCGAGCAGAACGCGGGCGCCGGCTCCTCCATCACGGACGAGGAGTACATCGCCGCCGGGGCGCAGATCCTCCCCACCGCGGACGAGGTCTGGGCCGCCGCGGACCTGGTGCTCAAGGTCAAGGAGCCGATCGCGGAGGAGTACCACCGCCTCCGCAAGGACCAGACGCTCTTCACCTACCTGCACCTCGCCGCCTCCCGCGAGTGCACGGACGCGCTCCTGGAGTCGGGCACGACGGCCATAGCGTACGAGACCGTCGAGACCGCGAACCGCGCGCTGCCGCTGCTCGCCCCCATGTCCGAGGTGGCGGGCCGGCTGGCCCCGCAGGTGGGTGCCTACCACCTGATGCGCTCGGCCGGTGGCCGCGGCGTGCTGCCGGCCGGTGTCCCGGGCACTGCGGCCGGCAAGGCCGTCGTCATCGGCGGCGGTGTCTCCGGCTGGAACGCCACGCAGATCGCCGTCGGGCTGGGCTTCCACGTCACGCTGCTCGACAAGGACATCAACAAGCTGCGCGAGGCCGACAAGATCTTCGGCACCAAGGTGCAGACCGTCGTGTCCAACGCCTTCGAGCTGGAGAAGGCCGTCGTCGAGGCCGACCTCGTCATCGGTGCCGTGCTCATCCCGGGCGCCAAGGCCCCGAAGCTGGTCACCAACGAGCTCGTCGCCAAGATGAAGCCCGGAAGCGTACTTGTCGACATTGCGATCGACCAGGGCGGCTGCTTCGAGGACTCGCACCCGACGACGCACGCCGAGCCGACCTTCAAGGTCCACGAGTCGGTCTTCTACTGCGTCGCGAACATGCCGGGCGCGGTGCCGAACACCTCCACCTACGCGCTCACCAACGCCACGCTGCCGTACATCGTGGAGCTCGCCAACCGCGGCTGGGTCGAGGCGCTGCGCCGTGACCCCGCCCTCGCCAAGGGTCTCAACACCCATGACGGCAAGGTCGTCTACCGCCAGGTCGCCGAGGCGCACGGCCTGGAGCGCGTCGAGCTGAGCACGCTCCTCGGCTGACGTTCCGCGCAGTCCGCGGGCTTCGCAGTCCAAGCGGGGCGGGAGGGTGCCTCTCCGCCTTCCGTCAACCTCATACGTCGGGCCGGACCTTGCCGAGCAGGGTCCGGCCCGACGCGTGCCCGGACCCGGCCGGCCGTCGTTCAACTCGTCTCGAACGCGGCCCTTCGACCGATTCGTGCCCCCGATAAAGGTGCGTCTCGATGCTCGTGCACTCTTGACAGCGAGGTGTTCGATTGCCGACACGACCGGCCGGGTCCGGTGGATTGTGTTGCTGCGAAGCGGTGACACGCCATAGAGTCGCCAATCGTCGGCATGGTGCCACGCTGACCTATCGATAAGTTTCCTGGTCACTTCCAAGGAGGTAAGACGACTTGTGAATGAGTCGACATTTACTCCCGGGGGTGTTCGTCCAGGGATGCCCGCACGGGGCCGGGGCCCGCACGGGCCGGAGGCTGTCGGCTCCGTCGCTGTCCGCACCTTCGCCACCAACCAGCACATGACGACAGCCCCCCAGATGATGGACGGCCTACACGTGAACGCCATGGCCGGCAACGAGAGTGGCCGAGAGACCGCCCGCTTCGCCGACTTCGACGAGGTGCCCCAGGGGCACTTCTACGACCCCGATGCCGAGTACGAGCCCGATCCGGAGTACGCGGCCACCCTCGCGCCCGACGCTGCCCGCCAGCGCCGCGAGCG
This sequence comes from Streptomyces sp. NPDC002476, assembly GCF_042889785.1. Lineage (NCBI taxonomy): Bacteria > Bacillati > Actinomycetota > Actinomycetes > Kitasatosporales > Streptomycetaceae > Streptomyces > Streptomyces sp. NPDC002476. The sequence continues at coordinate 154,354 of NZ_JBIARH010000016.1, read as the reverse complement.
GATCGGCCCGACCGGTCGGCCCCTGCCCTACTTCCCGATCCCGGGCCCGCTGACCGACCACGGCCCCGCGAAGATCATCGCGATGTGCAACCAGAAGGGCGGCGTCGGCAAGACCACGTCGACCATCAACCTGGGTGCCGCGCTGGCGGAGTACGGACGCCGGGTCCTGCTCGTCGACTTCGACCCGCAGGGCGCCCTGTCGGTCGGACTCGGCGTCAACCCGATGGAACTCGACCTCACGGTCTACAACCTGCTCATGGAGCGGGGCATGTCGGCCGACGACGTCCTGCTGAAGACCGCGGTCCCGAACATGGACCTGCTGCCCAGCAACATCGACCTGTCGGCCGCCGAGGTGCAGCTGGTCAGCGAGGTCGCCCGGGAATCCACGCTGCAGCGCGCCCTGAAGCCGCTGATGGCCGACTACGACTACATCGTGATCGACTGCCAGCCCTCGCTCGGCCTGCTCACGGTGAACGCCCTGACGGCCGCTCACAAGGTCATAGTTCCGCTGGAGTGCGAGTTCTTCGCGCTGCGAGGGGTGGCGCTGCTCACCGAGACCATCGAGAAGGTCCAGGAGCGGCTCAACCCCGAGCTGGAGCTCGACGGCATCCTCGCGACCATGTACGACTCCCGCACGGTGCACAGCCGCGAGGTCCTCGCGCGCGTCGTCGAGGCGTTCGACGACCACGTCTACCACACGGTCATCGGGCGCACCGTGCGCTTCCCCGAGACCACGGTCGCCGGTGAGCCCATCACCACGTACGCCTCGAACTCCGTCGGCGCCGCCGCCTATCGCCAGCTCGCCAGGGAGGTGCTCGCCCGGTGTCACGCCGAGTGAGTCTGCCCGGAGCCGACGAGCTGTTCCGTACCACCGGGGGCATGGGCCTCCAGTCCTCGTCCCCGGTGGACCGGCGGCGCAAGGCGAACGGCGAGGCCCGGGTGCCGGGTCCCGCCGGTGAGAACGACCCCGGGGCCGAAGGGTCCGGGACGGGCGCGGCCGAGGCGGCCGACGTCCGGGAGGAGCACACGGCGGCGGACGCCGACGTGGAGCAGCCGCGCGGCCGGGGCGCCGAAGGCGAGCGGAGGACGGCGGCCGGGCAGCCGGTGCGCAGGTCCCGGCCGACCGCCTCCCCGGACCGGGAGGCGGCGTCCGTCCCCGCCGTGCAGCAGCAGCGCAGGCGCGGCGGCGGTCGCGGGGCGAACCGGCGGCCCAGCGGCCGGGAGCGCCACGACGAGAAGATCACGGTCTACGTCTCGGCCGAGGAACTGATGGACCTGGAGCACGCCCGTCTCGTGCTGCGCGGTGAGCACGGACTCGCGGTCGACCGGGGCCGGATCGTCCGTGAGGCGGTCGCCGTGGTGCTGGCCGACCTGGAGTCGCGGGGCGACGCGAGCATCCTCGTACGGCGGCTGCGCGGGCGCTGACCGGGTCGCCGGTAGCCTGCCCGGAGTGCCGCCGCGGCCGGCCGCCCGCCCGGGGCCGCCGCGGGCCGATCGGCCGGCCCCTTCCGTACGGGCCGCCGCCCGCCGCCCGTATCCCGCTTGCCCCAGGACCCTCATGCCGACGACCGACGAGCCCGCCCGCACCCCCCGCCGCCCCCTGGGCCGCGGTCCGGGCGGCCGGGCAGCGCCGGAGCCCGGGCCGGGGGAGAAGGAGGACCGGGGACCCGGGCAGGAACCGGCCGCCGCATCGCCCGCCGTGGCCGACGTGGCTCCGGGGGGCCCTGCGGCCCACGACGGTCGGCCCGGTGACGGGCGGATCACCGGCGGTCGCGCCGATGACGGGCGGCCCGATGGTGGGCGGGCCCCCGATGGGCAGGTCGACGACGGCCGGTTCACCGTGCGGCTGGTGAACTTCGAGGGGCCGTTCGACCTGCTCCTTCAGCTGATCTCCAAGCACAAGCTGGATGTGACCGAAGTCGCGCTGTCCACGGTCACCGACGAGTTCATGGCGTACATCCACGCGATGGGACCGGACTGGGACCTGGACCAGACCACCGAGTTCCTCGTCGTCGCCGCGACCCTCCTGGACCTCAAGGCCGCCCGGCTGCTGCCCGCCGCCGAGGTGGAGGACGAGGCGGACCTGGCGCTGCTCGAAGCCCGGGACCTGCTGTTCGCGCGGCTGCTCCAGTACCGCGCGTACAAGCGCGTCGCGGAGATCTTCGACGGCCGGCTGGTGTCGGAGGGGCGGCGCTTCCCTCGCACCGTGGGGCTGGAGCGGCACCATGCCGAGCTGCTTCCCGAGGTCGTCATCGGTGTCGGGGCCGAGGGCTTCGCCCGGCTCGCCGTGAAGGCGATGCGGCCGAGACCCGAGCCGCAGGTGTACGTCGACCACATCCACGCACCGCTGGTCAGCGTGCGGGAACAGGCCGAGGTCGTAGTGGCGCGGCTGCGCGGGGCGGGGGAGATCGGTTTCCGGGAGCTCACCGAGGACGCCCCGGACACCCTCACCGTGATCGCCCGCTTCCTCGCGCTGTTGGAGCTGTACCGGGAGAAGGCCGTCGCGCTCGACCAGGACGTGGCCCTCGGGGAACTCCTGGTGCGTTGGGCCGGGGGAGAGGGAGCCGGTCCCGTCGTCACGGACGAGTTCGACTCCGAGAACGGGTCCGGGGCACGGGAAGCCGAGAACGGCGCCGAGGCGCGGTACGCGCGGGAGGACGGCGCCGGGGACAGGGCCGGGGCGCGGGACGTCCAGGAGGATGGGAAGGCATGACACGGCAGGACACCACCGGCTCCACCGTCGCGGATCTCGCACTGAAGCCCGCTCTGGAGGCCGTCCTCATGGTCGTCGACGAGCCCGCCACCGAGGAACACCTCGCCAAGGTGCTCCAGCGGCCCAGCGCGGCCGTCGCCGACGCGCTGCGCGAGCTGGCCGGCGAGTACACCGCAGGGCGCCGGGGCTTCGAGCTGCGGCTGGTGGCCGGCGGCTGGCGCTTCTACACCCGGCCCGAGTACGCGGCGGCCGTCGAGGGCTTCGTCCTGGACGGCCAGCAGGCCCGGCTCACCCAGGCGGCACTGGAGACCCTGGCCGTGGTCGCGTACCGCCAGCCGGTCAGCCGGTCCAGGGTCTCCGCGGTCCGCGGCGTGAACTGCGACGGGGTCATGCGGACCCTGCTCCAGCGGGGGCTCGTCGACGAGGCGGGCACGGAACCCGAAACAGGTGCGATCCTGTACAGGACGACGAACTACTTTCTGGAGCGGATGGGCCTGCGCGGCCTGGACGAGCTCCCGGAGCTCGCGCCCTTCCTCCCCGAGGCGGACGCGATCGAGGCCGAGACGCGAGAGGGTGTGCCGTCGTTCGATCCGGACGCACCGGACACCCCCGATACCCACGCAGACGACAAGACGGAATTTTGATGCGAAGCAGTGGCAGGAACAGCGGAAGCGGCGGCGGCCGGAGCGGCGGCGACCGGAATCCCCGGGGTGCCGGTGCCGGTCGCGACGGTCGGCAGGAGCAGCGTCCCCGCAGGCCCCGGCCGGAGGAGCGCCGCTACGACGTGGGCGCCCCGGACGGGCAGGGCGGCGACGGTCCCCGCAAGGGGCGCGGCGCGGCGGCGCGCGGCGGTGCCAAGGGCGGCCCGAAGCCCCCGCAGGCCCGCGACGACCGCGGCGGCGGCCGGCGCGGGCAGGGCGCCCCGTCCCGCCCGCGCGAGCTCGACGCCAAGATCGAGCAGCGCAACCGGGACCGGTACGCGGGCAGGTCCGAGGTCAGGACGCCCAGGACCTTCCCGGGCGCCGAGCAGGAGGGCGAGCGGCTGCAGAAGGTCCTCGCCCGGGCCGGGCTGGGTTCGCGCCGTGCCTGCGAGGAGCTGATCGAGCAGGCCCGCGTCGAGGTCAACGGCGAGATCGTCCTGGAGCAGGGCCGGCGCGTCGACGTGCACAAGGACGAGATCAAGGTCGACGGGCTGACCGTCGCCGCCCAGTCGTACCTCTTCTTCGCGCTGAACAAGCCCGCCGGTGTCGTCTCCTCCATGGAGGACCCGGACGGCCGCCAGTGCCTCGGCGACTACGTCACCAACCGCGAGACGCGGCTGTTCCACGTGGGCCGGCTCGACACCGAGACCGAGGGCATCCTCCTGCTCACCAACCACGGTGAGCTGGCCCACCGGCTGACCCACCCCAGGTACGGGGTGAAGAAGACCTACCTGGCCGCCATCCAGGGGCCGCTCCCGCGCGACCTGGGCAAGCGGCTCAAGGACGGCATCCCGCTGGAGGACGGCTACGCCCGCGCCGACCACTTCCGGGTCGTCGAGAACACCGGCAAGAACTACCTGGTCGAGGTCACCCTCCACGAAGGCCGCAAGCACATCGTCCGCCGGATGCTGGCCGAGGCCGGCTTCCCCGTCGAGCGGCTCGTCCGGACGTCGTTCGGGCCGATCCCGCTGGGTGACCAGAAGTCCGGCTGGCTGCGCCGCCTCACGAACACCGAGGTGGGCATGCTGATGCGCGAGGTCGGTCTGTAGTCCCGCGGCTGCGTCCGCCGCGCCACGGCCGGTCCGCGTTCCCGCACCGCCGTCCGTAGCGTCGCACCGCGCTCCCGCGCCCCCGTCCGGGGCGCTCCGGCTCCGCCCGTTCCGAGGCCCGCGTCCGGTTCCCGTTCTCGCACGTCGAGCGGGAACCGGACGCGGGCCTTTCGTCATGCCCGTCCCTCCTTTATAGTCAGAGTGACTATTAAGGAGGCGGGAGTGAGTCTCGCGGATGTCCTCGATCCCCTGCAGCAACCCCTGGTGACCGTCCTCGGCACCCCGGTCAGCTGGACCGAGGTGCTCGGTTTCGGCAGCGGGGCGCTGTGCGTCTGGCTCGTGGCCCGCCAGCACATCGCCAACTGGCCGATCGGCATCGCCAACAACCTCTTCTTCATCGTGCTGTTCGCCCAGTCCGGTCTGTACGCCGACGCCGGCCTCCAGATCGTCTTCATCGCCCTCGCCGTGTTCGGCTGGTGGACCTGGACCCACGGGGGTGGACCAGGTGCGCCCGACCTGCCGGTGCGCCGCACCACGCGCACCGAATGGGGCCTGCTGCTCGCGGCGGGGGCGGTGGGGACCTGCGCCCTCACCGTCCTGCTGGCCCGCGCCACCGACTCCACCGTGCCCTTCTGGGACGCCCTGACGACCGCGCTGTCCCTGACGGCCACGTACGGGCAGTGCCGCAAGCTCGTCGAGTCGTGGTGGCTCTGGATCGCCGCCGACGTGGTGTACATCCCGCTCTACGCGCACAAGGAGCTCTACCTCACCTCCCTGCTGTACATCGGCTTCCTGACGCTGTGCCTGGCCGGCCTGCGCAACTGGCGGCGCGATCTCGCCGCAGGGCAGCAGCGGCAGCGGCCCGTGGAGGTGACGGCGTGAAGCGCTTCGGCCACGGGCTCGTCCTCGGCAAGTTCTATCCGCCGCACGCCGGTCACCACCACCTCGTGCGCACCGCGCGAGACCGGTGCGAGCGGCTGACCGTCCTGGTCTGCGCCGCCTCCGTCGAATCCGTGCCGCTCGCCGACCGGGTGGCCTGGATGCGGGAGACGCACCCGGACGTACGGGTCGTGGGCGCCGTCGACGACATTCCCATGGACCTCCACGACCCGGAGATCTGGGACGCGCACATGGCCGTCTTCACCCGGGCCGTGCCCGAACCGGTGGACGCCGTCTTCACCTCGGAGCCGTACGGGGACGAGCTGGCCCGCAGGTTCGGTGCCGTGCCCGTCTGCGTCGACCCCGACCGCACGGTCTTCCCGGTCTCCGGTACCGCCGTCCGCAAGGACCCGGTCGGCTGCTGGGACTTCCTCGAACCGCCCGTCCGGGCCGCGCTCGCCCGGCGGGTCGTCGTCCTCGGCGCGGAATCCACCGGCACCACGACGATGGCCCGCGCGCTCACCGACCACTACCGGCGCCGCGGCGGGGTCTGGGCGCGCACCGGGTACGTCGCCGAGTACGGACGGGAGTTCAGCGAACGGAAGCTGGCCGGCCTGCGCTCCCGGTGGCCCGAGGCCCAGTGGGAGGACGTCGCCTTCGGCACGGAGGACTTCCCGCTGATCGCCCGGGCGCAGAACGACGCGGAGGAGACGGCCGCGCGCGCCGGGTCGCCGGTGCTGTTCTGCGACACCGACTCCTTCGCCACCACCGTCTGGCACGAACGCTACGTCGGCGGACGCAACCCCCTCGTCGAGGAGATCGCCGACCGGGTCCCGCACCACCTGTGGCTGCTCACCGACCACGAGGGCGTCGCGTTCGAGGACGACGGGCTGCGCGACGGCGAGGAACTGCGGCCCTGGATGACCGACCGCTTCCGCGCCGAACTCGCCCGTACCGGAAGACGGTTCGTCGAACTCACCGGGCCCCACCCGGAACGCCTGGCCACCGCTGTCGCCGCCGTCGACGCACTGCTCGCCGCCGGCTGGGACTTCGCCCCGCCCCTCCCGGAGCGCCGATGACGAGCACCGGTGTCCCCGCGGGCTACGACCCGTACGCCTTCGAACCGTTCGCGGTCACCGTCGATCTCGCCGTTTTCACGGTCCGCGCGGCCCGGCTCGACGTCCTGCTCGTCGAGCGGGGCGAGGACCCGTACAAGGGCTGCTGGGCACTGCCCGGCGGCTTCGTCCGGCCCCGCGAGTCCGCCGAGGACGCCGCCCGCCGGGAACTCGCCGAGGAGACCGGGCTGACCCCGGACACGGCCTCGGCCCTCCACCTGGAACAGCTGCGCACCTACAGCGACCCGGACCGGGACCCGAGGATGCGGGTCGTCTCCGTCGCGTACGCCGCACTCGTCCCCGACCTGCCCGAACCGCGCGGCGGCGGCGACGCGGCCGGCGCCCGCTGGTGGGACGCCGGGGCCACCGGTCCGCTCGCCTTCGACCACGACCGGATCCTCGCCGACGCCTACGACCGGATCGGCGCCAAGCTCGAATACACCTGCCTGGCCACCGCGTTCTGCCCGCCCGAATTCACCCTGGGGGAACTCCAGCAGGTGTACGAGACGGTCTGGGGCGTCACGCTCGACCGGCCCAACTTCCGGCGCAAGGTCCTCGCCACACCCGGCTTCGTCCAGGCCGTGGAGGGGCCGCCGCGCCGCACCGGCGGACGCGGCAAGCCCGCCGCGCTCCACAGGGCGGGCGCCGCCACCGCCCTGAACCCCCCGCTCCTGAGGCCGGAAGGCCACTCCTGACGCCGGGCAGCCGTTCCCGGTACCGCAAGACCGCTGGCAACACCGCAAGACCGCCGACGACACCGGAAGGAAGAACCACGTGATCGTGACCAGGACCACCACCAAGCAGGCCGCCACCGGAGCACTCACCGGGCTCGCGCTCGGCGACGCGCTGGGCTTCCCGACCGAGTTCAACAACGTGCCGTCGATCCTCGCCAAGTGCGGTCCATGGCGGCAGATGCGGCTGCCGAATCCCGCGTACGTGACCGACGACACCCAGATGACGCTCGCCCTGGCGCGGGGCATACGCACCGCCATGGACCGCGGCCTGCTCACCCCGCTGCGACTGGTCCGCCCGGTGCGCGAGGAGTTCGTCGACTGGTACCACTCGCCCGACAACAACCGGGCCCCGGGCCGTACCTGCATGACCGCCTGCCGGCTGCTCGACAGCGACCGGCTGTGGCAGGAGGCCAGCCGGACCGGGTCCAAGGGCTGCGGCGCCAACATGAGGGTCGTACCGGTCGGGCTCGCCCCCGGGCTGAGCGAGGAACAGCGCTCCGGCGCCGCCCAGTTGCAGGCGGCCCTCACCCACGGCCACCCGACCGCCCTCGCCGCGTCCGACCTGACGGCCCGCGCGGTGTACCTGCTGGCGCAGGGGGCGGAGCCGACGGGCCTGATCGGGCAGCTGCGCAGTTACGCCTACGAGAACGGCGGACGCTATCTCACGCGCTGGCTCGGCGACCTGTGGCGGTACGCGGGCGACTCCTCCCCGGAGCAGTACATCCGGCGCGGCTGGGAGGAATGCCTCGACGCCCTGGCCCGTGTCCAGGACGCCGTGCGCGACCCGTCCCCGGAGACCGACCCCTGCGAGACCACCGGCGACGGCTGGGTCGCGGAGGAGGCACTCGCCACGGCCCTGCACTGCTTCCTGCTCTTTCCCGAGGACCCCGTCACCGCCCTGCGCCGGGCCGCCTGCACCCGTGGCGACTCGGACTCCCTCGGCTGCCTCACCGGCGCGTTCGCCGGTGCCCACCTGGGGGCGGGCGCCTGGCCCAAGGAGTGGTCGGAGCGGATCGAGTACCGCAGCGACCTGTTGGCGCTGGGGGCGCTCTGGGACGCTTGATCCACGCGTACGGAAGACGGAACACCTCCAGGAGGCCGGGCTGCCGGTCACGGACTTCGCCCCGGCCCTCGCCGGGGAACGCGACCCGCCGGTGTTCGTCTCGGTCTCCGGGGCGCGTCTGTACGGGTTTCCGTCCAGGGACTCGGATGCGGACCTTCGGGGGGTCCATCTCCTGCCCGCGGAGGATCTCCTCGGGCTGCGCCCGCCCGAGGAGACACGCTCGCGGATGTGGGACCGGGGCGGGGTCGAGATGGACCTCGTCACCCACGACCTGCGGAAGTTCGTCCGGCTGATACTGAAACCGAACGGCTATGTGCGCGAACAGTTGCTGTCCCCCGCTCGTCCGACCCGGGGGACGCGGTCACCCCTGGTCGTGTCGCAGGGCGGACGCCCGGCGGGTGCGCAGGAGGAAGTCCTCCACGCGGGAGCGGTCCGGCTGCGCAGGGAGCGGCGAGGTCCGTACGGCCTCGTGGTTCTCCTCCGCCAGACGGGTCATCCGGCGCTCGACCTCCGGCCAGGGCACCTCGCCGCGCTTGACCGCCAGCAACTCCTCCCGGGCCGGCCCGACCTCGATCACGAGCTCGCCGGTGCGCAGCAGATCACGGCCGGTGGTCAGCAGCCGCAGCAGATGCAGGGCGTGCTTCCAGCGCGGCACCCCGTACTGCCGGACGTCCGCCTCCAGTTTCCTGCGCTGCCCCACCGCGTAACGGACGAAGGTCCGATGGGCCAGCCGGGACAGGAACGCGCCGCGCAGGGAGAGGAGTTCACGGCCCACGTCGTCGATGCGCTCCACCAGCGGCGAGTGCAGGCACTCCAGCACATTGGGGTTGGCGCGCAGGGCCAGTTCGCAGAAGCGTTCCAGCTCCCAGGAGAACTGCTCCTCCGCCGGCCCCTCGACATGTGTCGGCGGCTTGTCGAACCGCCAGAACAGCGGGGTCGGCGCGAGGTAGACGCCGCGCCGGTCGGTGTCGCTGCCGTCCGTGGCGAGTCCGAAGGCGCGCGAGCCCATCACACACGAATACACCGTGTGATCGCGTACCAGAGTCTCGGGATCGGGGGTGATCATGTCCGCGAGGCTACGCGAGCGGGCGCGTCCCGCGCCGGGAGTTCTCCGCTGCCCGGACCGCCGCGCCCCCGTCGGCGGTCCGGGGCCCTGCGGTGGTCCGCGCCCCTTACTGCGGCCGCGGGCCGATGGCGGCTCCGCCGCGTTCAAGTGGCAGAGGCAGGGGTTCTGATCGACATTGTCGATGAATCATCCCCTCCGGAAAGGCGGAACCATGGCGGGAAACGACCTCGGCAGCCTGCTCGGCAGCCTGCTCGGCGGCGGCCAGGGAGGCGCGGGCGGCGGTGCCGGGAACATCCTCGGCGCGCTGCTGGGCGCGCTGGGCACGAGCCAGAGCGACGCGGGCGGCGGTGGCGCGCTCGAAGGGCTGATCGGCAGGCTCGCCGAGTCCGGTCTGCTCGAACAGGCGCAGTCCTGGGTCGGCACCGGTGAGAACCAGGCGGTCAGCGGAGCGCAGATCGCCCGGGCGCTGCCGGACGAGACCTTGCGGCAGGTCGCCGAGCAGACCGGTGTCACCACGGAGCAGGCCGCCGACGAGATCGCCCGGTCGCTGCCGACGGCGGTCGACAGGCTGACCCCGTCGGGCGAGGTCCCGGCGGGCCGCTCGATCGAGGAACTGGTCCGGGAACAGCGGCTCTGAGGCCACTGGGGCCTGTCGTCGAGGTGCCGTCGTTCGGCCGGAGACCGGGCCGTGCGGCGTCCGGTGCTCCCCCGAGTTCTCGGCTTCGCTCGAACAGGGGAGACCCCATTGACCGCGAGGCGGCGGGGCGCCCGTCCACCGGACGTGTACGGGCGTTCCGGCGGCGGGGCGAGGCGCCACAGCCGTCGTCGGGCGCCCGCCAGGGATGAGCCGGACAGACCTTAGGCTGGTCGCGCGGAAGGATCATGTACGCGAGAGTCGGGAGCACGACGTGGTGGTTCGAGCGGTCCGCGGAGCCGTCCAGCTGGATCAGGACGAGGCCGGGCACATGGCCGAGCGGGTCGGCGCCCTGCTCACCTCGGTCCTGGAGCGCAACAGCCTCGTCACGGACGACCTGATCAGCATCTGGTTCACCGCCACCCCCGACCTGCACAGCGACTTCCCTGCGGCCGCGGCGCGCGGGCTCGGTATCGTCGACGTGCCGCTGATCTGCGCCCAGGAGCTGGACGTCGCGGGGGCCATGCCCCGGGTGGTGCGGATCCTCGCGCACGTCGAGACGTACCTTCCCAAGTCCGAGATCACGCACGTGTACCTCGGTGCCACCGCCGACCTTCGCAAGGACATCGCCCAGTGAGAACCGCCCTCGTCATCGGAACGGGCCTCGTCGGCACCTCCGCAGCCCTCGCCCTGGCCGGGCGCGGCATCCAGGTCCACCTCGTCGACCACGACCCCGAGTCGGCCCGCACCGCGGCGGCGCTCGGAGCCGGTACGGACGAGCCGCCCGAGGACCGTGTCGACCTGGCGGTCGTCGCCGTGCCGCCCGCCCACGTGGCCCCGGTACTGGCCAGTGCCATGCGCGACGGTGTCGCCCGCGGCTACCTCGACGTGGCCAGCGTCAAGGGCGGCCCGCGCCGCGAGCTGGAGGCGCTCGGTGTCGACCTCACCCCGTACATCGGTACGCACCCGATGGCGGGCAAGGAGCGGTCCGGCCCCCTCGCGGCCACCGCCGATCTCTTCGAGGGGCGCCCCTGGGTCCTCACCCCGACCCGGGACACCGACACCGAGGTCCTCAACCTCGCCCTGGAACTGGTCGCGCTGTGCCGTGCCGTCCCGGTCGTCATGGACGCCGATGCCCACGACCGGGCCGTCGCCCTGGTCTCCCACACCCCGCAGCTGATCTCGTCGATGGTCGCCGCCCGCCTGGAGGAGGCCGACGAGACAGCCGTACGCCTCTGCGGCCAGGGCATCAGGGACGTCACCCGGATCGCCGCGTCCGATCCCCGGATGTGGGTGGAGATCCTCTCCGCCAACCCCGGGCCGGTCGCCGACGTGCTGGCCGGGGTCGCCGCCGATCTCGACGAGACGGTACGGGCGCTGCGCGCCCTGGAGTCCGCCGACGGCGAGCGGCGGCGCGAGGGGACCGAGGGCATCGAGGACGTCCTGCGCCGCGGCAACGCGGGCCGGGTGCGGGTGCCCGGCAAGCACGGGGCGGCCCCCGCCTCGTACGAGATGGTGTCCGTGCTCATCAGCGACCGGCCGGGCGAGCTGGCCCGGATCTTCGCCGACGCCGAACAGGCCGGGGTCAACGTCGAGGACGTGCGCATCGAGCACGCCACCGGGCAGCAGGCGGGCCTGGTCCAGCTGATGGTCGAGCCCAGCGCCGCTCTCGGGCTGAGCGCGGCCCTGCGCGAGCGCGGCTGGGCCATACGGCAGTAGGCCGTACGAGCGCCGTCCGCCCGGGACGGGCCCGTCCCGGGCGGACGGCGCTCCCGGGGACGGGGCCGCCCCGGGCAGCGGTACGGGCGGTTGTCCACAGGGGTGCGGAGGACCGTCCCGACACTCGGTAACCTTGTGCGGGGCGGGTTCACGCGCGCCCCCGTCCGCCCACCCCGTGTACCAGGAAGGTGTCCACCGCCGTGGAAACCGCAAGCGCCGCCGCCCGGACGGCCCCGGCCGCAGTGATCGTCGCCATCGACGGGCCCTCCGGCACCGGCAAGTCGAGCACGTCCAAGGCCGTCGCCGCCCAGCTCGGCCTGAGCTACCTGGACACCGGCGCCCAGTACCGGGCGATCACCTGGTGGATGCTGAACAACGGCATCGACGTCGAGGACGCCGCGGAGGTGGCTACGGCCGCCGCCAAGCCGGTCATCGTCTCCGGCACGGACCCGGCCGCCCCGACGATCACCGTCGACGGCGCGGACGCCTCGGGCCCGATCCGCACCCAGGAGGTCACCGCCAAGGTCAGCGCCGTCAGCGCGGTCCCCGAGGTGCGTACCCGGATCACCGAGCTGCAGCGCACCATCGCCGCGGCGGCCGAGCGGGGCATAGTGGTCGAGGGCCGCGACATCGGCACCACGGTGCTGCCCGACGCCGACCTGAAGATCTTCCTCACCGCGTCGCCGGAGGCACGTGCCGCCCGCCGCAGCAAGGAGATCAAGGGTTCCGACCTCGCCACCACGAAGGAGGCGCTGATCAAGCGCGACACGGCGGACTCCGGCCGCAGGACCTCGCCGCTGGCGAAGGCGGACGACGCCGTCGAGGTGGACACCACCGAGCTGACCCTCCAGCAGGTCATCGAGTGCGTCGTCACCCTCGTCGAGGAGAAGCGGACCGCGAAGTGACCCGAGCCACCACGGGCTCGCCCTCACCGCGCGGCGCGGTGGTCGGACGCGGGATCGGGATCGGCCTGATGTACGGGCTGTGGAAGCCCCGCGTCCTCGGCGCGTGGCGGGTGCCCGCCACCGGACCGGTCATACTCGCGGTGAACCACTCCCACAACATCGACGGTCCGATGCTGATGGGCACCGCGCCCCGGCCTGTCCACTTCCTGATCAAGAAGGAGGCGTTCGTCGGCCCGCTCGACCCGTTCCTGCGCGGAATCGGTCAGCTGAAGGTGGACCGCACGACCGCCGACCGCACCGCCATCACCAACGCTCTCGGCGTGCTGGAGAACGGCGGTGCCCTCGGGATATTCCCCGAAGGCACCAGGGGCGAGGGCGACTTCGCCGCCCTGCGCGCCGGGCTCGCGTACTTCGCGGTGCGCAGCGGGGCACCGATCGTTCCGGTGGCCGTCCTGGGCAGCACCGAGCGCCGCGGTCGGCTGATACGGGCGCTGCCGCCGCTGCGCAGCCGGGTCGACGTCGTGTTCGGGGACCCTTTCGAGGCGGCGGCGGTGGGTGGCCGCCGGACCCGCGCGGCGCTGGACGAGGCGACGGCGCGGATCCAGGCCCGGCTGACCGCCCACCTGGAGGAGGCCCGGTGTTTCACCGGGCGCTGAGGGACGTCCCGTGCGCCCGCCGAGGGGCACGGGGATCCCTTGCGTAAGACTTGAGTAGTGGGCCGCTCGACGGCGGCCCATCGATGATGAGGCAAAGAGGAACGGACTTCATGAACGACCAGATTCACTCCGGGGGCTCGGACCACGAGCACGGAGCGCTTGGCGACGCCGAGTACGCGGAGTTCATGGAGCTCGCCGCGGAGGAGGGCTTCGACGCCGAGGAGATCGAGGGTGCGATCGACGCGGCGGGGCACGGGCCGCTGCCCGTCCTCGCCGTCGTCGGACGACCCAATGTCGGCAAGTCGACACTGGTGAACCGGATCATCGGCCGCCGCGAGGCGGTCGTCGAGGACCGGCCCGGGGTCACCCGCGACCGCGTCACCTACGAGGCCGAGTGGGCGGGCCGCCGCTTCAAGGTCGTCGACACCGGCGGCTGGGAGCAGGACGTGCTGGGCATCGACGCCTCCGTCGCCGCCCAGGCCGAGTACGCGATCGAGGCGGCCGACGCGGTCGTCTTCGTGGTCGACGCGAAGGTCGGCGCCACCGACACCGACGAGGCCGTCGTCAAGCTGCTGCGCCGGGCCGGCAAGCCCGTCGTGCTGTGCGCCAACAAGGTCGACGGCCAGAGCGGCGAGGCGGACGCCGCCATGCTCTGGTCGCTGGGTCTCGGCGAACCGTACCCGGTCTCCTCGCTGCACGGCCGCGGCACGGGCGACCTGCTCGACGCCGTGCTCGAAGCACTGCCCGAGGCCCCGGCACAGAGCTTCGGCGCCGCGGTCGGCGGCCCCCGCCGGATCGCCCTCATCGGCCGCCCGAACGTCGGCAAGTCCTCGCTGCTCAACAAGGTGGCCAACGAGGACCGAGTCGTCGTCAACGAGCTCGCGGGCACCACGCGCGACCCGGTCGACGAGCTGATCGAGCTCGGCGGCGTCACCTGGAAGTTCATCGACACGGCCGGCATCCGCCGCCGCGTCCACCTCCAGGAGGGCGCGGACTACTACGCGTCGCTGCGCACCGCCGCCGCCGTGGAGAAGGCCGAGGTCGCCGTCGTCCTGATCGACGCGGGCGAGACCATCAGCGTCCAGGACCAGCGCATCATCACCATGGCCGTGGAGGCCGGGCGTGCCCTGGTGATCGCGTACAACAAGTGGGACACCCTCGACGAGGAGCGGCGCTACTACCTGGAGCGCGAGATCGAGACCGAGCTGGCGCAGGTCGCGTGGGCCCCGCGGGTCAACATCTCCGCTGCCACCGGCCGCCACACGGAGAAGCTGGTCCCCGCGATCGAGACCGCCCTCGCCGGCTGGGAGACCCGTGTCCCCACCGGACGGCTGAACGCGTTCCTCGGCGAACTCGTCGCCTCCCACCCGCACCCGATCCGCGGCGGCAAGCAGCCCCGGATCCTCTTCGGCACCCAGGCGGGGACCAAGCCGCCGCGGTTCGTGCTGTTCGCCTCCGGCTTCCTGGAGCACGGCTACCGGCGCTTCGTCGAGCGCCGACTGCGTGAGGAGTTCGGCTTCGAGGGCACGCCGATCCACATCTCGGTGCGGGTCCGCGAGAAGCGCGGCCGCAACAAGTAACGACCTCACCCTCGATAGGGAGCGGGCTCCCGACGCCCTGCGACTCCGCCTCCCGCGTCGTCGTCGGTCACCGATGCCCCTTCCCCGAGCTCTCAGCTGCTTTCGAGCAGGGGAGGCCTCATCCGCCTCCCTCCTCCGCCCTGGATTCGAAGCCGCACGACGCCGCTCGCTGATCCACTCCCTATCGCGGGTGAAGTCGTAACGGCCCCGGGCCGACAGGGAGCGCCGGCGTGCGGCTTCGGCCGCAAGGCGGAGGAGGGAGCCGATGCGGTGCATCGGCTCCCGGCGGCAACGCGAGGGGTGCAGTCGCGGGGCGGTATGAGCCCGCTCCCTGTCGCCCCCGGCCGTAACACCCAGGCGTGCGTGACGGAGCCCCGGACCGGTTCGTGAACGATGCGGTCCGGGGCTCCGTCATGCGGTTCACACGCCGCGCGAGCCCGGTGGGAGAGCGGCCTGGGCCCGCCCGGAATGCCGCCCCACCCGCTGCCAGGCGGCGGGACTGCCGGTGGGGGAGGCCGCGCCGCCATGGCGTCCGCTGGACCCGCCGTGCGCGGAGGACGCGCTGTGTACGGACAGACCGGTGGAGAGGCCCGCCGGCTGACCGGAGGAGTGGCCGTTCAGCGGGGCGCGCCCGCCGAGCAGTCCGAGGCCGAAGGCCACGAAGCCGAGATTCTCCTCGCCGCTACGATCGCCCGGCAGCGCCCGGAACGACCGGCGGTACTCGGAGTACAGCGCGTCGTAGATCGGGGTCTGGGACTGACCGCCCGAGGGCTCCCGCGAGGGGCGCATGGCAGGGATCGGGCTCGGGCGCTGACGGGAGGAGTCGTATGAGTGCACGTATCTGCCAACGACCCCGGGGTCCGTCGGATGCGGGCCCGGCCGAGAATTAACGACCTGGGGAACGAGAGGGAGTGGATCAGCGAGCGGCGTCGTGCGGTTTCGAATCCGGGGCGGAGGAGGGAGGCGGATGGGGTCTCCCCCTCCCCTGCTCGAAAGCAGCTGAGAGCTCGGGGAAGGGGCGTCGGTGACCGACGACGACGCGGGAGGCGGAGTCGCAGGGCGTCGGGAGCCCGCTCCCTCTTGCTCCCCAGGTCGTACCTGTTCGCCGCGGCCCCGGGCCTGTCTTCGGGCCCGGGCCCCGATGGGCGCGAATCAGGTCCCGGCCAGCGGCATCGCCACGGCGACCAGGAGTCCGTTCGCGGCGGCCTTGTCCAGGGCGTCGCGCAGCAGGTCCTCCCGGGGCTGCTGGCCGATCGCCCCCGCCGGGGCGGCGTAGACGAGCACCGTCCGCGTCTTGTTGGCCGCGGTCCGCCAGCCCTCGGTGACCTGAAGCGGTGCGTGCGCCTGCCACCAGGCGACCTGGGGCCCGCCGTCGGTGCCCGGCTGGAGCACGGCGTGCAGCCGGCCCATGGCGAGCAGGATCGACCAGCCGGGCAGGGCCGCGGGCACCTGCTCCATCCGGTGGACCGGCTGGAAGCCCTGCTCCAGGAGCAGTTGGAGGAACTCGTCGCCCTGGCTGCCGTCCGTGCCCGGGCGGACGATCGCGCCCGTCGGCTCGACGACGAGCGCCGGGTGGAGATCGTCGTCGATCAGCACGAGTCCGCTGGTGATCCCGAGAACGGCCTGCTCGGCGCCGATGCCCTCCGGAAACACCCGCCGGTCCTGCGGCTCCGCCTCCCCACCGGTGATGCTGCGCACCGCGCCCTGCAACTGCTCCTCCGTGACCCTGACGACCTGCGAGGGGATGCAGCTCGCGTGTGCGAAGGCGAGGACGGCGCTCTCCTCGCCGACGAAGAGGACCGTGCTGGTGCGTTCCTGTTCGGAGTCGCCGGGGGTACGGCACGAGGTGCAGTCGTAACTGCCTGGGGTGTTGTCGCCGACGAGCAGTCGGTCGGCTTCGGCGTCGCCGATCTCGGCGCGTACGTCCTCGCTGACGTCGAGCATGCGCGGCACGGGTGGCTCCTCGAACTCGGTGCGTGCGCCGGGCGCTTCCCGGCTCATGAAAAGGACAACGGGCGATCCGAGGTCGGGGTCACGCGAGAAAGGGAACGTAATCGAACCATCTGACGTAGAGAGTGAATCTCACGTTCCGAGGGGTGGTTGCGCCCTGTATGCGCCAATTGATGCCGGGCGAGGTGGGCCAGTCTGCTGTAGCAGCGGTTCACCGATACATCGATAAATCAGGAAAACAGGTGAACGTAAAGATGGCTGAAACTGGTCCAGGTACGGAATGAACCGATGGGCGATCCGCCCCGTCCTGGCAAGTGCGGCCCGCCGTTGACCCGCCGAACCAGGAGCCATGGCACCTCATGCACATCTCTTTCCTGCTCCACAACGCCTATGGAGTCGGGGGCACGATCCGTACGACGTTCAACCTCGCCGGGACGCTGGCCGAGCACCATGACGTGGAGATCGTGTCCGTGTTCCGGCACCGGGACGTCCCGGTGCTGGGCGCCCCGGCGGGTGTCCGCCTCGGCCACCTCGTCGACCTGCGGAAGAAGAGTCCGACGTACGACGGCGACGCCGCCGATCACGCCCGCCCCGCGGCCGTGTTCCCGCGCGGCGACAGCAGGTACCGGCAGTACAGCAGGCTGACCGACACCCGGGTGGCGGACCACCTGCGCTCCCTGGACGCGGACGTCGTCATCGGCACCCGCCCCGGGCTCAACGTGCAGATCAGCAGGCAGACCCGGCGCGGGCCCGTACGGATCGGGCAGGAGCACCTCACCCTCGACAGCCACGGCTACCGGCTGCGCCGCGAGATCGGGCACCGCTACGCCCTGCTCGACGCGATCACCACCGTCACCGAGGCCGACGCCCGCGCCTACCGGGCCGGGTTCAGGCTGCCCGGCGTGCGCATCGAGGCCATCCCCAACAGCGTGCCCGTGCCGCGGATCGCGCCCGCCGACGGCACCGGCAAGTGGGTCGTCGCCGCGGGCCGGCTGCACAGGGTCAAGCGGTACGACCTGCTCGTCCGCGCGTTCGCCGACGTGGTCGCCGTCCGCCCGGACTGGCGACTGCGCATCTACGGATCCGGCGACGCGACCGGGAACGAGCGCCGCGCGCTGCTCGCGCTCGTCGGCGAACTCGGCCTGCACAACCACGTGTTCCTGATGGGCGCGGTCGATCCCCTGGAGGCCGAGTGGCCCAAGGGGTCGATCGCCGCGGTCACATCGGACCGCGAGTCCTTCGGCATGACCATCGTGGAGGCGATGCGCTGCGGCCTGCCGGTCGTCGCCACCGACTGCCCGCACGGCCCGCGCGAGATCATCGGGGACGGCAGCGACGGACGGCTGGTGCCCGTCGGCGACCAGGTGGCGCTGAAGGACGCACTCCTCGGCCTGATCGAGGACGACGAGGCCCGGCGGCGCTTCGGACGCGCCGCGCTGGCCGCGTCCGAACGCTTCGACCCGGCGCGGATCGCCGAACGCCACGAGCGGCTCTTCACCGAACTCGCCTCCCGGGTCCCGCACGACCGCTCGCACGGCGCGCTGCGCACCACGCTGCACCGGACCCGGAGCGCCGTGCTGGACGGGGCGTACGCCGTGCGCCACAAGGCCGCAGACATCATCCGCAGGAGGAAGTCCGCATGACCGTCCCCGCAGAACGTACGACCGCCGCCGGGGAGCGGCGGGCACCGCGGGCCGACTGCGTCGCGGGCCCGGACGGGTCGATCACCTTCGAACTCGACGTCCCCGCCCACGGATCCGGTGGCCCCGGCGGTTCCGCCCCCGGTGGCCACGACGGCCCCGGATCCGCTCACCACGGTCCCGGCTCGGGCCGTGACGACGGAGAGGCGCCCGAGCTGCTCCTCCGGCTGCGCGGCGGCAAGGGCGACGGGGCCGTTCTCCGGCTTCCCCTGGCCCCGGTGGAGGAGGGACGGTTCCGGGCGGTGCTGCCGAGCACGGTGGAGCCCGCCGAGGGCCGCTGGGACGTCCATGTGCGGCGGCCGGGCGCGGGCGACGACGGGGAGACGGCGGTCGAGCCCGGCATCAGGGACCTGCGACTGCTGATGGACCGGGTACCGGAGGGCGGGCGGGTCGCGGTCGGCATCCCGTACCCGACCGTCGACGGACGGCTCGCCCTGCACTGCTGGATCCGCTCACCGCACGCCGAGGCCGGGCCGGTGACCTTCGAGGGGAACGGGATGACCGTCGAGGGCACCCTGTACGGGGTCGCGCTCGGCGACGGCGCCCACGTGGAGGCGAGGTGGACCGGCGCCCCCGACCGGGTGTGCCGGGTGCCGGCCGGCGGGAGCGACGGGACGTTCGCCTTCACGCTGCCGTTCGACCGGCTCGTGGACGGGCCGGTGCGCGGCGAGCGGCTGTGGTCGCTCTGGCTGGTCCCCGGGACCGGCGCCGGGGAACGGGCCGGAGCGGTGCGGATCTCCCGTCTCCTCGACGACGTGTGGGACCGCAAGAACGTCTTCGTCTACCCGGGCCGCGACATCGGGGACGGGGCCCGGGCCACTCCCTGCTACACGGGCGACAACGACCTCTGCGTACGGGTCGGACCCGGCCCCGGGGCCTGATCGGGGAGGCCGGGGCGGCGGCCGCGGACCGGATGCGGACCCGGGCCGGTCGCGGCCCTCGGCCCCCCGCAGCCGGTGGAGCCGGAACCGCCGGGGCGGGCCTCGGCCGCCGTCCGGGCGGCGTACCCGTACCCGTCAGAGCCCCGCCGTCCCGGGATGCCGCCGCCTCTTCCCTTACCCCGGCACGAATTTTGTGACCAGACGATAAGGGTGCCATAAGGAAGCGTGAATTCCCGGTGGCGCGAGCGATCTCGGCGGATATTGGGCGGAGAAATTCCGGCCTTGGGGAACGAAGCGATTCGCTCGATTTTCCGCGCCCTGCGCATGATTTCCCGAAGTTTTCCGATTACCCTCCGTCGGGGCGTGGGCGGTGTGTTCGGGGCATGTGACGACGCCGGAACCGATGTCGTGATCCTGTGACACAAGTGTGACCGGCAAGGGATGTGCGGTTGCCGTGCGACGGACCCGGTCCCGGCTTTCCCCGCGGCCCCCGGACACCTACGGTGAGGGGTATGGCGACTTCGTCGAACCGTCCCGTCCAGCCCCAGGACTCGCCCGGCACGTACGTCGGCCTCGCCGCCGAGACGGCCGAACGGCGGGCCCGTACGCGTGGCTGGACCACCGTCAGATCCGTGCCGCCGGGCACGGTCATCACCATGGAGTTCCGGGCCGGGCGGATCAACTTCGAGGTCGCGGACTCGGTCGTCACCCGCTGCTGGGTGGGCTGAGCCCGCCTCCCCCGGCATGAGTGAGGGGGCCCCCCCGGGGGGGGGCCCCCCCCGGGGGCGGGGGGGGGGGGGGGGGGGCCGGGGCCGCCGCCGCGGGGGGGGGGCGCCCGGGCCCCGCCCGGGGCGGGGGGGGCCCCCCCCGCCCCCCCCGGTGGGGGGGGGGGCCCCCGCGGGGGGGGGCCCCCTCACTCATGCCGGGGGAGGCGGGGTGCGTACCGGCCTCACCGTCCGCGGGGGTCAGCCGCCGGTCACCGGCCGGGCCGACGCCGCTCCGCCGTGCGGCACCCGGTCCGGGTGCGGTGGCCGGCGGCTGCCGGTGGGAGTGACCGGGGTCCGCTCCGAGCGCGGCAGATGGACCTGGTGCGACGGCGGACCCGAGTGGGCATGCGGCCGGGTGCCCGCGACCGCGGAGGTCGCCGGGGGGCCGCCCACGGCGACCGGCTCCGGCGCCGGGCCTCCGGCCGGGACGTCGTCGCCGTCCGGCAACGGGAACGCCTCGGTCCGGGGGCCCGCGACCGGGACGGGCGCGGAGGGCACGGGACGGCCGAGCCCCCGCAGGCTCTCGCGCTGCGCGAAGATCCAGGTCTCGGTCCGGGCGATCAGCGGCTCGACCCAGGGCAGCCCCAGCAGGATCAGCAGCCCCGCGGCCCAGCCCAGCAGCACATCGCTGAGCCAGTGCGTGCCGAGGTAGACCGTGGTGAGCCCGACGCCGAGCGAGACGACCGCCGAGAGGGCCGACAGATAGCGCCTGGCCCTCGGCGTGGTGGCCAGATAGGCGAGGATCCCCCAGGTCACCACCGCGTTGGCGGTGTGGCCCGAGGGAAATATGTCGCCGCCGGCGAAGAGTTCCGCGGAGCCGATCTGGGTCGCGTAATGCGGCCCGAGCCGCCCCAGGCCGATCTTGACCGCGCCGACCGTCGCGTTGAGCAGCAGCAGCGCCGCACCGAGCGTCAGCAGGGGCCGCAGCGTGTGCTGCCGCCAGGAGCGCCAGCCGAGCCAGCAGGCGACCATGGTGGCGGTGGGACCGCGCTGGCCGAGCACGACGTAGTAGTCGAGGAACGCATGGATTTCCGGCCATTGCTGATACGGCCGGAAGAGCATGACCTTCCAGTCCAGCGCCACCAGCCAGGAGGAGGTCAGCACGGCGACGACGATGGCGACATAGAACGCCAACGTCCCGCCGAAGAGAGCGACACGGTGACGGCTCATCCGTGGCGGCTCTATCTTCGGCGGCTCCGGCTCCCGGTCCAGGCGGGCAAAGATGTCGGTACGCACCCAATCGACGTTACAGCGAGTGAGTGTGCGACCAGGGCGTTCAGGTCTCTTTGTGATGACGATGTGATGTGGGATTTGTCTCGGCAGGGCCTTAATTCCTGATCCGAGGAAGCGTATCGACGCGCCTTTGCTTCATTCATTTCGCACTTATTTCGGAAGGGTGTTTGGCGCGGGTGGAAAATCCCAGGAGGTGTCGGTACGAATACAAACCGCATCATGGGAGGAAGGACGGACGGTGCCCGTCCGGTCACCGAACGCTCCCGTGCCGGGCCCGGCGATCGCTCCGCGGACCGGGGCGAGTACCTTCTGTGCCGGGCGCGGAGATCGTTCGCGCAGGCCGGGGGCGAGCGCGACCCGCCGCGTGACGCAGGCCGCACTCCACGGCCCGTCGAGGTATGAGGTGGACCACGTGTGAGTTCTCCGAACTCGCGTACGCTGACGGATCACTCGCCCGTCGATGCCGGCCCCGAGGGGCGGCACGTCCGCCGCGTACCCGGCCGGCCCGCCGAGCGCGAGGGACCTTTTGGGAGGTACATGCATGTCCGGGACGACCACAGCCCGAGCCCGGTCACGCCCGGTGGGCGGCGGTGCCAATCGATGGGTCGTCCTTGTCGTCCTCTGCCTCAGCCTGCTGCTCGTGGCGCTCGACGCGACCGTGCTGCACGTCGCGGTCCCCTCCGTCACCGAGGACCTGCGGCCCAGCGCCGTCGATCTGCTGTGGATCGTCGACGCCTACCCGCTGGTCTGCGCCTCGCTGCTGATCCTCTTCGGGACGCTCGGTGACCGGGTCGGCCGCCGCCGCGTCCTGCTGCTCGGTTACGCGCTCTTCGGCATCGCCTCCGCGATCGCCGCGCTGGCCGACACCCCCGGCGTGCTCATAGCGGCGCGCGCCCTGCTCGGCGTCGGCGGGGCGATGATCATGCCCGCCACGCTGTCGATCCTCCGCCAGGTCTTCCCCGACCGCCGCGAGCGGGCCGTGGCGATCGGCGTCTGGTCGGCCGTCGCCGCCGTCGGGGCCGCCACCGGGCCCGTGGTCGGCGGCTTCCTCGTCGAGCACTTCTGGTGGGGCTCGGTCTTCCTGATCAACATCCCGCTGATGGCCCTGGTGCTGCCCGTCGGCCGCCTGCTGCTGCCCGAGTCGCGCGGCGGCGGCGACGGCCCGTGGGACGTGCTCGGCGCGCTGATGGCCGCGGCGGGGGTGCTCGGCGTGGTGCTCGGAGTGAAGCGGGCGGGTGCCGGGGAGGGGCTGCTCAGCCCGACCGCGCTGGTCCCGCTGCTCGTCGGGACGGTGCTGCTCGTCCTGTTCGCGCGCCGCCAGAAGCGGCGAACGCATCCGCTGATCGACATCGGGATGTTCGCCAGGCCCGCCTTCTCCACCGCGGTCGGCTGCATCGTCGTCGCGATGCTGGCCCTGGTCGGGCTGCAGCTGATAGCCGTCCAGTACCTCCAGCTCGTCCTCGGCCTGAGCCCGCTGGAGACCGGTCTGCGGCTGCTGCCGCTCACGTTCGCCGCCATGGCGGCGGGCGCCACCGGCTCGTACACACTGCACCGCGTCGGGCCGCGCCGGATGGTCGGCTGGGGCTTCGTGCTCACCGCCGCCTCGGTGCTGGTCCTGACCGCGATGGGCCGGCAGGACCGGCCCGCCCTGCTGGCCGCGGCCTTCGTCGCGCTCGGCTTCGGGCTCCAGACCACCCTCTTCGGGGCGTACGAATCCATGCTCAGCGACGCCCCCGCCGACCGGGCGGGCGGCGCGGCGGCCATCGGCGAGACCTCCTACCAGCTCGGCGCGGGCATGGGGATCGCCTTTCTCGGCAGCGTCATGAACGCCGCCTACGCCCCCGGACTCGCGGAGCTGTCCGACAAGGGCGTCTCCGCCGCAGACAGCGAGGCCGCCTCGCACTCCCTCGGCGAGGCGTACCAGGTGGCCGACAGGATCGGCGGCCCGCTGGGGGAGTCGCTGCGGACCACGGCCTGCGGCTCCTTCATCACGGGACTGCACGTCACGTTGCTGGTCAGTGCGGCCCTCCTGCTGCTCGGAGCCCTCGCCGCGCTGCGGCTGCCGCGCAGGACGGAGGATCCGGCCCCTTCCCCGGTCGGACCGGAAGGGCCCGCCCCGTCCCCGGCCGAGCCGGAGGACCCGGCTCCGGTCCGCCGCGTCCCGGAGCAGACCGATGCGGGCGAGGGGGTCCCCGAGGCACGTCGGGCCCCCTTCACGGGCCCCGCGCGCCGCGCGCTCCCGGCGCCGGCCCGGCGCAGGCCCGCGGAGGCGACCGGCTCTGGACGGGCGGGGCACTGACCCGTAACGTCGCCTCGACGCCGTGACCCACACCGCTGGTTCCGGGTCGGCCGGCCCACGGTGCGGGGAGCGGGACCGGCCGGGTGCGCACCCGGCTCCGTGACACCGCCCGCGCCGTCCGGCCCGGCGACACGCGAGCCGCCCGGAGGCATTCCCCATGTCCACCAACCCGTCCGCGAAGCTCCCGCCCTTCGACCCCGCAGACCCCCTCGGCATCGACGATCTGCTCGGCACCGAGGACCTGGCCATCCGCGACACCGTCCGTGACTGGGCGGCCGACCGGATCCTGCCGCACATCGCCGAGTGGTACGAGAACGGCGAACTGCCCGGCATCCGTGAACTGGCCCGCGAACTCGGTTCGCTCGGTGCCCTCGGGATGTCCCTGAGCGGCTACGGCTGCGCGGGGGCCACCGCCGTCCAGTACGGGCTGGCCTGCCTCGAACTCGAGGCGGCGGACTCGGGGATCCGCTCGCTGGTCTCCGTACAGGGCTCGCTCGCCATGTACGCCATCCACCGCTACGGCTCCGAGGAGCAGCGGCGGCGGTGGCTGCCCGGCATGGCCGCCGGGGAGATCATCGGCTGCTTCGGCCTCACCGAGCCGGACCACGGCTCCGACCCGGCCGGGATGCGGACGTACGCCCGGCGCGAGAGCGGAGGGGACTGGGTGCTCACCGGCCGCAAGATGTGGATCACCAACGGCTCGGTCGCCGGGGTCGCCGTCGTCTGGGCGCGGACCGACGAGGGCGGGCCGGGTGCCGGGATCCGAGGGTTCGTCGTGCCGACCGACGTGCCGGGCTTCTCCGCGCCGGAGATCAGGCACAAGTGGTCCCTGCGCGCCTCGGTCACCAGCGAACTGGTCCTCGACGAGGTGCGGCTGCCGGCCGATGCCGTGCTTCCCGGGGTCACCGGACTGCGCGGCCCGCTCAGCTGTCTCGGCCACGCCCGCTACGGCATCGTCTGGGGCGCCATGGGCGCGGCACGCGCCAGTTTCGAGGCGGCGCTCGACTACGCGCGGACGCGGGAGCAGTTCGGCAGGCCCATCGGCGGCTTCCAGCTCACCCAGGCCAAGCTCGCGGACATGGCCGTGGAGCTGCACAAGGGGATCCTGCTCGCCCACCACCTCGGGCGGCGGATGGACGAGGGCAAGCTCCGCCCGGAGCAGGTCAGTTTCGGGAAGCTCAACAACGTGCGGGAGGCGATCGGGATCTGCCGCACCGCGCGCACGATCCTCGGCGCCAACGGGATCTCGCTGGAGTACCCCGTGATGCGCCACGCGACGAATCTGGAGTCGGTGCTCACCTACGAGGGGACCGTGGAGATGCACCAGCTGGTGCTGGGCAAGGCGCTCACCGGTCTCGACGCGTTCCGGTAGGACGGTCGGGGGAGCGCCCCGCTCAGCTCTGGTTGAAGAAGCCGTCGGCCGGCCGGCCGACGGCTTCGCCGCTGAGCACCTGGGTGTCGGCCGGGGTCAGCAGGAAGACGCGGGTGGCCACCCGCTCGATCGAACCGCGCAGCCCGAAGGTCAGCCCGGCGGCGAAGTCCACGACGCGCTTGGCGTCGGTGGGGTCCATGGCCGTGAGGTTGACGATCACCGGCACGCCGTCCCGGAACAGCTCCCCGACCGCCCGGGCGTCCCGGAAGCTGTCCGGGGTGACGGTGGCGATCCGACGGTCCGTCTCCTCGGCCTTCCCGGCGGTCGCCTGCACCCGGGGGTCGGTCACCCACGCCTGACCGGTCCCGGTGTGCGCGACCTCGGCGTACTCGTCGTCGTCGTAGTACCGCTCGTCGTTGTCCTCTACGAGGCCCAGCCAGGCACTCGCCCTGCGCACCGATCCCATGGACGCCTCCTCTCACCGCGGTTCCGTGTTGCTCCGCATCTCTTTCGTATCCCTATGGTCGTCCATGATGCGGATCGTGCGCCAAGTGGATAGTCGGCGCGCAGGGGATTCGTGACGGTACTGGTGCAGAAGATGTGGCGGTTCGTCAGGGTTTGTCCTACATCGATGATCTGAAAGAAAGAAAATGTGATGCACCGGTCCGTACGGGTGACATGCAGCACGTACGGGTGAACGGATGGCTCGATTACGATGCTCGTCGCGCGGGTGCACGAACCCGGCGCCACAGTGGACGACATTCGGGGGGATCGTCGTGTTCGGAATCGTCAGGCCCTGCGCCCATCGCTTGTCCGAGGGGATGAGGACGGAGTGGATGGCCCATCTCTGCGGGCTCTGCCTCGCGCTTCGCGCGGACCACGGGCAGTTCGCCCGCGTCGTCACGAACTACGACGGCCTGATCGTCTCGGTCCTGACGGAGGCTCAGTCCGAGCGCACCACGGGATGGCGCCGGACCGCGGGGCCCTGCCCGCTGCGCGCCATGCGGACCGCTCCGGTCGCCCGGGGCGAGGGGGCCCGGCTGGCCGCCGCCGTCTCGCTGGTACTGGCGTCCGCGAAGGTGCGGGACCACGTCGCGGACGGGGACGGCTGGATGAGGCGCCGTCCGGTCGCCGCCGCGGCGCGCCGGGTCGCCGCCGGGTGGGACCGGGCAGGCGCGCGCACCGGCGCGCAACTCGGATTCGACACGGCGCTCCTCGTCGACGCGGTCGACCGGCAGAGCGGCATCGAACTGCTCGCCGGGCCCGGAACGCCGCTGCTGACGGTCACCGAGCCGACCGAGACCGCCACCGCCGCGGCCTTCGCCCACACCGCGGTGCTCGCCGGCCGGCCGGGGAACGCGGAGCCGCTGGCCGAGGCGGGCCGCCTCTTCGGGCGCCTGGCGCATCTGCTGGACGCCGTGGAGGACCAGGAAGCTGACGTGGCGTCGGGCGCCTGGAACCCGCTCACCGCGACCGGCACCTCCCGGGACGAGGCCCGGCGGCTGTGCGACGACGCCGTGCGCGGCGTGCGGCTGGCGCTGCGGGACGCAGAGTTCACCGACGGCAGGCTGGCCCATGTGTTGCTGGCCCACGAGCTCCGGCAGTCGGTGGACCGGGCCTTCGGCACCACGACGTGCTCGCACCGGGCGGACGGCGCGGCGCCGTCCGGGAACCTCCGCGGCACGGCCCCGGGCGGGACCGTCCACGGCGCGGCCGAGGGCGGGATCGCCGCCGCGCCTGGCACCGGGCCGACCGGATCATACGGGCCGCCGCCCGGCAACCCGTACGCTCCGAGCCCGGGCAACCCGTACACCCCGGGTCCCGGTGGTCCCGGTGGCCCGCCGCTGCCGCCCGAGCCGCCGCGCGACCGGCGCGGGCTGATCGCGGGCTGCCTGGTGTGGGC
Organism: Streptomyces sp. NPDC002476; assembly: GCF_042889785.1. NCBI lineage: Bacteria > Bacillati > Actinomycetota > Actinomycetes > Kitasatosporales > Streptomycetaceae > Streptomyces > Streptomyces sp. NPDC002476. The sequence goes on along the minus strand of NZ_JBIARH010000016.1, from coordinate 127,435 downwards.
GGGGCTGGCCTGCACCTGCCAGATGTGCTGCGGCGCGTTCGAAGACCCGTGGACCCATCAGCGCCGTGAGGGGCTGTGCCGCCAGTGCGACTGCTGCAGCTGCTGCGATGCGTGCGACTGCTGCAGCGGCTGCGGGGACTGTTGCGATTCCTGCAGTTGCTGCGACTGCGACTGCAGCTGCTGACGGTCACTCGATCTCGGGCGGGGAGATCCGCGAGGACGCGATCGCCGACGCCGTGATGCCCCACCTCCGCGGGATCCGGTCGTAGGTGCCGTCCGCCTTCGGGCTGTTCACCGCCGCCTGGAAGGCGGGCGCCGACGGGGTGCCCTTCTTGAGGAGAGACGGAGCCCCCGCCCGAATGCTGGGCGGGGGCTCCCGCTCACCCCGCGCCTTTTGAGAGGATGTGGGGCAGGTCGGTCATGCAGGAGCAAACGGGGGCGGATGCTGTGCCTCCCGGAGGGGGTCCCCCGGGAACCCCCGGCAGACACCCCAGGGGGTTGCGGATCCGTGAATCGCATCGGAGTGACCGGTCATCGCAGCATTCCGCAGGAGGCGCACGCGCATGTGCTGGCGGGCATCCAGACAGTCCTGCGCGGCCTGGAGGGCTCTCTGGAGGCGCTCTCCAGCCTGGCGGTGGGGGCGGACCAGATCTTCGCCGACCTCGCCCTGGCCCGCGGCGCCGAACTGACCGTGGTCGTTCCCAGCGGCGACTACGAGTCCTCCTTCGCCGACGCGGCCGAACTCGCCCGCTACCGGGCCCTCAAGAACCGCGCGGCCCGCGAGGTCCGGCTGGACTTCCCGCACTCCACCGACGAGGCGTACTACGCGGCGGGCGCGTACATCGCCGACCACTGCGACCGGCTGCTCGCCGTGTGGGACGGCAGGCCGGCCCGCGGCCTCGGCGGCACCGGCGACATCGTGACGTACGCCCGCCGTCTGGGCCGCCCGGTCACCGTGATCTGGCGCGAGGGCGTGGAGCGCGGCTGACCGCGGTCCGCGTCCCCCCGCGCCCCGCCCATGTGACGCGCCCTCACATCTGGTGACGGGCCAGCCAGTCGGTGTGCTGCGGGGAGACGATGCGCTCGGTCTCGAACACGGCACGCGGCCACTGCCGCTCGGTCAGCGTGGTCTCCATCGCCACCTGCATCGACTCCAGGTCCTGCTCCACCAGCGAGTGGGCCGAGATCAGCGGGTGGTGGCGGCGGATCTCGGCCCACGCCAGACAGGCCGCCGCGGCGGCCGACAGGACCCCGGTCAGGGCGAACGACTGCATGACGGAGAACGTCCGCAACAGGGCGAACAGCAGGGCCAGCGCGGTCAGTACGGCGATCGTGCTCGACCAGAGCAGGGTGGCCCGGCGTGACACCTCCTGGCGCCTGCGGTACCACGTGCGCTGCTCGATCAGCCGGTCGCGCACATACGTCTCCTTGCGCACGGTGAACGCCTTGTTCCGCAACTCCCGCATGGAATCGGTGATCAGACCGCCCGAATCCGCCGTCAGGTCGCGGGGATCGGTCCATCCCACCTTGCACAGCTCCTGAAGGCCCTCCTCGAGGCGGTTCGCGAACACCGCCTCGGGATGCGGCGTACTGGTGTCGAAGGGGGCGCCGTGTACCGAGTAGCGCCAGCACATCGACTTGATGAACTCCGCGGCCGAGCGGTTGAGCTGCCATTGCGACTTCGCCCTGCGCCGGGTGGCGACGTAGGTCGTGATCAGCACGCCCGTGTACGCCAGCACGCCGATGACGTCGACGAGTTGGAAGGTGCCGCCCAGCTCGGCGCGCCAGGGCAGGGCCGCCGGTACCGTGCCCAGGACCAGCAGGATCAGCTGGACGCGGGTGGTGTTCACCGCCTCCCGCTGGCTCGCGACGGCGATCGCGTCCGTGTGGTGGAAGAGCTCCGGAAGGTCGGCGTTCCTGAACACCATGCTCTGGAGCGGTCCGGGAATCGCCGTCATGTTCACTCCCCGTCTGAGGTGATGGAGGCGTTCTGCGGTGGTGGAGGCATGAGGGTAGGTGGCGTCACCGGACGCGGCAACGGCCCCGGCCGCACAACGGCTGTTTTCGGTCCCATCCGGCCGATTCCGGTCCCCGCCGCGCCCCGTTCCCGCCCGCCGCGCCCTCTCGTGCGCCCCGAAGCGTTGTGGGGCAGTCAGTCAACTGGCAATATTTTAAGGCCAGTTACTGCTGGTGCACCTCTCAGTTCCGTCGTCGCGGGGGAGAAGTCGAGGATGAGTCAGGCAGGCCGCCAGGGCGCGGATCCGGGGTCCGACGCCCAGCGGCGGATCCGCAGGAGTCCCTTGCTGTTCGCCGTGCCGATGGCCCTTCTCCTCCTGCTGGTCGCCGTGCTCGTCTGGGAGACCGTCCGGGCCAACGTGTCGGACGGGGCGCGGACCGAGTGGCCGTGGCGGCTGCAACTCCTCGACGGGGAGGCGCTGGGCAGTCTGCTCGCCGTCACGGCGGGAGCCGTGCTGGCCCGCGCGCAGTACGCCCGCACGGTGCGGCCGTACCTGGGCTGGCGGGCTTCCTGGGTGACCGGCGAGATCACGCGGGACGTGCCCGCGTGGCGGGTCGGGGTCATGAACGGCGGCCAGCACCTCGCCGTGGTCGAATCCTGGGACTGCAGGGTGGTGATGAGGGGCGCGCGGGACCTCCCGGACGCGCCGTGGGGCAGCGTCCCCGCCGCCTGCGACGAGCTGGCGGGGGCCGGTTTGGTCGCCGGTGAGGACTTCCGGCTCGTCGACTTCGGGGCGGGGTTCCCTCTGGTAGGGGCCGGAAGCCACGAGACGGTGCTGGTGGGGGCGTTCTCGGAGAACTTCGTCGGCCGGGTCGAGTCCGTGTACGTGCGCGCCAGGATCACGGACGTCGTGGGTGACACCCACGAGCGGATCATGGACTGTATGAAGGGCGTACGGGCGATCGACCCCCCAACGGCCGACGGAACGCCCCGCCCGCAGTGACGGGGAGCCGCCCGCCGGGCGAAGGCACTCCCCGTCGGCCGTCGGCACGACCGGCGGCACGGCGCTCGTCGAGCCCGGACGCGCAGGCCCGCGCGCACCCGTTCCACCGGCGCATTTCTCCCGGTCGCGGGCGCCCGCGCGGGTGCTTCCCGTGACGCCTGATGCGTTCTGTATGCCACTCGTGTGACGAGTGGATCTCCGCGGTTGCCAAGCCCGTTGAGCGGAGTAAAGTCGTTTCGCCGGGCACTGTGATGATGCGGAAACCGGCTGCTTTGTTCATCATCCGGAACACTCCCCCTCAAGGATGGCCGTGAAGACCTCAGAATCCCCTCGTGCCTTCGCTGTCGCGAAGAAGGGCCGCATGTCGCTCGCCGAGATCGACACCCGCGGCGCAGAAGCCAACCGGAAGCTCGGCCGTGTGTTCTCGGCCCCCGCAGACCGCCACACCCAGGCATCCACCTTCAGTTCCGCGCTCTGATTCGCGCCGCATGCTGGCTAGACTGAGGGAATGACAGGACCCCTGGTCCCATTCCGCGAATTCGTGCTCAAAGTGCACAGCAGGTGCGATCTTGCCTGCGACCATTGCTACGTCTACGAACATGCAGATCAGAGTTGGCGTACCCGCCCCAGAACAATCTCTGACGAAGTCATCTTCCAGACAGCTCAGCGCCTGGCCGAGCATGCCTCAGCGCATGCGTTGCCCTCCGTGTCAGTGATCCTGCACGGAGGGGAGCCCCTACTGGCGGGCCCCGCCCGATTGCGCCGCGTCTGCGAGGCACTCACCTCCGCCCTCGAAGGCGTCGCGGAGCTCGACCTCCGCATCCACACCAACGGGACCCAGCTCAGCCCGCGCTATCTCGACCTCTTCGACGCGTTCGGCGTCAGGGTCGGCATCTCCCTCGACGGCGACCGCGCTGCCAACGACCGGCACCGCCGCTACGCCGACGGACGCAGCAGCCACCCTCTGGTCCTCAAGGCCGTCGAACTGCTTCGGCAGGAGCGCTACCGCCACCTCGACCTCGGCCTGCTGTGCACCGTCGACATCCGCAACGACCCGCACGCGGTCCTGGACGCGCTCGTCGAACTCGAACCGCCGCTCATCGACTTCCTGCTGCCGCATGCCACATGGGACCAGCCGCCGCTCCGCCCGGACGGATCACCCACGGCCTACGCCGACTGGCTCCTCGCGGTCTTCGACCGCTGGGAGGAGCGGGGGCGTCCGGCACCGGTGCGCATGTTCTCCTCGGTGTTCTCCACCCTGGGCGGGGGGCCCAGCCTCACCGAGTCCCTGGGGCTCGCCCCCACCGACCTCGTCGTGGTGGAGACCGACGGCCGGCTGGAACAGGTCGACTCGCTCAAGAGCGCCTACGAGGGCGCGGCAGCCACCGGATTCGACGTCTTCGGCCACACCTTCGACGAGGTGGCCGCCCATCCCGGGGTACGGGCCCGCCAGCTCGGGCTGGCCGGCGTCGGCGAGACCTGCCGGCGCTGCCCGGTCGTGCGGTCGTGCGGAGGCGGCCTCTACACCCATCGCTACGACCCCACGGGGCCGGCCGGCGCCTTCGACAACCCGTCCGTGTACTGCGCCGACCTGGAGGCCCTGGTGCGCGGCATCGAGGCGCGCACGGCGGATTCCCTCGTCGCGCCCGCGGTGACCGACCCCGCCGAGCTGGCCGCCGCCCAGCAGGACCTCACCCGCACCCTCCTCGCCCAGTTGAACGCCGACATCGGGCGGCGCGGCGGCGAGGAGTGGGCGACCGCCTGGGAGCTGGCCTCGGCCGTCGAGGAGTCCGAGGAGGGCGCCCGCGGTCTGGACGAGGTGCTGGCCCTGCCGTACACCCGTAGCTGGCTGCTCCACGCGCTGGAGCTGGTCCACGAGGGCCGCGGGGCCGCGCGGGCGGCGCGACGGCTCCCGGCGTACCTCGCGGCGGCCGTCGTACGGGCCGGACTGGATCTGCCCGTACGGGTGACGTTCTCGGACGGCCGTCTCTTCCTGCCCGGCCTCGGCGAGGCGCGGGTCGGGGGCGCGGGGGAGCGCGGCACGGCCCTGGTGCGGGGCATGGGGGACGGCTTCGTCGTGCGGCGCGAGGGGGCCGGTGCGGCCGGTACGGACGTCGTGCGGCTGCGGGAGGCGACGCCCGTGTGGCGGCCGCTGCGCCGGGCGGCGGCACCCGGCCAGGCGCCGGAACCGGGTCCCGGTCCGGTGTCCGCCTCCGTGCCCGGCCCGCTCCCCGGCCTGGTGCTCGACGACCTCGACCCGTTCCGCGACTGCTTCCCCACGCCCGCCGTGCCCGCGCTCGACGACCGCGCCGCCGCCGGTCTGGCGGCCAGGATCGACGAGGCGTGGGCGGTGATCGGGTCGAAGGCGCCCGGACGCGTCCGGGAGATGGCGGGTTTCCTCACGACCCTCACCCCGCTGACCGGGCTGGGCCCGACGGAGTGCTCCGTCGGCCGGCACGGACGGGGCGCTCTCGGGATCCCCGTGGACGGCGGCCCCGAGGAGCTGGCGTCCGGACTGCTCCGTGGTTTCCGGCGAGCCGAATTGCGGGCGCTTCGCGATGTCACGGATCTTTACGCGGCAGACGGCTCCTGGGACCATCGAATGCCCTGGCAGGAAGAGCCCGTTCCATTTTCCCGGTTGCTGTCCGACACCTATGAACGGATCGCATTGGGGGCTTTCGGGTCACGATGGCTGGAAGGCGTACCGGAGGCACTTGATGCGTTGGAGGGAGCCGCGGAACTGACCGTTCACGGGAAACGGGTGTTGGATCTGATGCGAAAAGAGATCTGAGAGAATTCGAAGTCGATATTCCGTTTGGGTCGGACGCCTGAGCGACGCCGGTGCACACGGGACAAGTGGGAGAAAGGGTCGCAGACCGAATTCGATCAAGGAAAAGATCGACTGAATCCGGGAACCTATGACCGGAAACCGGCGTTGAATGACCGAACGCCATGGGGGTGGAGCAATGTCCGCTCCGGAATGATGAATTCGCTCGCATTCATCTCTCTCCTCGGATGCGGGTGCTCACACAGGACGGGGGTCGTGTGCACGCAACAACGCAACAGCGAGCGGCGGACCATCGGCCGTACTTCTTCTTGAGCTATGCCCATACACCGGGGTACGGCCGTGGAACCGACCCCGACATGTGGGTCGAGCGGCTCTTCCAGGATCTCTGCGGCCATGTGATGGCCATGACCGATCTGCCCGCCGGTGCGTCCGCCGGGTTCATCGACCGGGAGATAGGCGCCGGCGAGGGCTGGTCGGAGCGACTGGGCGAAGTCCTCGCCACCTGCCGGGTGTTCGTTCCGCTGTTCTCGCCGCGCTATTTCGCCAGCGAGATGTGCGGCAAGGAGTGGTACGCCTTCGCGCAGCGCGCCATTCACCATCGAGCCCGCTCCAACCAGCGTGCCGAGGCGATCGTCCCGGCGCTCTGGGTTCCGGTGCCGCCGAGTCAACTCCCGGGGCCCGCCGAGCGGTTGCAGTTCAATCACCGCGATTTCGGCGACCGCTACGTCAGTGACGGGCTGTACGGGCTCATCAAACTCCGGCTTTTCGCCGAGGAGTACGAGCGCGCGGTGTACGAACTCGCCAAGCGCATAGTCAACGTGGCGGACACCATTCGGCTCGGCACCGGGCGCCCCGTGGACTATCGCGTGGCCCCCAGCGCCTTCGGCCCGCCCAACAGCACGGTCGCCCCCCGTCCGATGCAGGTGACCATAGCGGCGCCCACCCGGCACGACCTGCCCGAGGGGCGCAGTGCCGACTACTACGGCGACACTCCGCAGGACTGGAACCCCTACCACCCGTCCGCGGTGCGCCCCCTGGCCTATGTCGCCGAGGACCTGGTCCGTTCCCTCAACTACCAGGCCACCATCTCCTCGTTCGACGAGGAGTCCGGGCACCCTGAGGGCAAGCAGGTGCCCAGCCGGCCGGAGATCCTGCTCGTCGACCGCTGGGCCCTCCAGGACGAGGACAGGCGCCGGCGGCTCGCCGTCTTCGACGCCGAGAACCGTCCCTGGGTGACGATGGTCGTGCCGTGGAACCGGGAGGACCAGGAGAGCCGGGCGGCCGAGGCGGAACTGACCGAGAAGCTCGAACGGACCATGCCGACCAAGATGCGTCAGGGCCGGGCCTTCTGCCGGGCCGCCGCCAAGGGCGTACCCAGCATGGAGGCGTTCGGGCAGATCCTGCCGCAGGTGGTGGAGGTGGCGGCCCAGCAGTACCTGCGGCACGCGGCGGTCTACCCGCCCGCCGCCGGTGGTGGACAGACCGAACGGACACGCTTGATGGGGCCGATGGCGCAGACGCACTACATCCCCGAGACACACGACCCTGCGACGGATGCGGAGGACACGGATGACGGCCGGTCGTGACGGGCGCATCGTCACCTTCTACTCGTACAAGGGCGGCACCGGGCGCACCATGGCCCTGGCCAACACCGCCTGGATACTCGCCGCCAACGGACAACGGGTACTGGCCGTCGACTGGGACCTGGAGGCACCCGGGCTCCACCGGTTCTTCCACCCGTTCCTCGACCCCTCGACACTCGGCGCCACCACCGGCGTCATCGACCTGATCACCGAGTACGCGTGGGCCGCCACCAGCCCCGCCCAGCGTGCCGACGACTGGCACCGCGACTACGCCCGCATCCAGCCGCACGCGGTGTCCCTCGCACCCGAGTCGCTCGGCTGGGAGTTCCCGCACGGAGGCACCCTCGACTTCGTCTCCGCGGGGCGCCAGAACCGCGAGTACTCCGCGACCGTCTCCACCTTCGACTGGGACAACTTCTACGACCGGCTCGGCGGCGGCCACTTCTTCGACGCCCTGCGCGACGACATGAAGGCCAACTACGACTACGTCCTCATCGACAGCCGGACCGGCCTCAGCGACATCGCCGACATCTGCACCGTCCACCTGCCCGACGTCCTCGTCGACTGCTTCACCCTCAGCGACCAGTCCATCGACGGCGCCGCCTCGGTCGCCCGGCAGATCTCCGAGCGCTACACCGGCCGCCCCATCGCCATCTATCCCGTACCGATGCGCATCGACGAGGGCGAGAAGGAGAAGGCGGACGCCGGACGGGCCCTGGCCCGGCTGAAGTTCGACCGGCTGCCGCGCGACCTGTCCGGGGACGAACTCACCGCCTACTGGGGCGCGGTGGAGATCCCCTACCGCCCCTACTACGCGTACGAGGAGACCCTCGCCACCTTCGGCGACGAGGCCGGCCTCACCAACTCGCTGCTCTCCGCCTTCGAACGGCTCACCGCCGTCATCACCGACCGCCGGATCACCTCGATGCCGCCGGTCGCCGAAGAGGTGCGGCTGCGCATCCGGGACGCGTTCACCCGGCGCAGGCCGGCCCTGCCCGCCGATCTCTTCCTCAACTACGTGGCGGAGAACCGGATGTGGGCCGACTGGGTCGAGTCCGTGCTCACCCGGGCCGGGTTCCGGGTCGTGCCGCGCGACGTGTCGGCCGAGCGGGAGACCCTCGAATCCGCGTTCTCCGCGGAGACCGCGACCCGTACCGTCGTGCTGCTGTCCAACGCGTACCTCAAGTCGCAGCGCGCGGTCGGATTCTGGGAACGGACCGTGGCGGAGGACCCCGGCGGCGGCCGGCGCCAGCTGTTGTCGTTCAGGGTCGGGGACGTACGGCTGACCGCCCAGTACCTCGACCGAAACCCGGTCGACCTCTTCCGGCTGGACGAGGTGCACGCCACCGCCGCCCTGCTGCGCGCACTGGACCGGCACGTGCAGCTCACCGACGGGGTGGCACCCGGACCGCGCTTCCCCGGCACCGTCCCCAGGATCTGGAACGCGCCGCCGCGCAACCCCGGCTTCACCGGCCGCTCCACGGTCCTGGAGCGGATGCGCGACCAGCTCGGCGGCGGCATGGCCGTCGTCCTGCCCCAGCCGCAGACCCTGTACGGCCTCGGCGGCGTCGGCAAGACCCAGGTGGCCCTGGAGTACGTGCACCGCTTCATGGCCGACTACGACCTGGTCTGGTGGATATCCTCGGAGCAGACCGACGACGTGGTGGCCTCGCTCGCGGAGCTGGCCGTGCAGATCGGCGCCCAGGGCGGCGACGACATGGCGGCCGCCTCCCGGGAGGCGGTGGACCTGCTGCGGCGCGGTGTGCCCACGGAACGCTGGCTGCTGGTCTTCGACAACGCCGACGACCCCGAGCGGCTCAGACGGTACTTCCCGCAGGGCGGCTCCGGGCACATCCTGGTCACCTCGCGGAACCAGTCGTGGTCGCAGCACGGCGACGCGCTGCCCGTCGACGTGTTCCTGCGCGAGGAGTCCATCGAGCACCTCCAGCGCCGGGCGCCGGGGCTGAGCGCCGAGGACGCCGACCAGGTGGCCACCGCGGTCGGTGACCTGCCGCTCGCCGTCGAGCAGGCGGCGGCGTGGATCGCCGAGACCGCCACCCCGATCGACACGTATCTGGAACAGCTGGCCCAGCAGGCCCCCGAGGTCCTGGCGCTCAACCAGCCGGCCGGCTATCCGCAGCCGGTCGCCGCGACCTGGAACATCTCCATCGAACGGCTCAAGGAGCGCTCGCCCGCCGCGGTGCGGCTGCTCCAGCTCTGCGCCTTCTTCGCCCCGGAGCCGATCTCGGGCAATCTCCTCTACAGCAAGGAGATGATCGAGGCGCTGAAGCCGTACGACGCCGCGCTCCAGGAGAAGCTGGTGCTGGGCCGGGTCATCCGGGAGATCGGCCGGTTCGCCCTCGCCAAGGTCGACCAGGTGTCCAACTCCATCCAGGTGCACCGTCTCGTCCAGGCCGTCATCCGGGCACAGCTCAGCGAGGAGGAGCAGCGGGACGCCCGGCACGCCGTCCACCGCATCCTCGCGGGTGCCCGGCCCGATGACGACGAACCCATCGACAACCCCTCGACCTGGCCGCAGTTCGCGACCATCTGGCCGCACCTCGCCCCCTCCGACGCCCGCAACTGCAAGGAGCCCGAGGCCCGCAGGCTGCTGATCGACCGGGTCCGCTACCTCTGGAAGCGCGGTGATTTCAGGACGGCGGGAGGCCTCTGCGAGGAGCTGCGCGCCATCTGGAAGGAGACCCTGGGCGAGCGGGACATCCAGTACCTCTACCTGTGCTTCCACCTCGCCAACATCTACCGCTCGCGCGGCCGTTACGTGGAGGCGCGGGAGCTGGACGAGATCACCCTGTCGGTGCAGCAGGAGGTCCTGGGCCCGGAGCATCCGCACACGTACATGAGCACCAGCAGTCTGGCGACGGACCTGGGCACGCTCGGCGAGTACACCAGGGCGATCGAGCTGGCGACCGAGGCCACCGAGGGGTTCAACCAGATCTTCCACGAATCGCACCCCAGGACCCTGGCGGCGGCGAACAACCTGGCGTTCACCCTGCGGTCCATCGGGCAGTACGCCCGGGCCCGGGAGATCGACCAGGACGTCTTCGACCGGAGGGTCGAGGTACTGGGGCCGGAGCATCCCTACAGCCTGTCCTCGGCCATGAACCTGGCGCGTGATCTGCGCGACGTCGGGCGGTACGAGGACTCCGTCACCATCCTCAGCCGTACGTACGACAGCTACAAGGCCACGCTCGGGCGCGCCTTCCCCGGCACGCTGAGCGCGGCGAAGAGCCTGGCGGTCTCGCTGCGCAGGGCGGGCAGGCTGGAGGACGCCCGCCGGCTCACGGTGGCCACCCTTGCCCGCTACCGGGCCAAGTACACGGCCGCCAACCCGGAATGGCTCGCCTGCGACCTCAACCTGGCGGCCGACCTGTACGCGGCCGGCGAGACCACCGAGGCCAGGGAGACCGCGCAGCAGGTCGTCGACCAGTACATGAAGGTGCCGGGGGAGAAGCACCCGTACACCCTGGCCGCCCTGAACAATCTCGCCGTCTACCACCTGGGGGTCGGCGCGGTGGAGGAGTCGGAGCAGGTGCTGACCCGGGTGGTCGCGGCGATGCGTGGGGTGTACGGACAGGAGCACCCCAACACCCTGTTCTGCGTCATGAACCTCGCCAACGCGACGGCCGAACTGGGCGATCTGGAGATCGTGCTGAAGACCGAGCGGAGACTCGCAGAACAGCTCAGACACGTGCTCGGGGCGCACCACCCGGAGACGCTGGCCATGATGTCGAACATGGCGGTCACGCTCGACGCGATGGGGCGCACGGAGGAGGCGGCGCTCCTGCGGGCGGAGACGGGCGACGAGCTGGCCCGGCAACTCGGCGAGGACCATCCGATGACCCGGATCGCGCGGGACGAGCGCCGGTTCGAACGGGAGCTGGAACCGATGCAGGTGTGAGCGTCCGGGGGTGTCCGGCGACCGTCGGACACCCCCGGGGCTCCGCCCTCATTCCGTGACCGGCTCCAGCAGCCAGTTGAGGATCCGGGGCAGGGCGTGCAGGGCGTCGAAGTGCGCGGCGGCCGGTTCCACCACGACGGTCGAGTTCGGGATACGCCCGGCCAGCCAGCGGGAGTGGCCCACCGGCGTGAACACGTCCTTCTCGCCGTGCCACAGCATCACCGGACCTGGGATGTCGGCGGGATCGAAACCCCACGGCCGACTGAACGCGATCGCGTCGTCGATCCACCCCCACGCCGAAGTGCGAAGCGCCTCGCGGTAGTTGCGCAGCAGCATGCTGCGGACTCCGGCGTCGTTGACCACCATCCGGTCGGAGTCGGTCAGCTCCCGGCGCAGGTCGTCGATGAGCCGGACCGGGTTCTTCCTGATCACCGCGGACCGGGAGATGAACGACTCCGCGAGCCCGTCGGGATCGGACGCCGCGGTGGAGTACGCCAGCACGTTGGATGCGGCCATCCCCTCGAACCAGTCGAGCCCGTCGGCACCCCAGGGGGCCAGCCCGACCAGCGCGGCGGTACGGGTCACCCGCTCGGGCATCAGCGCGGCACAGGCCAGCGCGTGCGGAGCGCCCCCGGACCGGCCCACCACGGCGAACCGTTCGAGCCCGAGGTGGTCCGCGATGGCCCGTACGTCCTGCACGGCATCGGCGACACAGCGGCCCGGGAGCCGGTCGGAGCTCCCGTAGCCGGGCCGGTCGTAGGCGATCAGTTGTGTCTTGCGCTGGTACAGCACCATGCCGCGCGGGGCCGGACCGAGCCTGCTGCCGGGCATCCCGTGCAGCAGGAAGACCGGTCTGCCGTGCGGATCACCCAGGCGCTCCACCATCAGATGCCGCCCGTCCTCCGCGTGCACCCGACTTCGCACTCCGTGCCTCCTCCGTGTGGTGCGGGCACGGCGTGCCCGGCTTCCCGCCCCGAATTGATGATGGCTCATCAGAGCCCTTACCGGGACGGCGTGTTGAGAAACGAGGGGGAGGTCTTGGGGGAGCGCGTGCGCCGTTTTGCCGGTGCCTTGCCGGGCTACCCGCGGGCGAACGTGACGAATGCCGCCCATTCGCCTCGTTCGATCCGGAGCACGGGTCCGGCGCCCGCCGCCTTCGAGTCCCGTACGCACACGGTGTCGTGGTCGACGGCCACCTCTACGCAGTCGCCGCCGTCGGATCCGCTGTAGCTGCTCTTGAACCAGCGCAGCTCGTCCACGTTCTTGGTTACCTGCTCCATGCTCATGTCTCTCCCGCCAGCCGTTCGATGAGCCGCACAGACTCCTCGACATTCGGGGCCTGCGAGCGAAGCTTGCCATACCGCAAACCGAACGTGCTGACCTCCGCCGGATCGCTGACGACGCAGCCGATGCCTTGTGACTCGAAGTACCCGAGGTGTCGGAGCTCCTTCGTCTGTACCGTCACGAAGGGCCCGTTCTTACCCGGATGGAACCCGCGCTTGACGGGCATGACCTGAATCTCTACGTTGCGCAAAGCGCCTACTTCCAACAGGTGTTGCCACTGCCTGCGCATCACTTCCGGGCTGCCCACCGGATCGCGCAGCGCCTCTTCGCCGATGATGAACGACAGTTCTGCAAGCGGGTCCCGAGTCAGCAGCTTCTGGCGTGCCAGTCGTGCCTCTGTGCGCTGATCGATGATCTCCTCGCTCAGCGGCGGGCAATGCCCGGCGAACACAGCCCGTGCGTATGGTTCCGTCTGCAACAGGCCAGGCACCAGCAGTGGGTCGTACGAGAACCGGCTCAGTACCTCTGCCTCGATGAGCGCGAAGTTGCGGAAGAACCGTGGGAGCTTCGCTCGGTCCACGTCGGCCTGAAGGACCTGCAACAGCCCGCCCGAGGCGAGAGTCTGGTCCGCCGCTACGGTGAATGCCTCCTTCGCGGCGCGTCGCCCCTGCTCGACGGAGGCGACCTGTTCCTGGGAGTAGCCGATGGCATCGCCGAGCGCCTGCTGGTTCATCCCGGCCTGTTTACGCAGGTGCTGGAGGAGTTTGCCATAGGCCACCCACACCCCCGGCAGGTCGCTGTCCTCCTTCGTCTTCGCTGCACGGCTGTTGCGTACGTCGCGCATGGCCGTCACCACTCCTTCCGTGACCGTTCCGCCGGTCCGCAGGCACCCGTAGCTTTCCTCAACTCCACTACGGCTGGGAAAGGTTCAACGGAACAGCCTTTTCCGGGGATACGGTGACCGCCCCGTACGGCACCCGTACACGACCCGTACAAATCTGGGCGGCCCTTCCACGCCGTGCCCGTACCGCCGATGTCCCGTACGGCCGTCGTACCTGGTCAGCGGGTTGATCACCCGCTCACGATGGTCCGGTGACGCAACACGCAAGCACCCATGAACCAAGCACGCCCACCGCCGAGTTCAGGATCCAGCTGAGCAGCACAAGGCGCGGCGCACGGCTGGCGCGCACTCTCGCCGTGCAGCAGCTCACCGAGTGGTGGGGCGTTCCGTACGATTCCGAACCGGTCCGGACCGTCGCCCTGGTCACGGCCGAGTTGGCGTCCAACGCCATCACCCATGGACGCCTCCCGGGGCGCGACTTCCGGTTGATGCTCCGTCTCCTGCCTCAAGCCGTCCGCATCGAGGTGACGGACACCCGCTCCGACCACCTCCCGCCCCAGTCGCCACCCGGCCCCGTACCCACCGACGCCGACTCGGGTCGCGGTCTTCTTCTGATCGGCGCCTACGCGAACCGCTGGGGCTGCACCGTGCGCGACGGTCTCACCAAGACCGTCTGGGCGGAAGTGGCGCTCCCGGGGAGCTGAGCCCGGCCCGGCGGCCGGGCCGTTCGTGGGGCGCCCAGGGTCAGGCGGGCGTCGATTCCAGGTGGTACGTCGTGTCGACCCAGAAGCCGTTCGCGGCCCTGGCCGTGATCTCCAGCACGTACTGTCCGGGGAGCAGGGGCGCGATGCCTCCCCAGAGACCCCATGTGTAGCGCTGGGTCGACTCCGTCCTGAACGACGCGGTGAACTCGCGCAGCGGCAGCGGAACGCCGTTCAGCGACGCGGTGGCCTCCACGACGGTCATGGACAGGGGCACCCTGGAGTACGACCTGGGGTGCTGCATGTTGAGCACGGGAAAGAACAGCGGCCGGTCCGAGGGGACCGCGCAACGCCGCACCACCCGGCCGCCGTACGTGCCGGCGAGGAACCAGAGGTCGTCCGGCTGGTTCCAGTCGGCGTACTCGCCCGTCGTGTCCTTGACGGGATCACGGTCGTCGGGGGCGGACAGGGCCCACGTCCACCACCGGCCCGAGAGCTCCCCGCCCTCCGCGTCGCTCGGCCTCCACGTGCCGTCCGACGACCCCGTACCACTCATGACACACCCCTCCCACGTGCGGCCCCTCGCCCCGGGGCCCGATCCGAACCAAGGGCTGTCCCGTCATCCCTGGCGGGGCGCGACGACAGCTGCGGCACCTCGCCGCGTTGTCGGAACGCCTGCATGCGTCCAGTATGCGGGCCCCTCCATCTTGCGATGCGCCCACATCCGATGCCGCGCGCTGGTTCGCCATGGATCCGCGCCCTCGCGGAGCCGTCAGGCCGCGAGGTCGTCGTCTTCGGCCGGTTCGTCCTGCACCATCAGACCGGCGACCCACAGCGGCATCAGCCAGTGCACCGCGAGAACGGCGACGAGCACCGGGGCCGCGTACGTCTTCAGGGAATGGCCGCCGGCCACATGCGTAATCAACAGACAGGCGGCGGCTGCGGCCAGGAGCAGGGTCATCACGCGGTGCGCGCGGGCCTGCACCCGGGCGCGTTCAACGGACTGCCGTTCGTCCAGCGCTCGTTCACGCAGTTCGAGCAGGCCACGGGTGGCCCCGTTGATCGCACCGGTCGCGATCATCCACGGCAGCAGTAGTACCGCCATGACGACCAGGGCCCCGACAGGTGTGCCGTCCGCGAAGGAAGCGCAGGCCATGAGGGCACCGATGGCCGCTGTCAGCATCAGATGCACGGCGACCACCGAGCGCCGACGGGCGGCCGTCGCGTACAGCGGCATGCTTCGGCGATCGTTCATCAGCCGCAGCATGCTGCGGTCGTAGCGCGTGAGTCGCGTCGTGGTCATGACGTCTTCCTCCCGTAGATCTCATCCGTGAGCGGCCGGAACGGCTCCAGCGAGAACAGCGCCTCCACCGGCAGCTCGAAGAACTTCGCGATCTTCAGTGCCAGGTCGAGGCTCGGGTTGTACTGCCCCCGCTCGATGTAGCCGATGGTCTGGTAGTGCGCGCCCACCTCTTCGGCCAAGCGCTGCCGCGACACCTTCCGCTCGGCGCGAACCACGGCCAGTCTGTTGTGCACCTGCTCGCCCATGTATAAGAAGTACTACATTTTGAGAGAGGATGACAACCTGCTCCGGCCCGCCTGCTCGTCGGTCACCGGCCTCCGACGCCCCCGGGAGACATCGGCGAAGCCGAACAGACCTACGCCCGCCCGTGTTCGCAGGGGCAGAGACCCGCGTACGAAGACCGGCTCCCCGGCCGGTGCACCGAAACCGTCCCGGGGCGGGGGCTCAACGAGCGGCGGGAGTCGTTCCGATGACCACCGTTCGGGCCCACTCGGGCGGGGAGTCCGGGACGTAGTCGGGGTCGTCCTCGTTCCACGACGGCGTGTACTGCCGGGGGAACAGGCCCACCACGGTCCGGCACGGCGGCCGGGTGCTCGGCCAGGGCGTCTGGCCGTCCGTCAGCACCACGATGACGTCCGGCCGGGGCCGCCTCCCGAGCGCCCCGGCGAAGCCCGCGCGCAGATCCGTACCCCCGCCTCCCACGAGCGGTATGCCCTCGGCGCGGCACAGCGGGTGCACGACCTGGGCGGCCGCGTCGCACGCCACGACGCTGATCAGGTCGCGACGGCCGCCCACGGCACGGGTGATCGCGGCGACCTCCAGGAGCGCGCTGCCCAGTTCGGTGTCGCTGACCGATCCGGAGGTGTCGATGACCACGGAGACCCGGGGCGGCCTGCGCCGGAGTCTCGGCAGCACGGCACCCGGCACACCGGCCGAGCGCCGCGACGGGCGGCCGTACGTGTAGTCCTCGCCCGTGCCGGATCCGGAAGCGGCCGAACGCACCGCCGCACCCAGCAACTCCCGCCACGGCTGGGGCGGATGGAACGCCTCCTCGGCCCATCGCCGCCACCCCTTCGGGGCGTTCCCCGGGCGGCCGGTGATGCCCTGCGCCACCCGGAACCGGACCGCGTCCCGCTCCTGCGCGCTGAGGCCGTGCGCGCCGTCCGGCCCCAGCTCCCACTCCCGTTCCATCCCGTCGGCGCCGCTTCCGCAGTCCAGCCAGGCCAGGGCGTCCGTGCGCGGCCCGAGGCTGAACATGCGCAGATAGTCCTCCATGAGCTCGCCCTCGGGGAGCCCCAGGTCACCGGGTTCGACGGCACCCTCCGGCCGTACCAGCCCCTCGCCGAACACGTCGTCGTTGATCTCCCAGTCGGCTGCGATGTTCATCCGCAGCCGCTCCCCGGGGCCGGTCAGTCCGCGCTCACGGGCGACCCGGTCACCGCGTCCGTGGTGGTCGCGCAGCAGGTGCGACACCTCGTGCACCCATGCGCCGGCCAGCTCCTCCACCGGCGTGCGGTCCACGAACCCGGGGGAGACGTAGCACCTCCAGTGCCGGTCCACCGCCATCGTCGGTACCCGCCGGGACTCCACGACGTGCAGGGCGAACAGGGCCGTCGCCAGATAGGGGCGGACCCGGGCGGCGTGCAGCCGGGCGGCGAAGAGCTTGTCGAGGTCCAGCGTCCCCCGTGCGCCCGTGTCCGGCGCCCCCCGTGCGGCGAGGGCCGGTGCGCCCCCGCTCCGGGGCACCGGCGTGTCCGGGCTCATCGGCCGGCCTTCGAGGTGGTCGCGGACAGGGCCGCCGCCCGGTCGGCCCGCCGGTTCAGGGACACCACTCCGGCGAGCCGTTCGATCGACGCCGGAACGTCCCAGTCCTCCCGGCGCAGCGAGGCGAGGGTGGTGGCGGGGACGACCACCACGTCAGGGGCCCCGGTCTCCAGCGCCCGGACCAGGAGCGCCCATGCCGCGTCCCACCGGGACTTCTCCGGGCGGTTGCGGACCGCCGCCACCACACCGTCGAGCGCGGCCTGACGCAGATCCCCCCGCTCGGGCAGCACGGCCCCCGCCGGGTCGGCGAGAAGGGTCTCGGGGTCCGGGAGGTCCATGCGGTCCAGACTCGCCAGCAGTTCCAGCCCTGGACCGTCCCCCACCGTGCCCCTGACGAGCAGCGACAGCACGTCCCTGGAGGAACCGGCGGCGGTCGCGAACGCGATCAGACGCAGTGTCATCTCCCAGCTCCTGGGCGACGGCCAGGGACCGCCCCGGCGGGTTTCACCGCTGGGCAGCCGGTGGACGAGCGCGGGGCGGGCGGCGAGGAGTCCGCACACCGCGCGGCGGGCGAAGTCCACGGCCTCCGGCAGCTTCTCGGGCGAGAGCCGCGGCAGCGTCGCCCGGGGCCAGATCCCGCCGAGGCCGCGCACCACGACGTCGTGGTCGTGGGTCCACTGGAGATGCACGAAGCGGTTGGCCAGCGGCGGACTCAGCTCCCAGCCGTCGGCTGCCGAGGAGCGCGGGTTGGCGGCGGCCACGATCCTTACCCCGGGCGGCAGGCGCAGCGCGCCGATCCGCCGCTCCAGCACGAGACGGAGCAGTGCGGCCTGGACGGCCGGTGGCGCGGTGGACAGCTCGTCCAGGAACAGCAGTCCCCGCCCCGCGCGCACCAGGCGTACCGCCCAGTCCGGCGGCGCCATCGGGACGCCCTGCTCCGCGGGATCGTCCCCGAGGACGGGCAGTCCCGAGAAGTCGGACGGTTCGTGCACGCTGGCGATGACCGTGGTCAGCGGAAGGTCCAGGGACTCGGCGAGCCGGGTGAGGGCGGCTGTCTTGCCGATTCCGGGCTCGCCCCACAGGAGCACGGGCAGATCGGCGGCCACCGCCAGGGTCAGGGCCTCCAGTTGCACATCACGGCGTGGCTCGGTGGTGGTGTCGCAGAGCAGCGCCGTCAGTTCGTCGGCGATGCCGAGCTGGGAGACGCGGTTCCCGTCGGGGCCCGAGGCGGCGTCGGCCGGGGCGCACGGCGTGAACGGGGCGGGCGGGGTGGGCGGGGTGTGCAAGGGCATGGTGATCACCTGTCGGGTCGTGGTGATGAGACGTACGGGCACGGGCACCGGGCGGGAAGCCGCGTGGGCACGGGGACCCGCCGGGCACGGGGGTGCCTCGGGGTTACGGGAGTTCTTCCGTTCGCCGGAAGGCCGAATGGCGGGGGTGCGAGCGGCGGTCACGGGGACGGCGGCGGTCCGGGCGGATACGGCCGGGCCCTTCGATCAGGCCCGACCTGAACAGTCCGTACGTGATCCGCCGCCGCGCGGCCTCCTCCAGCGCGTCCCGCAGTTCGCCGCTGCGCAGCAGCGCGTCGGGGCCCAGCAGGTCCTCGACGACGGCCAGCGCACCGGCGATGTCGCCGTGGTCCAGGCGTTCGCGTACGCCTGTGAGACAGTCCGGACGGCGGTGCGCCTCGTCGATGGCCTGGAAGCAGGGAAGCGGAGTACCGGTCAGTGCGGCCAGCAGCTCCTCCCGGCGGATCTCGGCCGGGTCGTGGTCCAGTGGGGCCAGCACCCCGTCGACCAGGCCGATCCGGTGCTGGGCTCCCCGGCATTCCACGAGGCGTGGTCGCCCCACCGGTTCGGGAGGCACCGCCGGGCCGGAGAGCCGTACCGAGTCGGGAAGCCGTGCCATGTCCGGAGGTCGTACCGCGTCGGAGAGCCGGACCGCGTCGGGAGGTGCTGCCGGGCCGGTCGGCGGGTGATCCGGTTCCGGTACCAGCGCCGGGGCGACCAGCGGGTGCAGTCGGTCGGCCTCGATCGAACCGGTACGGAGCAGATCGAGGTCGGGCAGCACCCAGGTCGCCGCGTCGGGCAGGACCGGCAGCGCGGAGGCGTCACCGTACGCGCTCGCCGCGGCGAGCCGCAGTACGGCCGGCCCGTTGCCGTCCCTGTCCGAGGCCGGCTCCAGGAGCAGCCGTCGTCCGGCCCCGGCCCGTACGGCGACGGTGCCGGTGGCCCGTCCTTCGGCACGGAGCAGGATCGCCGCCTCGGCCGCCCACCGGTCGACGGCGCAGCCGAGCTCCGGCGGCACCGCGGCCAGCACCTCCGGACGCACCGGGGGAGGGGCGTCGCCGGGCGGGCGGCCGACCCCGGCCCGGATCCGCAGCTCGCCGGCCCTGCGCGCGTCCCACAAGTGACGGTGCAGGTCGAGGCGGAACCGAGGGTGCGGGCGGGGGTGCGGATGGTGGTGGGCGCCTGCCTCGGGGCGGGACCCGTCCCAACGGGTTCCGTCCCGAGGAGATCCACCCCGAAGCCGTGCGCCCTGAAGGGGTTCGTCGTGGCGGGAGCCGTACCACAGCGCGAGGCTGAACCGCTGACCGGCGTTCGCCCAGGCGGGCGGGGTCCGGACCACCAGATGCACCGGTCGTGCGCCGTCGTGCTCCTCGGTGCCGTACCGGGCCAGGCCGATCGTCAGGCCCGGACGCAGCAGTCCGCGCGGGGCGATCCTCGGCATGTGCCAGCGCAGCAGGTCGGGAGCCAGATGGCGCAGATCGTCCCGGATCCGGGACGCGAGTTCCCGGCCGTGGGCGCGTGCCACGGAGCGTGGACTGAGATCGACGTCGATGCCCGCGGCGGCGCAGGCCCCCGCCCAGTCGCCGGCACGGCGGCGGGCGGTCGCGGTCTCGATCATGGAGGGCGGCACGGCGAACTCTCGCACGCGCAGCCAGAAGGACAAACGGGAGTCCCTGTCCGCATTCTGAGTGAGCATCAGCACTCACCTTGCGCGGACGGGGCCCCCAATCTCTTGAGAGAAGGAGTAGTCATCGCGGGCAGCGTAGCTTCCCCCCACCCCGGTCCGCCAGATGTTTCCGGACGGAACGCGGAGGCGGGGGCGCGAGCCGCGCGGGCGGATCAGTCCTCGACCACCGAGCCGAACGGCGGCGGGGCGTCGGCGATGTCCTGCGGGGTGCGGCGCATGGCGATCAGGAAGGTGACGAGGGTGCCCACCGCCGCCCAGGCGGAGAGCACCAGCAGCGGTCCGGTGATCGCGTTGCCGTTGAAGTAGGCGATCGAGCGGGCCACCCAGGTACCGGCTCCGGGCGGCAGCGCGGGGCCGATCGCCCGCCAGAAGTCCGGGAGCATCGGCAGCGGGAAGGCGCCGCCGGCGCTCGGGTTGCCCGCGATCACCACGATCAGGACGGCCAGGCCGATGCCGACGATGCCGGTGAGGGCCTGGAGGGCGAGGGTGAGCATGCCGACCGCGAAGACGGTCAGCGCTCCCAGTCCCGACAGACCCCAGAAGCTTCCGGGCAGGGCGCCGAGGATCGGGCCGATGATGAGCGCGCCGCCGATGCCGCCCAGTACGGAGTAGAGCGCCATGACGCCGGTCCGGATCAGCGCGCGCTGCCGGTTGGCGGGTTTGGCGCCGGCGCTGATCGCCAGGATCGAGGCGCAGAGATAACCGCCCACGCACCAGCCCACCACCAGGTAGAAGGACGAGATCCCGTTGAAGTCCTGGTCGGAGGCGGGGGCCAGGTCCACGGACCGCACCGTGCGCTGCTGGGCCTGCTCCACCTTGGTGAGGGTCTTGGTCAGGGTGTCGGCCATGGCGGTGCCGCCGCCGGAGGCGACGAGGACGGTGTCGGTGGTGCCGGTGGGGTTGACGATCAGGGCGCCGTCGATCTCACGGTTCATGATCCGCTCGCGGGCCGTGGCCTCGTCGGCGACCGCACGGGGGTCCAGCGGGCCGCCCGGGAGGTTTTTCAGCTCGGTCAGGAGCTGCGCGGACATCTGCTGGGGAGCGACGACCCCGAAGGGGATCTCCGTCGGCTTCGGTTTGTGCAGGGCCCCGAGGTAGGAGGCGATGAAGAGTAGTTGCAGTGCGAGTACACCGATGACGAGCACTGCGGCTCGTGGAGTGACGGCGTTCTTCACCTCGTCGACGAAAGTCATGTCCTCACAATCCGGGGTATAGGCCATTAGTAAAGGAAAAGTGGACCAAACGGTTGAACGGTACACGGGCATGGGTGCGGGTGCGCCCTGTCCCCGCTGTGGGCCCCTCGGGTGTCGTACGAATGTTCGAAAAGTGGTTTATGGTGGAGGCGAGGGGTGGTGATGAGTACGGATCGGTCCAGGAGGTGCGGATGCCCGGGTTCACGCATCTGCGTACCGTTTCCGGCTTCTCCCTGCGGTACGGGGCCTCGCACCCGGAGCGGCTGGTGGAGCGCGCCGCGGAGCGGGGGATGGACGCGCTCGCGCTGACCGACCGCGACACGCTCGCGGGAACGGTCCGTTTCGCCAAGGCGTGCGAGCGGGCCGGGGTGCGGCCGATCTTCGGGACGGAGCTCGCGGTGGGGGCCGTGGCGGGGGCCGCGAGGGCGGAGCACACGAGAGAGGGCGGGGGTGCGCATCGGCTGCGGACCCCCGCCCGGGGTGGTGCCTTTGTCGACGAATCGGCCCCCCGGGTCACCTTCCTCGCCCGGGACGGCGCGCGGGGATGGGCGGAACTGTGCCGCCTCGTCACCGCCGCGCACGCCGGGGCCGGGGGCGCGTATGCCGGAGCCGGAGACGCCGCGTACGCCGCCGGTACCGGGCCCGCTCGCGCAGGGGGTACGGGCGCCGCAGGCGCCGGTACGGGACCCGCTTGCACCGGTGCCGCGGGCGCCGCGCACGCCGGTACCGGACCTGCTTCCGGTGCGCGCGCGGGCGTCAGGGCGGGTGCGCGGCCGGGGCAGCCCCTGCTCGACCGGTCCGCGCTGCCCGGCGAAGGGCTCCTCGTACTGCTCGGCCCCGACTCCGACGTCGGCAGGGCGCTGGCCGCCGGCCGTCCGGACCGGGCCGCCGCGCTGCTCGCCGCCTGGCGGGAGATCCACGGCGACGACCTGCGCCTCGAAGCCGTCCACCACGGGCGCGAGGGCACCGGTCCCGGATCGCTGCGGCTCGCCGCCCGTACCGTCGGCTTCGCCGCCGAGCAGGGGGTGCGTGCCGTGCTGACCAACGCCGTCCGGTATGCCGACCCCGGGCAGGGGCCGGTCGCCGACGTGCTCGACGCGGCTCGCCTGCTGATGCCCGTCGATCCCCGCCGCGCCCCGCTGGACAGCGGCGAGCGCTGGCTGAAGGGCGCCCGCGCGATGGCCGCGGCGGCCGAACGGATCGCCTCCGCCGCCGGTCTCGGCCAGGGTGCCGGGGTGCGGCTGCTCGCGGAGACCCGGCACACCGCCGAGGCCTGCGTCGTCGATCCCCGGAGCGACCTCGGCCTCGGCACCGTCCACTTCCCCGAACCGCACCTCGTCGGCGCCGCCCACCGCACCGCCCAGCGGGTACTGGCCTCCCGTGCCGCCGCCGGAATGGTGCTGCGCGGCTACGACCGCAGGCGCGACTACTGGGAGCGGATGCACCGGGAACTCGACATCATCGCCCACCACGGCTTCGCCTCCTACTTCCTGACGGTCGCTCAAGTCGTGGACGACGTAAGGGAGATGAACGTACGGGTGGCCGCCCGGGGATCCGGAGCGGGCTCCCTCGTCAACCATCTCCTGGGGATCGCGCACGCCGACCCGGTCGAGAACGGGCTGCTGATGGAGCGCTTCCTCTCCAAACGTCGCGCCGTGCTGCCCGACATCGACATCGACGTCGAGTCCGCCCGCCGGCTCGACGTGTACCGCGCGATCATCGGACGCTTCGGCGCCGAACGGGTCGCGACCGTCGCCATGCCCGAGACCTACCGGGTGCGCCACGCCATCCGGGACGTCGGCGCCGCGCTCTCCATGGACCCGGCCGAGACCGACCGGCTCGCCAAGGCGTTCCCGCACATCCGGGCCCGTGACGCCCGCGCGGCCATGGCGGAACTGCCCGAACTGCGCGACGTGGCACGGGAGAAGGACCGCCACGGCCGGCTCTGGGAACTGGTCGAGGCGCTGGACGCCCTGCCCCGCGGCATCGCCATGCATCCGTGCGGGGTGCTCCTCTCGGACGCCTCCCTGTCGCACCGGGTGCCCGTCGTGCCCACCAGCGGGGAGCACTTCCCGATGGCGCAGTTCGACAAGGAGGACGTGGAGGATCTGGGGCTGCTCAAGCTCGACGTCCTGGGCGTGCGGATGCAGTCGGCGATGGCGCACGCGGTCGCCGAGGTCGAGCGGGCCTCGGGGCAGGCCATGGACCTGGACGCCGTGCCGCCGGGCGACCCCGAGACGTACCGGCTGATCAGGAGTGCCGAGACGCTGGGCTGCTTCCAGATCGAGTCGCCGGGCCAACGCGATCTCGTCGGCCGGCTCCAGCCCACCGGCTTCCACGACCTGGTGGTCGACATCTCGCTGTTCCGGCCCGGTCCGGTCGCCGCCGACATGGTGCGGCCGTTCATCGAGGCACGGCACGGCCGGGCGCCCGCCCGTTACCCGCACCCCGATCTGGAGCGTCCGCTGCGCGAGACGTACGGAGTGGTCGTCTTCCACGAGCAGGTCATCGAGATGCTCGACATCATGACCGGCTGCGGACGGGACGAGGCCGACCGGGTGCGGCGCGGGCTGTCCGACCCCGACTCGCAGGACCGGATCAGGGTGTGGTTCGCGCAGCGGGCGGCGGAACGGAAGTACGACATCGAGGTGATCGCCCGGACCTGGGAGATCATCGAGGCGTTCGGCAGCTACGGCTTCTGCAAGGCGCACGCGGTCGCCTTCGCCGTACCGACGTACCAGTCGGCATGGCTCAAGGCGCACCATCCGGCGGCCTTCTACGCCGGGCTGCTCACCCATGACCCGGGGATGTACCCGAAGCGGCTGCTGCTCGCGGACGCGCGGCGGCGCGGGGTGCCGGTGCTGGGGCTGGACGTGAACCGCTCGGCGGCCACCCATCGAATCGAACTGGTGTCTGGTGGCGGAGGTGGGGCCAGTGCCGGGACTTCCGGGGAGGGCTCCGGGGTCTGGGGGGTGCGGCTCGCGCTCTCGGACGTCCACGGCATCAGCGGGGCCGAGGTCGCCCGGATCGAGGCCGGACAGCCCTACACCTCGTTGCTGGACTTCTGGCAGCGGGCCAGGCCGACCAGGCCGGTCGCCGAACGGCTGGCCCAGGTGGGCGCGTTGGACGCGTTCGGCGCCAACCGGCGAGATCTGCTGCTGCACCTGTCCGAACTGCGCCACGTCCGGCGGGGCGCCGGTTCCGGCGGCGCCGGTGCCGGTGCCGGTGAGCAGCTTCCGCTCGGCGGCGGCCACCGGACCGGTCCGATCGGGCTGCCCGACCTCAACGAGGCCGAACGCCTCAGTGCCGAGCTGGGCGTCCTGAGCATGGATGTCTCCCACCACCTGATGGAGGATCACCACGCGTTCCTGAAGGAGCTCGGGGCGGTCTCCGCCAAGCGGCTGCGCGAGGCGCGGCACGGGCAGACCGTACTGGTCGCCGGGGCCAAGGCGGCCACCCAGACCCCGCCGGTCCGCTCCGGCCGCCGGGTCGTCTTCACCACCCTGGACGACGGCACCGGCCTGGTCGACCTGGCCTTCTTCGACGACAGCCACGCGACCTGCGCGCACACCGTCTTCCACTCCTGGCTGCTGCTGGTGCGCGGCGTGGTGCAGCGGCGCGGACCGCGGAGCCTGAGCGTGGTCGGCTCGGCCGCCTGGAACCTGGCCGAACTGGCCGAACTGCGGCGCACCGGCGGGCTCGACGCGGTTGCCGCCCGACTGGCGGAGAAGCCCGGGGCCGAGGAATCCCCGGACCGGAAGCCCTCGGCCGCCGTCGGCTCCTCGCCCGGGGAGCCCTCCGCCGGAACTCACGCACCCGACGGCGACGGCCGTCGCGTCCGGCTGCCCACGGGGTACGAGATGAACCCCTGGTCGGACCTCCAGCCGCCCGGTGAGGGCGTCGCCACCGGCAGGAAGCTGTGGCACCAGAGCCCGGGGAGCGCGGGATGAGCGGCATCGAACGGGACGTGCCGGGAGTGCCGGGGACCGGGGCGCCGGGCATCCTGTACCTGCGGTTCCGCATGGTCGGCGGCGGCCCCCCGGACGACGTCCGTTACGAGGAACTGCTCGCCCTGCTCGGCACGTTCACCCCGCTGGTCGAGGCGGTCCGGCCCGACGGGGCGCTCGTCGACGTGCGCGGCGCACTGCGGTACTTCGGCCAGGACGCGAGGGGGCTGGCCTCGGTGATCCGGGTCCGGGCGCTCGCCCTGCACGGCGTGGACTGCGCGATCGGGGCGGGGGAGAACCCGATGCTGGCCCGGGCGGCGGCCCGCCGGGCGGCCCCCGGAACGACCTTCGTGGTGCCCCGGGGCGGGGGAGCGGGGTTCCTCGCCGCCGAGCCGGCCACGGCGCTGGACGGAGTCGGGGCGGCGACGGCCCGCACCCTGCGCGGCTACGGGCTCGACTCCGTCGGCCGGATCGCGCAGACCCCGCTCGGCACCCTGCAACGGATCACCGGCGCACGGACCGGGCGGGACCTGTGGGAGCGGTCGCGCGGCATCGACCGCACGGTGGTCGCACCGGGCGCTCCCGCCCGGTCGGTCACAGCCGAACGCGCCTTCCCGCTCGACGAGTTGGACCAGGAGCGGCAGCGCCGCGCACTTCTGTCGCTCACCGAGGAGCTGGGCGCCCGGATGCGCGCGGACGGGCAGGTGTGCCGGGGGCTCACGGTCCTCGTGCGCCATGCCTCCCGGACCGGGTACGCCACGCTGAGCCGCACCCGTACGCTTCCGGAACCCACCGCCCACTCCGCGGCCCTCACCGACCTCGCGTACCGGATCCACGACTCGTTCGGACTGCAACGGGCCCGGGTCCGGGGGATCGCGCTGCGCGCGGAGGGTCTGATGGACGCCGAACGGGCCGCGCACCAGCTGTCGTTCGATCCGGCGGACGAACGGGCGCGCCGGATCGAGGCGGTGGCGGACCGGCTGCGGGACAAGTACGGCCCGCGGGCCGTGATGCCGGGACGCCTCGCGGACGGCTGATCCCCCGCGCGGCCCGACGCTCCCGCGCGGCCCGACGTTCCCGCGCGGGCCGCCGCCCCCGTGCTGTCCGCAGGCGTCCGTGCGCCGTCCGCAAGGGCCCGTGCCGTACGTGCCGGCCGTCGACTTCCGCACCGCCACTCAATGACCGATCCGTTCCGTCATATTGGTGAACCATCAGTTTTTTCCGACGCGTAACTTCCCATGCCTCCCTACCCATGCGTAATTTGGCCTGAGCACACGGAAGGCCAGCTGTCAGAACTTGTGGTCCGGGCCGCAGGGCGCACACCCGTCGCAACTCCCTTGAGCCGCAAGGAGACCACACGATGCTGCCCCGGAACCGTGCGTCACGCGTCCTCCGCGCCCGGAGAACCCTCGCCGCACTGCTCCTCGCCGTCGCCGCAGTCGCCACCCCCACCACGGCCGCCGCTGCCGCCACCCCCACAGCCACTGCTCCCGCCGCCGCGGCCACGTCCCGCGGCTGGAACGACTACTCCTGCAAGCCCTCCACGGCCCACCCCCGGCCCGTCGTCCTGGTCCACGGAACCTTCGGGAACTCGATCGACAACTGGCTGGCCCTCGCCCCCTACCTCGTCAACCGCGGATACTGCGTCTACTCCCTGGACTACGGCCGGCTGCCCGGCGTACCGCTCTTCAACGGCCTCGGCCCGATCGACAAGTCCGCCGGCCAGCTCGCCGCCTTCGTCGACAAGGTGCTCGCCGCCACCGGCGCCTCCGAGGCCGACCTCGTCGGTCACTCCCAGGGCGGCATGATGCCGAACTACTACCTGAAGTTCCTCGGTGGAGCCGCCAAGGTGAACGCCCTGATCGGGATCGCCCCCGACAACCACGGCACCACCCTCCTCGGCCTGACGAAACTCCTGCCGTACTTCCCGGGCGCGGAGCACCTGCTCAACACCAATACCCCCGCTCTCGCCGACCAGGTGGCGGGCTCCCCCTTCCTCACCAAGCTCAACGCGGGCGGCGACACCGTGCCCGGAGTCCGGTACACGGTCATCGCGACCAGGTACGACGAGGTCGTGACCCCGTACCGCACGCAGTTCCTGGACGGGCCGAACGTCCGCAACGTGCTGCTCCAGGACCTGTGCCCGCTCGATGTCTCCGAGCACGTGGCGATCGGCACCGTCGACCGGATCGCCTACCACGAGGTGGCGAACGCCCTCGATCCCGCCCGCGCCACCCCGACCACCTGCGCCTCGGTCATCGGCTAGTGCCGCTCCCGGCAACGTTTGCCCCGTCGCGCCGCCCAGCACGCACGCTCGCGGCGTTGGCCAAAAGCCCACGTAGCCCCGCTACGAGGGCTTCCGGCCGCCTTGCGATCGCACGCACCGGACGACGCTCCTTACGGGGCAAACCTTGCCGGTCACGGCACTAGGGCGTGTTGCGAAAGTCCCGTCCGGCCTTCGGGGGGACGGCGCTACTTTCGGAACACGCCCTGGCACTGCGACCGCTCCCGCTCCCGGACCGGTCCGGCAAGTTCCGCGGATGCCACGGCCGGGGCACCGGGATCGCCGTGAAAGCGGATCGTGGTGTCCCGGCCGTGGCCGACCGCATCGGCCGGCGCGCGGGTGCCCCGTACGTCCCGTCAGCTCCGGCGGGCGGCCGACAGCTCGCCGACCGCCCGCTGGAGGCGAAGCTGGCCGATTTCCGCCGCGTTCTTCATCAGTTCCGCGTTCACCCAGGCCACCATGTGTGCGACGGTGTGCCGGGGGTCGTTCCGCCACGGGAACGGGGCGGTCGCGGTCAGATCGGCGTCGGTGAGCCGGTCCAGCGCCGTCAGCCAGTCCTCGCGCAGACCGCGCAGCCATGCGACGGCCGGCTCGCCCGCGCCCGGCCAGACGACGTCGCTCCGCTCCCGGGGCGTATTGCCCCGGACGTGGTCGAGGGCCACGCCCCACCACCAGCCGATGTGCCAGCACAGCCATCCGATGGTCGGCACGGGAACGGGATCGGGTTCGCTCTCCGCCCAGTCCGGCACCCACGTCCCGTCGCCGTCCCGGTGCAGCGTCCAGCAGAGCGCGGCGGGCTCCCAGAGGAAGTCCTCGGGTTCGATCCTCTCCAGGTGGTATTCGAACAGCGACCAGGTCAGGTCGAACTGCCAGCGCAGCACTTCGAGGGTGCGCTGTGGGGCGGGTCGATTCGGCGAGGCACTCATCGGTCGACCCTCGCACGGCATCGGGTCCGTGGAGAAACGGGTTTCGAACGGGACCCGCACGGGTTTTGAGAGCGGCGCGGGCCCCCGAGCGCGCCCCCGGGCTCCCGGGCGGACCGCCCGCGCCCCCTCTCCCCGGGCACCGCTGTCGGTGGTGGATGGCACGATCGACCCATGACGACGATCGACTGGGACTCCGCGGCCGACTCCTTCGACGAGGGGCCCGACCACGGGCTGCTCGACCCGGTGGTCCGGCACGCCTGGGCGAGGCGGCTGGAGGGCTGGCTGCCCGGCGCGCGTTCCGAGGTGCTCGATCTGGGGTGCGGCACCGGAAGCCTCGCGCTGCTCGCCGCCGGCCAGGGGCACCGGGTCACGGCGGTCGACCGGTCGCCGCGCATGGTGGAGCGGGCGCGGGCCAAGCTCGCCGGGACGGGGACCGAGGTGCTCCTCGGGGACGCGGCACGGCCCCCGGTCGGCGGACAGCGGTTCGACGTGGTCATGGTCCGGCACGTGGTGTGGCTGCTGCCCGATCCGGCGGCGGCCCTGCGCCACTGGTTCGGCCTGTTGCGGCCCGGCGGCCGGCTCATCCTGATCGAGGGCGTGTGGGACGGGGCCGGTCTGCCTGCCGGACAACTGACCGGGCTGCTCTCGGAGTTCACCGAGCGCGTCCACCACGAGCCGCTCTCCGGCGACCCGGACCTGTGGGGCGGGCGGGTCGACGACGAGCGCTACGCGCTGGTGGCCCGTGCCGAACCGCCGCGGCGGCACACCGAGGTCGTCGACGTGCACCTGATCCTTCGCCGCGGCCCGGACGTCCTGCTCGCCCGCCGGGACGGGACGGGATACGCGGACGGGCTGCTCCACTGTCCGTCCGGGCATGTCGAGGACGGCGAGGACGTCCGCGAGGCGCTGATACGCGAGGCCGCCGAGGAGATCGGTGTCGAACTCGGCCCGGACGAGCTGCGGGTCGCGCTGGTCATGCAGCACCGGGGCCCCGGCGGCAGCCCCAGGACCGGCTGGTTCTTCGAGGCGGAGTACGACCCCGCCCGCCCGCCGTACAACCGCGAACCGGACAAGTGCTCCGGACTGGAGTGGTTCCCGCTGGACGCGCTCCCGGACGACAGCGTCGCCTACTGCCGCGCGGGGCTCGACGGCTACCGGGCGGGGGAGCACTTCCTGATCCACTGGCACGAGGACGGCGACCCCGTGGCGTACCAGCCGCACGGCGCCCGCCGCGCCGTCCCGCTGCCGGCCGGGGGGACGGGCACCGGAGGGGTGCACCACATCGAGCTGTGGGTGCCCGATCTGCCGACGGCCGAGCGGGGATGGGGATGGCTGCTCGGTGAGCTGGGCCATGTCCCTTACCAGCACTGGGAATACGGGCGTAGCTGGCGGCGCGGCGACAGCTACGTGGTGGTCGAGCAGTCGCCCGACCTGACCGGCCGGACGCACGACCGGTGCCGCCCCGGGCTCAACCACCTGGCGTTCCACGTCCGGGACCGGGCCGCCCTCGACGCCCTGGTGGCCGAGGCTCCGGAACACGGCTGGCGGCAGCTCTTCCCGGACCGCTACCCGCACGCGGGCGGGGACGAGCACGTCGCCGCGTATCTGGAGGACGCGGCGGGCTACGAGGTGGAGCTGGTCGCCGGGGTCGGACAGGCCCGTCCGGCACCGCAGGAGCCGGAGCCGTACGCCGACGTACGGGAACGCGTCCGGGACTGACGGGATGGGAACGGTCACCGGCCGGGGACGGGTCCCCGGCCGGTGATGCGACGGGCTCAGGTCACAGGGTGCGTTCGAGACGGTCGGCCATCAGCTTCACGAAGCGCGACGGGTCGCTCAGCTCCCCGCCCTCGGCCAGCAGCGCCAGGTCGTGCAGCAGCTCGGCCGTTTCCTCCAGGCCGGTGGTGTCCTTCTCGGCACGCTCGGCGTAGGCCCGGTTGAGTCCGCCGACCAGCGGGTGCTCCGGGTTGAGTTCGAGGATCCGCTTGACCTCCGGGACGGGCTGCCCCATTGCCCGGTACATGTTCTGCAGAGCGGGCGTCACATCGTGCGCGTCCGAGACGACGCAGGCGGGCGAGACGGTGAGACGCGAGGAGAGACGCACCTCCTTGACGGTCTCGCCGAGCCGCTCCGTCATCCAGGAGAGCAGGTCCGCGTACTCCCGCTGATGGTTCTCCCGCTCGGTCGCCGCTTCCTTCTTCTCCTCCTCGGTACCGAGGTCGATCTCGCCCTTGGCGACGGACCGCAGCTTCTTCCCGTCGAACTCGGGCTCCGCCTCGACCCACACCTCGTCGACCGGATCGGTCAGCAGCAGCACCTCGATGCCCTTGGCCCGGAACGCCTCCATGTGCGGGGAGTTCTCGATGGCCTGCCGGGACTCGCCCGTCAGGTAGAAGATGTGCTCCTGGCCCTCCTTCATCCGCTCCACGTACTGCCGCAGCGTGGTCGGCGCGTCCTCGTCATGGGTCGTGGCGAAGGAGGCGATCCTGAGAATGGCGTCGCGGTTCTCGAAGTCGCTTAGCAGCCCTTCCTTGACGACACGGCCGAACTCCCGCCAGAACGTGGCGTAGCGCTCCGGGTCGGCGGTCATCATGTCCTTGACCGTCGACAGCACCTTCTTCGCCAGACGGCGGTGCATCATCTGGATCTGGCGGTCCTGCTGGAGGATCTCGCGCGACACGTTGAGCGACAGGTCCTGCGCGTCGACGACGCCCTTCACGAAACGCAGGTACGGAGGCATCAGCGCTTCGCAGTCGTCCATGATGAAGACGCGCTTCACGTACAGCTGGATGCCGCGCTTGTACCCCTGCATGAACAGGTCGTGGGGCGCGTGCGAGGGGATGAAGAGGAGCGCCTGGTACTCGAAGGTGCCCTCCGCCTGGAGCCGGACGGTTTCGAGCGGGTCGATCCAGTCGTGGCTGATGTGCTTGTACAGCTCGTGGTACTCGTCGTCCGAGACCTCGTCGCGCGAGCGCGCCCACAGGGCCTTCATCGAGTTGAGGGTCTCGGGCTCGCGCGGCGCGTCGTCGGAGCCCTCCTCGGCGTCCTTCGCCTCGGCGTCGGTCTCCGTGACCATCCTGATGGGCCAGGTGATGAAGTCCGAGTACCGCTTGACGATCTCCCTGATCTTCCACGGGGAGGTGTAGTCGTAGAGCCGGTCCTCGGTGTCCTCCGGCTTGAGCCGCAGCGTGACCGAGGTGCCCTGCGGGGCGCTGTCGACGGTCTCGATCGTGTACGTGCCCTCGCCGGTCGACGTCCAGCGGGTGCCCCGGGTCTCGCCCGCGCGCCGGGTCAGCAGCGTGACCTCGTCGGCCACCATGAAGCTGGAGTAGAACCCGACCCCGAACTGGCCGATCAGGCCTTCGGCCGCGGTGGCGTCCTCGGACTCCTTGGCCTCCTTGAGTTCCCGCAGGAACTTGGCGGTGCCCGAATTCGCGATCGTCCCGATGAGCTGGACCACTTCGTCGTGAGACATGCCGATGCCGTTGTCCCGCACGGTCAGTGTGCGGGCCTGCTCGTCGGTCTCGATGTCGATGTGGAGGTCGGACGCGTCCGCGCCGAGGGAGTCGTCGCGCAACGCCTCCAGCCGCAGTTTGTCGAGCGCGTCGGAGGCGTTGGAGACGAGTTCGCGCAGGAACACGTCCTTGTTCGAGTAGATCGAGTGGATCATCATCTGCAGAAGCTGGCGCGCTTCCACCTGAAACTCGAACGTCTCAGTGGGCATATCCGTGATTCCTTCTCAGGTCACCGGGTGGGGAACTGACCTGAGCACTTTAATTGAGCCGATCACCACGGACAGCCGGTTCCCCGAGGTTGGCCGTGCCTGATCGTTCGTCCCCGCCCGGCCCCGGCCGCGCCGGCAGGGCGACGCGCCGGGGCCGACCGAGCGGGGCGGAGTACCGGAAGTCCGGCTCGTCCGCCGGACGCGTCATCCGAGCAGTGCGGCGAGACCGTCCGTCCTGGCGAGCAGCTCCAGTTCGTCCAGCGCCCGCCGGGCGGCTTCGGCCGCCACCGGATCACGGTCGGCGAGACCGCTCGCCTCGAACTCGTCCTCGTCCAGCCGCAGCACGGACGACCCGTCGGCCGACACCCACAGGTCGAGATCCAGGTCCTCCACCACCAGCTCCCCGTCCCGCAGCACGGCGGGCCGGGTGATGTCGCAGTACCAGCCCTTGAGCCCGCCCGACCCGGTCCGGACCTCCTTCACCGCGAACCAGAGATCGCGCCAGTAGTGCTCGGTGAACACGTCCCCCGGCTCGAAGCGCACGAAGCCGAAGTCCCGCACCCCCGGCGCCGCCCAGGGCGCCCGTACGGTGATCCGGGTGCCGTCGTCGCGGACCAGGTCTGCCGGATATCTGATCCTGGTCCGCCCGGCCTTCACCAGGGCGACCACGAGCGAGGACTCAGCCGAGCTCACGGACATGCCGCACCTCCGTGGCACAGATCTCGTAGCCGAACCAGCGGTTGACCGTCAGCATCGGAGCGTTGTCCGCGTCGTTGCCGGTGTACGCGTCCGTGTACCCGGCCGCGCGCGCCCGGCTCAGCGAGTCGTGCTTGGCGAGCTTCGCCAGCCCGCGGCCCCGGTACGCGCGGCGGGTGCCGGTCATCCCCGACATGTAACGGGTCCGGCCGTCGGTCCGGGCCGCGGTGAACGCCGCCACCTCTCCGTCCACCGTCACGACCGACGTGAGTTCGTGGTCGAGCGCGGGGTGGCGCCAGGTCTGCCGGAGCCAGTGCTCGTAGTCGGGCAGTTCGGCCGGGGTGTCGCTCGGTTCGTCGGCCGTGGTCTCGGCGTCCGCCTCGAAGAGCGGGCGCGGGTCGTCCGCGAAGTCCGCCCCCGTGCGCAGCTCGACGCCCGTCGGGACGGCCGGGCGGGGCGGCAGCGCGCCACCCGCGAGGTCGAGGCGGAGGAAGTGCGCCGAGCGGCTCGGCACGTAACCGCGCTTCTCCGCGAAGGCACGGTTCGACGGGGTGTCGAGCACCCAGGTGTAGACGGTGCGCGCCCCTTCCACCGCGAGATGCTCCTCCGCCGTCCGCAGCAGCAGCCCGCCCGCGCCGCGCCCGGTGCGGTCCGGATGCGTGTACGGGTCGCAGAACGCCAGGCCGGGTTCGGGGCTGTCGGGCACCAGTCCGGTCCGGGCGATCGCGATGATCTCCCCGTCCTCCTCGGCGACCAGCAGTCGGCGGCGCTCCTCGGACCGGGCGGAGGCGAGGTCGAAGGCGACCTGCTCGGGGGTGGTCACGATGTAGGGCATCGCGGCATGCCCGACGTGCGCCCAGGCAGCGGTGTCTGCGGGCAGGAAGTCGCGAACGAGGACAGTCATGGGCCGGACGCTACGCGGGGGTGCGTCGCACCGCCTCCGATTTTCCGGCATCGGAACAGTGGTGGAACGGTGTAGGGATCGCGACTCGACGGCGGTGGGACGGCGACGGCACCGTGGCGGGCGTCGGCGGCGGGGGGCCGCGGTGGTGGACAATCGTTACGTGACTCTCAAGATCGTCCTCGACCCGGCCTCCGGGACCGCCCCGTACGAGCAACTGCGCGCGCAGATCTCCGAATTGGCCCGTTCCGGCGCGCTTCCCGTCGGTTTCAGACTTCCGACCGTACGCGGCTTCGCCGAAGAACTCGGCCTCGCCGCGAACACCGTCGCCAAGGCGTACCGGGCGCTGGAGACCGACGGCGTGATCGAGACCCGGGGCCGCAACGGCACGTTCATCGCCGCGGCCGGTGAGGCGGCGGACCGTCACGCGGCGTCCGTCGCCCGCGAGTACGCCGAGCAGGCGCGACGGCTGGGCCTGTCGCGGGCCGAGGCGCTGTCGCTGGCCGAGGAAGCGGTGCGGGCGGCGTACGCGGCGCACTGAGCCGGCGCCCGGGGAAGCACCCGCCGGACCTCTCGCCCCGGGAGCGCCCCCGGAGCGCCCCGGGAGTGCCACGAAGCCGGTCCGGGGAACGGCCCGGAGCCGGTGGGGGGAGCGGCCCGGAGCCGGAGGCGTGGGATCCGTCGAAGGAGCCCGGATCCGGCGGAGGTGCCGGGCCGTCAGAGATAGAGGCCCGCGTCCGCGCCGGAATCCTGCCTCGGCACCGACGCGGGGCCGCTGCCGCGCCGCAGCGCGTACAACTCGGCGAGCGTGGCGCCCTCGCGGCCGATTCCCTCCTCCGTGCCCAGCCAGCCCACCGCCTCCTCGCGGGTCAGCGGTCCCACCTCGATCCTGGCGAGGCAGCGGCCGGGCCGGACCACGGCCGGGTGGAGCCGTTCCAGGTCCTCGTTGGTGGTGACGCCGACCAGCACGTTGCGGCCCTGGCCGAGCAGCCCGTCGGTGAGGTTCAGCAGCCGGGAGAGCGCCTGGCCCGCCGTGTGCTTGGCCTCGCCGCGGATCAGTTCGTCGCAGTCCTCCAGGAGCAGCAGCCGCCAACGGCCCTTCGCCGTGCCCTCGTCCTCGCCGATCGCGATGTCCATCAGATAGCCGACGTCGTTGAAGAGCCGCTCCGGGTCGAGCACGCAGTCGACCTGGCACCAGTCCCGCCACGAACGCGCGAGCGTGCGCAGCGCCGACGTCTTGCCGGTGCCGGGCGGGCCGTGCAGCAGGAGCAGCCGGCCCGCGATGTCGTCGGGGGTGATCTTCATCAGCCGGTCCATGGCATCTGCCACCGGAGCCGTGTAGTTGCTCCGGACCTCGTCCCACGCCCCGGCGGCGATCTGACGGGTGGTGCGGTACGGGCCGCGGCGCGGTGACACGTACCAGAATCCCATCGTCACGTTCTCGGGCTGCGGTTCGGGTTCGTCCCGCACGCCGTGCGTCGCCCGGTCGAGGATCTGGCGCGCCAGCTCCGCGCTGGTCGCGGTGACCGTGACGTCGGCGCCGCGGTTCCACCGGGAGACGAGCAGGGTCCAGCCGTCGCCCTCGGCGAGCGTGGCGCTGCGGTCGTCGTCCCGGGCGGCGCGCAGCACCGTGGCGGCCGGGGGCAGCAGCGTGGCATCGGCCTTGACCCGGTCGAGGGAGCAACTGTGCGAGTAGGGCTGCTCGCCCGTCGCGAAGCGGCCGAGGAACAGCGCGTCCACGACATCGGACGGCGAATCGCCGTCGTCGACGGTGAGCCGGATCGGCAGCGCGGACTCAGGGGTGGAGGACATGGCGCCCATGATCCGGCAAGGGGAGGCCCGGCGCACCCGGGTTTCATCACCTTTCTCCCCGTGTCCGACAGGTCGTCCGCGGACATGACACGACATCAAGGGGACGTGCGGAAGAACTCCTTCGAGCAATTTGGCATGGACACTTCCGAAAGTGGGGGTGGTGCTGCTACCACGGACACGGCAGGCCAAGGCGGAGATCCTGCCGGTCGGTCCAAGGGAGGTTCCATGAAGATGTCCAGACTCGTGGCGTTCTCGTCCTCGCTTCTGCTCGGTGCCGTAATCGCGTTGACCGGGGCGACCACCGCGTCCGCCGCGCAGTCCGTCCAGGGGGTCGACTACGTGGCCCTCGGCGATTCGTACTCCTCGGGCGTCGGTGCCGGGAGCTACGACAGCGCCAGCGGGTCCTGCAAACGCAGCACCAAGGCGTATCCGGCACTCTGGGCCGCCTCCCACTCGCCCTCGTCCTTCTCCTTCACCGCCTGCTCGGGCGCCCGCACCGGTGATGTGACCTCCGGTCAGCTCGGGCCGCTGAACTCCTCGACCGACCTCGTCTCGATCTCCATCGGCGGCAACGACGCGGGCTTCGCCGATGTGATGACGACCTGTGTCCTCCAGTCGGAGGCCACCTGTCTCAGCCGGATCGCCACGGCCCGCGGCTACGTCGGCGCGACCCTGCCGGGCAACCTCGACTCGGTGTACTCGGCGATCCGCGCCAAGGCGCCCTCCGCCCGTGTGGTCGTCCTCGGTTACCCGCGCTTCTACAAGGTCGGCGGCAGCTGCGTCGTCGGCCTGAGCGACAAGGTGCGCACCGCGATCAACGACGCCGCCGACTACCTCAACACGACGACCGCGAAGCGTGCCGCCGATCACGGGTTCGCCTTCGCCGATGTCGCGGGGAAGTTCACCGGGCACGAGATCTGCTCCGGGGGCGCCTGGCTGCACAGTGTCAACTGGCTCAACATCGGTGAGTCGTACCACCCCACGGCGGCCGGACAGTCCGGTGGCTACCTGCCGGTTCTCGACTCGGCGGCCTGATCCCCGCCGTACGGCCCGCCGGGCCCGGCGGGCCGGTGCGAAGGGCGGGAGGCCCCGTCCGCGGGGTACTTCTCCGGTCTCCCGTCGTCCAGGGCGGGGCGGCTGCTCCGCGGCGGCCGGCTCGCCGTGGAACCGGACGGGTGTGGAGAGTGATCGTCGGCCTCCGGACGGCGCGCCCGATCCCCCGGGCGGGATACACGAGTGTCCTCGCGGGGGGTTAGGGTTAGCCTGCCCGGGCCGGGTGCCCTCGTACGGGTGGGGAGTGACATGGAACAGATAACGGTCCGCAGCAGGCCACGTGTGCCTGCCATCACATGCGGGAGCAGTGCGACCAGTTCGCGCCTCGACCGCCATCTCGCGGTGCTCGGCGGCCCTGCCGTGCCCCGGCGGGAGGTCGCCGAGGCTACGCTGCTGATGCGCGAGCTGACCTCGCGCGAGGCCGGACACAGCCGTCTGAGCAGGAGCGCGCGGGTCTCGCTCTTCGCGCCGCTGAGCCGGCTGCGCCGCTCGCTCTTCGGCAGCCGCCACTGACCCGACGGTCCGTCACCACCGCTCATCGGCCGTGCCCGGGCCGATCGGGCGATCGTTCGTACCGGCCGTGCGCCGCTGCCGACCCTCCCGTCATCCCCGGGGTCCGCAGTGGCGCTTCGGCGTGCTCACCGGCCGTCGGTCCGGACGGCGCGGTGCGCGGGTGTCATTCGCCGCCGCGCGCGTGGCGTCGCACGGTCAGCGGCACGAACACCACGAGGAGCGCCAGCGACCAGGCGAGCGTCCCCGCCACCGGGTGGGCGACCGGCCAGGCGGCATCGGCGGCCGGTGACGCGTTGCCGAACAGATCACGGGCGGCGGCGGCCAGGGCGCTGATCGGATTCCACTCCGCGACCGTGCGCAGCCACCCCGGCAGGTTGTCGGTCGGGATGTACGCGCTCGACAGCAGCGGCAGGACGAACGTGGCGCTGCCCAGTTGGCCGGCGGCCTCCTCGTTGCGGATCAGCAGGCCCAGCCAGCAGCCCAGCCAGGACGTGGCGAACCGGAGGAGCAGCAGCAGCCCGAAGGCGCCCAGGGCGGCGAACGGGCCGTCCTCGATCCGCCAGCCGACCGCCAGCCCGACCAGGATCAGCGGGACCATGCCGACGGCCGTGGTCAGCAGGTCGGCCGCGGTCTGTCCGAACGGTACGGCGAACCGGCTCATCGGCAGCGTGCGGAACCGGTCCATCACCCCGCGGTGGCAGTCCTGCGAGGCCTGGAACATCCCGGTCATGACGCCGTTCGCGGCCGTCGCCGCGAGCAGCCCCGGCACCAGGAAGGCGCGGTACTCCTGCCCGGGCACGGCCAGGGCGCTGCCGAAGACGTAACCGAAGAACAGCAGCATCGTGATCGGCATGGTCTGCGTCAGGATCACGACGCCGGGGGCGGCCTTGATCCGCTGGAAGTGGCGGACCAGAACGGCCACGGCGTCGGCCGCCGGGGCGAACGGGGCGGCCGGGAGGCCGTGGTCGCGGACGGGTGCGGTGGTGCCGCTCATGCTGCCGTCTCCTTCGGTGGCGGGGCGGTGCGGACGTCGTCGCGGGCGGTCAGGCGGAGGAAGACCTCGTCGAGCGTCGGCGGGCGCAGACTCGCGTCGATCACGGGTACGCCCGCGGCGTCGAGTTCGCGGACGACGCGGGGGAGGGTGAGCGTGCTGTCGGTCGCGACGGCACCGGCGGTGCGGCGCTCGCGGTCGATCACCGGTTCGGTGCCGGTGAGCTGGTCGAGGACGTCCGCGGCCGGGGCCAGCGCCGACTCATGGGCGACGACCACCTCGGCGTAGTTGCCGATGAGCGACTTCAGTTCGGCGGGGGTGCCGCGGTGGGCGGCTCGGCCCCGGTCGATCAGCACGATGTCGTCGGCCAGCTGATCGGCCTCCTCCAGGTACTGCGTGGTGAGCAGGACGGTGCTCCCCTGTCCGGTGAGTTCCCGGACCGCGGCCCAGATCCGGTTGCGGCTGTGCGGGTCGAGGCCGGTGGTCGGCTCGTCCAGGAAGAGCACCCGGGGGCGGGTCAGCAGACTGGCCGCGAGGTCCAGTCGGCGGCGCATGCCGCCCGAGTAGGTGCGGGCCGGGCGGTCCGCGGCCTCCGTCAGCCCGAAACGCTCCAGCAGTTCGTCGGCGCGGGCGCGGGCGGCCCCGCCCCGGAACCGGAGCAGCTTCGCGAACAGCCGCAGATTCTGCCGCCCCGACAGTTCGCCGTCGACCGAGGCGTTCTGACCGGTGACACCGATCGCCGCGCGCACCGCGTGCGCCTCGCGCAGCACGTCGTGGCCCGCGACCCGGGCGCTGCCGCCGTCCGGGACCGTCAGCGTGGTGAGGACCCGGACGGCGGTGGTCTTGCCCGCGCCGTTCGGCCCCAGCACCCCGCAGACGGTGCCCTCGGCGACGGCCAGATCGAGCCCGCGCAGGGCGTGGACGTCGCCGTAGCGTTTCTCCAGACCTTCACTAAGTACAGCGTACGTAGTTGTCATGCGACCCACCGTATCTCACTACGTACGCTGTACGTAACTAGGATGGTGGGGCGAGGTGATGATCGATGGTGGGGCGTCCCGCTGTACCCGAAGTGATCTGGGCGCGCCCCGAGCGCGCGGGCCGCGGCCCCAAGCCGGCGTTCAGCCGTGCCGACATCGCGGCGGCGGCGGTCCGCATCGCCGACGCGGAGGGCTTCGACGCGGTGTCCATGCGGAAGGTGGCCGCGGAGCTCGGCTGCGGCACGATGTCGCTCTACAACTACGTGCCGCGCAAGGAGGACCTGCACGAGCTGATGCTCGACGCGGCCAGCGGCGACTACGACTACCCGGAGCCGTCCGGGGACTGGCGCGCCGATCTGATGGCGCTGGCCCATCAGGCGCGCGCGATGATGCACCGCCACACCTGGATGCCCCGGCTGATGTCACCCGTCTACGGCTTCAGCCCGAACGTCCTGCGGTACCTGGAGTACGCGCTCAGCTGCCTGGACGGGGTCGACGCGCGGTTCGGCGAGAAGATGGAGCTCGTCGCCATGGTCAACGGCGTCGTCACCACCTACGTGGCCAACGAGATCGCCACGGCGGAGCGCAGCCGGTCGTTGCCCTGGTCCGAGGAGCGGGAACACGCCGTGCGCACCGAGTACCTGATCAGCCAGATAGCGACCGGCAAGTACCCGCGGATGGCGGCCGGGTTCGCCGAGGACCCCGGTCCGATCGATATGGAAGGGGTCTTCGACCGGGCGCTCGGGCGGGTGCTGGACTCCTTCGGCCGATAGCTCCGCCCGGCGGGTCCGGCCCGATCCGGCGCCGCGGCCTCGTGCCTCTCTTCGGCGGGGCCGTCCTTTCGCCCGCCGGTCAGAGCAGCGCGAACTGCCCGTCCGGGCCCTCCTCGCGGTGGTCGAGCACGGAGGCGGGGCGGCGGGCCGCGTCCGGGACGGGCAGCACGCCCGCGGCCCGGAGGTCCTCCGCCGTGAGGTGCGGGCCCTCGACCGGCACCTCCCGCCGGGGGCGGAGTTCGGCGAGCAGGGCGAGCACCGTGACCAGTTCCAGCAGCTCCGAGGTCCACTCCTGGGGCCAGGCGCGCGGCCGGACCGCCTCCAGACCGTCCGCGTCCGGCGAGCCCTCCGCGCTCGCGCCTCCGGCGCCGTTCGCCCCGTTCGTCACCCGACGACCGAACCAGAGCTCCAGCACGCGAACCCCGGCCACCCGGAACTCCCACGCGCCGGCCGGCACCGGCGAGACGCGGCCCGTGCCCAGCAGGAGCGACTCGTCGGCCGGGTCGTACTCCAGGGCCGCCGGCGCGGGCGGCACCGACGCCCGCACATAGGGCCGCCGTCCGCCCGGCAGCCTGGGGCGCTCCCCGCCCCGGGCGCCGCGCAGATACAGCCGCAGCAGCTCCTGCCCGAGCTCCACCCCCGCCGACCAGCGCGCCGTGTCGGCGGGCAGCGGCACCACGCATCCGGCGGGGGAGTGGCGCGCGGCCGCGAGGATCCACGCCAGTACGGACCGGGCGGTGACGCCGTCCCCGTGGCGGTCCTTCAGCAGGGCGAGCAGCCCGGGGGCCAGATTGGGTTCGAGGCCGCCGGGGCGCCGGTACAGTGGCCGGATCCGGCCCGGCCGGCCCGCGGGCGAATGGCCGTCCGGCAGCAGTGCCGTCACGGACAGCGCGGGGCCGGTGTCCTGCGGCACGTACCCGTGCTCGACGACGAAGAACTGCTGTCCGTCGGCCACCCGCCACAGCTCGGGACGGGCGGCGTCGATCAGCCGGTGGTCGGGGATCAGCCACTGTTCGTCGAACGGGCCGTGGGCGATCCGCACCGGCGCGGGGCACGGCCCGTCCTCGCGGTCGAACGGGCCGGTGCCCGTGACCTGTCCGGGCAGTGCCGCCACCCGGCTTCGGGGATCACGGGAACGGGTGACCCGGAACAATCGCTCGTGCTCGTCCCGCGGGGCCTTCGTCAGCCGGTCCCAGCGGGCTCTGAGCGAGGCGGCGTCGGGGGCGGTCACCCAGGCGCGTCCGGTGCGCAACGGCCTTACGGACCAGGGCATCAGGTCGTCGAGGAGCGGGGCGTCGTCGCCCCGGGCGCCGTCGGAGCCGCCCGCCGCCCGTGCTGCCACCGTGTCGTCCTCCCCGTCGCCACGTCGCCCGCGTGCCTGCCCCGGCATCGTAACCGCGCCCGCCGGGGTGCGGCCGGTGGCGCTCGCCCGGCGGGGACGCACGCGGCACGGGCGCACCCCGGCGGGCGCGTAGCGGGCACGGGGGCGCGGACCGTGCGCGGGTGCGTCCGGCGCGGGCGGCCCCGTCGTGCCGGTGCGTCAGTGCGCCTCCACGGTGACCGAGAAGGAGAACCGGTCGCCCCGGTAGCGGATCCGCGCCACATCCACCACCCGGCCGCCTTCCTCGTACGTCACCCCCGTGTAGAACAGGATCGGGCTGAGCAGCGGCACCTGGAGGAGTTCGGCGGTGACCGGGTCGGCGAGGCGCGCCTCGACGGTGTCGGTGATGCGCGCGATCCGGACGCCGACGCGGTCGCGCAGCACCTTGGTCATCGGCCAGCGTTCGAGGTCGGCGACGTCGAGCCGTGCCGCCACCTCGGGATGCACCGCGTTCTCCGCCCAGTTGGTGGGCTCGTCGCTGTCCTCGTCCCGGCGCAGCCTGCGATAGCCGACCACCTCGGAACAGCCGGGGAAGTGTTCGCCGAGCTCGCACGGCACGGCCACCGGGCCGTGGTCCAGGACCGAGGTCCGTTCGCCCGACTGCTGGGCCACGATCGCGTCGATCGAACCCAGCAGCCGGACCGGCGAGACCCGGCGGGCGCGCGGTTCGATGAACGTGCCCCGCCGCCGGTGCCTGCTGATCAGTCCCTCCGCCTCCAGCTCCTTGAGCGCCTGCCGCATCGTCAGCACGCTGACGCCGTAGTGCGCGGCGAGCTTTTCC
The DNA here is from genome assembly GCF_042889785.1 of Streptomyces sp. NPDC002476. Taxonomy (NCBI): domain Bacteria; kingdom Bacillati; phylum Actinomycetota; class Actinomycetes; order Kitasatosporales; family Streptomycetaceae; genus Streptomyces; species Streptomyces sp. NPDC002476. Next base: position 85,364 of record NZ_JBIARH010000016.1, on the reverse strand, counting down.
TCGGTCGGCAGCCGCTGCGAGGCGTCCGCCGCGCGCCCCAGTATCGAGGCGCGCAGCGACTGCGAGACCTGGTACCACAGCGGCAGTTTGCGGTTCAGGACCAGCGAATCGGGGGCGAAGGCCGGCGCCGGGGGCGTCTTGGGCATCTGGGGCACCTGAGTCACCTGGTCTCTCCGTACTGCGACACAGCGGACGCGACGACGCGTGGGCCGCGTGGTGGCGGTCGTCGCCCAGGGCGTGTTTCGAACGTAGCGTCGTCCGTCCGAAGGGCAGGGTCCGCGGCGTCCGGTGCGGTGCGTCGCAAGGCGGAGGGTCGTCCTCGTACGGGGGGCGTACGTGGACGATCCCGACAACGTGGCGAGGCGCCGTGCCAGGCGTCGCGGGCCGGACGGGACTTTCGAAACACGCCCTACGGCCTGAAGTTGCGGCTCAGACCCTGCCACACGTCGTCGTAACCGTGCTGCAGATGGTCGGATCCGGCCGCCTGCGCGGTCGCCGTCACCGGCCAGCGGGTCTCGAACATGAAGGCCAGGCCGTCGTCGATCTTCTGCGGCCTCAGCTCCGCCGCGCTCGCCCGGTCGAAGGTCTCCCGGTCCGGGCCGTGCGCCGACATCATGTTGTGCAGCGAACCGCCGCCGGGCACGAATCCGCCCTCCCCGGCCGTCTTGGCGTCGTAGGCGCCCTCGATCAGGCCCATGTACTCGCTCATCACGTTGCGGTGGAAGTACGGCGGCCGGAACGTGTCCTCGCCGACCAGCCAGCGCGGCGCGAAGACGACGAAGTCGACGCCCGCCAGACCGGGGGTGTCGGACGGCGAGGTCAGCACCGTGAAGATCGACGGGTCGGGGTGGTCGTAGCTGATCGACCCGATGACGTTGAAACGGTGCAGGTCGTAGACGTACGGGGTGTGGTTGCCGTGCCAGGCGACCACGTCGAGCGGCGAGTGGTCGTACGTCGCGGACCAGAGGTTCCCGCAGAACTTGTTGATCACCTCCACCGGGCGGTCGTCGTCCTCGTACGCGGCGACGGGCGCGAGGAAGTCCCGCGCGTTCGCCAGGCCGTTGGCACCGATCGGGCCGAGATCGGGAAGGACGAACGGGCGGCCGTAGTTCTCGCAGACGTAGCCGCGGGCGGCGGCGTCGAGCAGCTCCACCCGGAAGCGGACCCCGCGCGGGATCAGCGCTACATGCCCCGGTTCGGCGCGCAGCAGGCCCAGCTCGGTACGGAGCAGCAGGCCGCCGCGTTCGGGGACGATCAGCAGCTCGCCGTCGGCGTCGCCGAACACGCGGTCGGTCATGGACGCGTTGGCGTGGTAGAGGTGCACGGCCATGCCCTCGCGCCGCGTCGCGTCGCCGTTGCCGCCGAGGGTCCACAGACCGGCCAGGAAGTCCGTCCCGGCCGCGGGCTCGGGCAGCGGGTCCCAGCGCAGCCGGTTGGGGTCGGGCACGGTCTCGGTGAACGGGGCGGTGCGGATCGCACCGTGGCCGACGCGGACGAACGGAGGATGGGCGGCCGAGGGGCGGATCCGGTAGAGCCAGGAACGGCGGTTGTGCGCCCGCGGTTCGGTGAAGGCCGAGCCGCTCAGCTGCTCCGCGTAGAGCCCGAGAGGGGCGCGCTGGGGCGAGTTGCGGCCGTGCGGCAGCGCCCCGAGAACCGCCTCCGAGCTGTGTTCATTGCCGAATCCGGGGGAATATCCGAGCCCCTGTGCCGTCTTCCTCGCCTGCTCGATGCCACTCATGTGCGCTCCCGGTGCCGAAGAAATCCTATGGACAACCGTAGGAATCAGAAAGTGGCTCGTCAACGCCATTCGGTGACATACAGGGGGTCCGTCGCGGTGGAGGCGCGAGACGGCGGCCCGTGGCGGCGCAGGCGCGCCGCGCGGGGGGAGGAATCCGGGCGACGGAGGGCCACGGCATCATGGAGCCCGTGCCCCCAGCGAACAGCCACCTCCGCCGCGTCCCGGTCCAGCGGCGCAGCGCCGAACGTCTGGCCCGGATACTCGACGCCTGCGCCGAACTCCTCGACGAGACGGGGTACGAGCAGCTGTCCACCCGGGCCGTCGCGCTCCGGGCCGGGGTGCCCATCGGTTCCGTCTACCGGTTCTTCTCCAACAAGCGCGCGCTCGCCGACGCGCTCGCCCGGCGCAACCTGGACAATTACGCCGAGCGCGTCACCGCCCGGCTGGCCACCGTCCCGACGACCGACTGGCAGAGCGCTATCGACGCGGTGCTGGACGAGTACCTGGCGATGAAGCGCGCCGTGGCCGGCTTCGCCCTCGTGGACTTCGGCGCCCCCGCCCCCGCTCCCGACGAGGACCCGGCCGACGACGCCAACCACCGGGTGGCCGTCCGTCTCGCCTCGCTCCTGGCCGGGTACCTCGGCCCGGTGCCCGGTCAGGACCTGCACCGGACGGTCCTGGTGTGCGTCGAGGCCGCGGACGCCCTGCTCCGACTCGCCTTCCGCGCCGATCCGTCGGGGGACGACGCCGTCGTCGCCGAGACCCGCGTCCTGCTCCGGGCGTATCTCGCGCAGGTCCTGGACCGGCGGACGCCGCACGGATCGCGGGCCGGTGACGGGCGGCGTCCGCCGGGCGTTGACCTCAAGTCCGCTGGAGGTCGTACGTTCCAGCCATGAGCATGGAAACCACCGCGTGGACACAGCTCCACAACGTCATGAACGCGCAGGCGGACCGGCGCCCCTTCGACCGCGCCACCCTGCGGCGCGTCGCCGCCTTCGCCCGCCCCCACCGCCGCCGGGTCGCCCTCTTTCTGCTCGTGAGCGTGGCGACAGCGCTGCTCGCGGTCGCCACCCCCGTACTCGCCGGCCGTGTCGTCGACGCCATCGTGACCGGCGGGGACACCGGCACCGTCACGCGCCTGTCCCTGCTCATCGCCGCGATCGCCCTCGCCGAGGCGGCACTCGCACTGGTCGGCCGCTGGTTCTCGGCGAACCTCGGCGAGGGGCTGATCCTCGACCTGCGCACCGCCGTCTTCGACCATGTGCAACGCATGCCGGTCGCGTTCTTCACCCGTACCCGCACCGGCGCGCTCGTCAGCCGGCTCAACAACGACGTCATCGGAGCCCAACGCGCCTTCAGCAACACCCTGTCCGGCGTCGTCGGCAATGTCGTGACGCTGCTCCTCACCCTCGCCGTCATGCTCTCCATCTCCTGGCGGATCACCGTCCTGGCGCTGGTGCTGCTGCCGGTGTTCGTGCTGCCCGCCCGGCGCATGGGCACCCGGATGGCCAGGCTCCAGCGGGAGGCGGCGGCCCACAACGCCGCGATGGGGACGCGGATGACCGAGCGCTTCTCCGCGCCCGGCGCCACCCTGGTCAAGCTGTTCGGCCGGCCCGCCGACGAGTCCGCCGAATTCGCCGTTAGGGCGGGCCGGGTGCGCGACATCGGGATCCGTACGGCCATGGCCCAGTCCGCGTTCATCACCGCCCTCACCCTCGTGTCGGCACTGGCGCTCGCCCTGGTCTACGGGCTCGGCGGGTACTACGCGCTGCGCGGGCAGCTGGACGCGGGCGCCGTCGTCGCGCTGGCCCTGCTGCTGACCCGCCTGTACGCGCCGCTCACCGCGCTCGCCGGGGCACGGGTGGAGGTGATGAGCGCCCTCGTCAGCTTCGAGCGGGTCTTCGAGGTCCTCGACCTCGAACCGCTCATCGCGCAGAAGCCCGACGCCCGGGCGGTCCCCGAGGGGCCGGTGTCCGTCGAGTTCGACCGGGTACGGTTCGGCTACCCGGCCGCCGACAAGGTCTCCCTCGCCTCTCTGGAGGACGTCGCGAGCCTCGACACCCGGGGCGGCGGAGAGGTGCTGCGCGGAGTCTCGTTCCGGGTCGGACCCGGCCGGACGGTGGCGCTCGTCGGTTCCTCCGGCGCGGGCAAGTCGACCATCGCGCAACTGCTGCCCCGCCTCTACGACGTGGACGAGGGCGCGGTGCGCATCGGCGGCGTCGACGTGCGCGACCTCTCCGCCGACAGCCTGCGCGACACCCTCGGCATGGTCACCCAGGACGGCCACCTCTTCCACGAGTCGGTCCGCGCGAACCTGCTGCTCGCCCGGCCCGACGCCACCGAGGACGACCTGTGGGACGCGCTGCGCCGCTCCCGGCTGGACGGACTGGTCGCCTCGCTGCCCGACGGGCTCGACACCGTCGTCGGTGAACGCGGCTACCGGCTCTCCGGAGGCGAACGCCAGCGGCTGACCATCGCCCGGCTGCTGCTCGCCCGCCAGCGCGTCGTGATCCTCGACGAGGCCACCGCCCACCTGGACAACACCTCCGAGGCGGCCGTCCAGGAGGCCCTCACCGAGGCACTCGCCGGACGCACCGCCGTCGTGATCGCCCACCGCCTGTCCACCGTGCGGTCGGCCGACCTCATCCTGGTGGTGGAGGACGGACGGATCGTGGAGCGGGGCACCCACGACGAACTCCTCGCGGCCGGGGGCCGGTACGAGGAGCTGTACCGCACCCAGTTCCAGGATTCCGGGCCCGGGGGCCCGGGGGCCGGGATCGTGAACCCCGGTGCGGAGCCCGCCGGGCTCGGCTGATCGGCGATGCCGCGCCGGACGGAGGACGGGCTGTCCGGCGCGCGCTCACCGGGATCTCCGCCTTCCGAGCCCCCCGCCCGCCCAAGTCCCCGAAGGTCCCCGCGTCCGGGGCCCGTGCTCCCGGGCGCAGCCGCCCTAAGCGCTTGCTCAGGTTCGGGGTATGGTGTTCGTCCTGTTGACGAGAGGGGCGAGTGATCATGAGCACGGCGGAGGAGACCGACGGCGACCGCGCGCCGTGGGCCGAGGTGACGCCCGAGGCGGCCAGACGGCTCCTCGTCGCCGCCGTCGACGCCTTTGCCGAGCGCGGGTACCACGCCACCACCACGCGGGACATCGCGGGCCGGGCGGGAATGAGCCCGGCCGCGCTCTACATCCATTACAAGACGAAGGAAGAACTGCTCCACCGCATCAGCAGGATCGGCCACGACCGCGCCCTCGCCGTCCTGGAAGTCGCCGCCGACGGGGACGGCACCGCCGCCGAGCGGCTGGCCGAGGCCGTACGGTCCTTCGTCCGCTGGCACGCCGAGCAGCACACCACGGCCCGCGTGGTCCAGTACGAACTCGACGCGCTCGGCGAAGGGCACCGCGCCGAGATCGTCGGGCTGCGCCGCAGTACCGAAGCGGTGGTGCGCCGGATCATCGACGAGGGCGTGGAAGCGGGGGAGTTCGACGTCCCCGACGTCCCGGGCACCGCCCTCGCGGTGCTCTCGCTCTGCATCGACGTGGCGCGTTGGTTCAACGCGCGGGGCAGCCGGACGCCCGACGAGGTCGGCGAGTTCTACGCCGGTCTCGTGCTGCGCATGGTGGGCGCCAAGCGGTAGCGGCGGCGGGGCCCCGGACGCGCGGATTCGAGCCGCGACCGGTGCGGGACGCGTCCGGTCAGAAGTAGTAGCGCGACACCGATTCGGCCACGCACACCGGCTTGTCGCCGCCCTCGCGCTCGACCGTGACGAGGGCGGTGACCTGCACGCCGCCCCCGGCCTCCTCGACATTCTTCAGCACGGCCGTCGCGCGCAGCCGGGAGCCCACGGGCACGATGGACGGGAAACGGACCTTGTTCGTGCCGTAGTTGATCCCCATCTTCATGCCCTCGACCCGCATGACCTGCGGTACGAGGGCCGGCAGCAGCGAGAGCGTGAGATAGCCGTGCGCGATCGTCGTGCCGAACGGGCCGGTCGCGGCCCGCTCCGGGTCCACGTGAATCCACTGATGGTCGCCGGTGGCGTCGGCGAAGAGATCGATCCTCTTCTGGTCGACCTTCAGCCACTCGCTGTGCCCCAGCTGCTCGCCCACCGCGTCGCGCAACTCCTGCGCGGACGTGAAGATCCTCGGCTCCGTCATATCCCTGGTCCTGCCTTCCGCTCGCGGCCGTCCGGCGTCGCGCGCCCGTGGGCCGCGCGCCCGTTGTGGGAAGCCGGGCGAGGGGCGACACCCTTCACCCAGGGCTGTCCAAGCGCTTGCTCAGCATGGTTGGCGGGTGCGTTCCTGTCAACGACGGACCGGCCGGGGGAGGGGCACGTAGGGTTGGGGAAGTGCCTCAGATTCCACATTCACTCCAGGAACTCACGGTCGGCCAGCTCTCCGCGCGCAGCGGGGCAGCCGTCTCCGCCCTGCACTTCTACGAGGCCAAGGGTCTGATCAAGAGCCGCCGGACCAGCGGCAATCAGCGTCGCTACACCAGGGACGCACTGCGCAGGGTCGCGTTCGTGCGTGCGGCACAGCGGGTGGGCATCCCGCTGGCCACCATCAGGGACGCTCTGGCCGAACTGCCCGACGAACGCACCCCGAACCGCGACGACTGGGCGCGGCTCTCGGTGGCCTGGCGCTCCGAACTGGACGAGCGCATCGCGCAGTTGGCGCGGCTGCGTGACCATCTCACCGACTGCATCGGCTGCGGCTGCCTGTCGTTGGAGAACTGTGTGCTCTCCAACCCGGACGACGTCTCCGGTCAGTGGATCAGCGGCTCGCGCCTGATGCCGGAGGGCCGCGCGGACGACGGCGGGCGGACGGGCGGGGCCGGGGAGAACGGGACCCGGAAGGACGAGGCCCGGAAGAACGGCAACCGGCGGGACGGGGCGTAGGAGGGCGGGGGCGGAAGGGGGGTCCGCGGCGGATCGCTCCGGTGGATCGGCCCGGCGGCAGGGCGCCCGCGACACCGGGCGGCGGATCGCCCGTCGGCCCGACGGCATCGAGCTCCGCGTCAGGTCCTTCGCGTGCCCCGGGCCCGTCCGTGGGCACGGGTGGGCGTCCGGGGGGCGTACCGGTGGCGTGCGGCGCGGTCACGCCGCCGACGCGAGGTCCCGCCGCCGCGCGCCCCGGGCCCTCGCCAGCGCCCCCGGTGTGAGCACGGGACGGGGCACCAGGATGCCGCACCCCGAGCAGACCGGTCCGGTCCACTGCTCGCACACCGGATCCGGCCGCCACTCGATCTCGTCGCACCCGCACACCGGGCAGGCCGTGCCCGGCCCCGTTTCCAGGGCGGCGATCAGCCGGTCGAGGACCTCGGCGAGCGGCGCCGAGGGATGAACGGCCGGATCCGCGCAGCGGGCCACCCCGTACCCGCCCCAGGCGCGCCGGTGCCAGTCGTCGAACACGACGGGTCTGCGCAGCCCGTCGTGCTTCTCGCGTCTGCGGCGCGCGGCGAAGGACGCCTCGTAGCCGAGCCAGGCGGCCCGGGCCGCCTCCAGCTCCTCCAGCGCGCCCATCAGCCGCACCGGATCGGGGGAGCGGTCCTCCGGCTCGAACCCGTGCCGTGTGCACAGATGGTCCCAGGTCGCCCGGTGTCCGTAAGGGGCGAACCGCTCCAGGCACTTGCGCAGCGAATACCGCCGCAGTGCCAGGTCGCTCCCCGGGTCGCGCACCTGTCTCGCAAGACTCCGGAATCCGGCCACTGCGCCATCACCTCCGTCGCTCGTACTTCGGCGTCAAGAGATAGACGAACGGGCGCCCGTCTGAGATCCCGAGACGGGCAAGAGTGTCCGGAAAGCGAGATGAGCGTCTGTCACGCGGAGGGGTGGCGGCGGCATGTGACGATTCGGAAAAGGCGATCGTTGCTCACCTTACGACCTGGGGAGCAAGAGGGAGCGGGCTCCCGACGCCCTGCGACTCCGCCTCCCGCGTCGTCGTCGGTCACCGACGCCCCTTCCCCGAGCTCTCAGCTGCTTTCGAGCGGGGGAGGCCTGCCAGGGGCAGTGCGACGACATCCTGCCGCCCGGCCAGAACGGCGGCGGCGCAGCCGGCCACGCAGGTCTGCCCGGGCGACGACACGTGCAGGGCCGGGGACCAGCGGTGCGCGGACGCGATCGTGCACCGGGCGCTCGGCGGGATCTCCCAGAAGACCATCCGCTGGCAGAACCGTCCCACGTACCAGCAGGTGGTGGAGTTCCCCGCCCATCGGTGAGCACGGAACCCGTACGCCGGGTGGGGACGGAAGTCGCACGCCGGGTGGGCCCGGAACCGCGGGTCCGGGCCCACCCGACAGGCTCTCAGTGGTACTGGAGGTACTTCTTCCGGACGGCCCGGAACGCGGCGAGATCCGCTTCCCAGGCCCCCACCACCTCGTCCGTACCGGCCCCCGCGTCGATCATCGTGCGGACCCGGGTGTTGCCGGTGAGCTTGTCGATCCAGTTGTCGGAGCGCCACGCGAATCCGCTCCAGGTCCGCTTCGCCGTCACCAGCAGCCCGATGCCCGTGCGGACCGGATCGAAGGCGGCGCGGTCGTGGACGTGCACCTGCACCCCGCCGACCGTCTTCCCCTGGAACTTGGAGAACGTCGGCGCGAAGTACGCCTCGCGGAAGGCGACCCCCGGCAGGTCCAGCGCGTTCGCCGCGGCCGCCCACCGGTGGTCGATGCCCTCCGCGCCGAGCAGCTCGAACGGCCGGGTCGTGCCGCGCCCCTCGGAGAGGTTCGTGCCCTCGAACAGGCACGTGCCCGCGTAGACCAGCGCCGTCTCGGGCGTCGGCATGTTGGGGCTCGGCGGCACCCACGGCAGGCCGGTCGTGTCGAAGAAGTCCGAGCGCCGCCACCCGGACATCTTCACGATCCGCAGGTCCACCGGCCGGTCCAGGAACTCCCGGTCGAACAGCAGCGCCAGTTCGGCGACCGTCATGCCGTGCGCCTGGGCGATCTCCCGGCGGCCGACGAACGTCGCGAACGCCGGATCGAGGACCGGCCCGAGCGCCGCCCGTCCGGTCACCGGGTTCGGCCGGTCCAGCACCACGAACCGCTTGCCCGCGAGGGCCGCCGCCTCCATGCAGTCGTACAAGGTCCAGATGTACGTGTAGAAGCGGGCGCCCGCGTCCTGGATGTCGAAGACGACCGTGTCCACGCCGGACGCGGTGAAGACGTCCGCGAGCGGCTGCCCGCTCTTGAGGTACGTGTCGTAGACCGGGAGTCCGGTCGCCGGGTCGTCGTACCGTCCTTCCGAGCCGCCCGCCTGCGCGGTGCCGCGGAAGCCGTGCTCGGGGCCGAAGACGGCGGTCAGGTCCACCCGGCCGTCCGGGTGCATCACGTCGACGATGTGGCGCACGTCGGAGGTGATTCCGGTCGGGTTGGTGACGACCCCGACCTTCTGGCCCTTCAGCAGCGCGTAGCCGTCCGCCGCCAGCCGGTCGAAACCGGTGCGGACCCGCCCGCGGCCGTTGCCGCCCCCGTGCCCTCGGCCGGCCACGGGGGCCGCGGTCGCCGTCCCGCCACTGCCTGCGGCCGTCGCCGCGAGGGCGCCCACCGCGCCGCCGGCGGCCAGCAAACCACGTCTGGACAGGCTCATTCGGCTACCTCCGTGATCGCGACGTCTGTCATGGTCACGCACGCTAGCGCGTGATCAGGCCATACGGAACGAGCCGGACGTGAACAGTGCGACGGGGGTGACGGCGGTGCCTCCCCCCACCGGGTGGGGCCGTCTCGGCAGGGGCGGAACGCCCCGCGTGACCGGCCGCTCGGGTGCCTCCCGCGCGTGGACCTCCCGGTCGGGCGGCGGCCTCTTCCGTTCGCGCATACCGACTGGTTAGTCTGCCGGATGCGGTCGGCGGAGAGAGGCGGTACCGATGAGTGGCACGGTGCGGGGCGCGGGCGTGGTGGTCACCGGGGCCGGAGGCGGCATCGGGGCCGCGCTGGCCCGTCGCTTCGCTGCGGAGGGCGCGCGGGTCGTGGTCAACGACCTGGACGAGGCGCGGATCGGCGGGCTGGCCGAGGAGATCGGTGCCGTCGCGGTCGCCGGCGACGCCTCGCGGACCCTGGACGCCGTCCGCGAAGCGCTGGACGGCACCGTCGACGTCTACTGCGCCAACGCCGGTCTGGCCTCGCCCGGTGACGTCTTCGCCGAGGAGGAGGTCTGGGCCGCCGCCTGGGACGTCAACGTCATGGCCCATGTCCGGGCGGCCAGGGCGCTGCTGCCCGGCTGGCTGGAGCGCGGCGACGGCCGGTTCGTCTCGACCGCCTCCGCCGCCGGGCTGCTGACGATGATCGGCGCGGCGCCGTACAGCGTGACCAAGCACGGTGTCGTCGCCTTCGCCGAATGGCTGTCGCTGACCTACCGCCACCGCGGCGTCAAGGTGCACGCCATCTGTCCGCAGGGCGTGCGCACCGACATGCTGACCGCCGCCGGATCGGCCGGTGAACTCGTCCTCGCGCCCACCGCCATCGAGCCGGAGGCGGTCGCCGACGCGCTCTTCGACGCCATGGCCGAGGACCGCTTCCTCGTGCTGCCGCACCCCGAGGTCGCCGGGTTCTATCGCGCCCGGGCCGACGACACCGACCACTGGCTCGGCGGCATGAACCACCTCCAGCGAAAGTGGGAGGAGACCGGCGGCGCCTGACCGCATTCGTCCGCACGGCCGTGCAGGGACCCGATTCCTCCGCACGGACGGACCGGCACGGACGGACCGGCACGGACGGACCTGCGCGGACGGGAGTCCCGCCGCGAGAGGTGCCGGTTCGGCGGCTACGGGCAGGGGTGTCCCGTATATCACGGGCCCGCGCGGCCGAGACGCCGACCGGACACCCGGGGACCGCGAGTGGGAAGATCCTCGGGCGCCGACCGCGTTCTCCTCGGTGGACCGCATCGCACGCGGCACGCACGGCACACGGCGCGGACTCGCGCACAGGACGGGCGGACTCGCGCACAGGACGGAAGGAAGGCGACGGCCATGACCAAGGTGACGGACGGGGAACCGGAGGAACCGGCCCCCGTAGCCCAGCGGCTGCTGGCCGCCGCCACCCGGCTCTTCGCCGAGCAGGGCTACGACCGCACATCCGTCCAGGAGATCGTCGAGGCGGCGGGCGTCACCAAGGGCGCGCTCTACCACTACTTCGGCTCCAAGGAGGACCTGCTCCAAGAGGTGTACGCCCGGGTGCTGCGCCTTCAGCAGGAGCGCCTCGACGCCTTCGCGGGCGCCGACGCCCCGGTCGAGAAGCGCCTTCGCGACGCCGCGGCGGACGTGGTCGTCACCACCATCGAGAACCTCGACGACGCCGCGATCTTCTTCCGCTCCATGCACCATCTGAGCCCGGAGAAGAACAAGCAGGTGCGGGCGGAGCGGCGCCGCTACCACGAGCGCTTCCGGGCCCTGGTCGAAGAGGGCCAGCGCAGCGGCGTGTTCTCCACGGCCACCCCCGCGGACCTGATCGTGGACTACCACTTCGGCTCGGTCCACCACCTGTCCACCTGGTACCGGCCCGACGGCCCGCTCAGTCGGCAGGAGGTCGCCGACCACCTCGCCGATCTGCTGCTGCGCGCCCTGCGCCCGTAGCCACCCGCCGGTCTCCGGCGGCCGGGACACGCTCCACACACGGGCACGGGCACGGGCACGGACGCGGCACAGGCCTATGGGCACGAGTACGGGCACGGGCACGAGCCGGGCCGGGGAAGCCGGAATCCCGTTGACGGCGGCCGGAGCACCGTCGTTAGCATCCGACGGTGAGGCCGCCCAACGACGCACAGACCGACGAACAGTTCCACGAACGGATACGGGAAGAGATCCACGATGCCGTACGCCGGGCCGACGCCGCCCGGTTGTCCGCGCTCCTCGACGCCCGGGACTGCCCGCCCGCCCTGCTCGGACGCCTGATCCGGCACGAGGATCCCGGCCTGTGCGAACTGGGGCTCGTCCTGCTCACCGAGCGTGTCACGCCCGACGGCCCGTCCGACGGGGCGGAGGGGGCCGAACTGGCCGGACTGCTGCCCGGCACGCCGACGGGACGGCCGGAGGCGGATCTCCTCCTCGCCGGACTCCATGAGCGACTCGCCCCGTACCTGCGGGGCCGTCCCCGCCCGGCGTGGCGCACGGCGGGGCTCCCGGCCCGGGTGCGGATCGCGTGGCTGTGCGCCGACATCCTCGACGAGCCGAGGCTGGTCCGCGAGGAGACCCGCGGCGAACTCCTCTACCAGGCGGTACGGGCGCTGGACATCGCCCGCGCGCCCCGGCCGGCCCGGCTGGTGGACGAACTCGCCGGCAGCGGGGATCCGGTGCTCCGCGCCGAGGCGCTGCGGCTCGCCCGGCAGGGCCTGCGCGCCGGACTCCTGGCACCCGCACGGGTCCGCACGACCCTGACCGCTCTGATCGCCGACACCGCCCCGGCTTCGGCCCACGCCGTCGACATGGCCCGGGTGCTCGTCGGCGACACCGGCACCGCCCCGGCTCCCGTCGGCGGTCCGCCCTTCCTCGACGGCGGCGCCCCCGTCGTCGCCGACGCGCTGCGCGAACTCGGGGAGCCCTGGGCCGCCACGGAACCGCTGCCGCCGGGACACCTGTCCCCGTTCCTCACCGCCGCGTCGGCCCGCACCGGGCCGGAGACGCTCGACGCGGCGCTCACCGCCGCCGCCCGCCACGGCCACGGGGCGCTGCTGTGGCGGGCCGTCGCGGATCTCGACCTTCCACCGGGCGCGCGCCGACGGGCGATGGAACTGCTGGGCGGCCTGGCGGACCGCGACGACATCGGCGACCTCCTGGCGGTCGCCGCGGGGGATCCGCTGCTGTTCGGACGGCCCGCGATCGCCTGTCTGCGGGGCCTCCACCGGCGCGGGCACTTCGTGGCCGATCCGCACGCACGGGCCGTCGTCGGCCTGGCCCTGGCCGATCACTCGATTCCGCCCGGTGAGGTCGCGACCATCCTGTTCACCTGCCGGGCCGAGACGTTCCGGACCCTGACCGACGCGGACCCCGTCGATCCCGGATGGCCGCGACGGCTCGCCCTGCTGGTGGCTCTGGCCGGGCAGGGAACGGACGGGCTGCCGGTCGGGGAGGCGATCACCCGCGTACTCCCGTCGGCTCCCGACCCCGGCCCGTTCCTCCGCGCGATCCGCGAACTGCGCCACCGACGGGCCGAGGAAGCCGTGATCGCGCTGCTGCCCTCGGCGCCCGCCGCCGCTCTCGACACGCTGGAGGCCATCGGCGGGCGGCGGACGGTACGGGCGCTGCGCGACGGCCTGGGCCTGACCGGGGCGCCGCCCGCAACCCACCTGTACGCCGTGCGGCACCGCGCGCTCGAACTGCTGTGGCAGCTGACCCGCGACCCGGAGCAACGGCAGGCCCTGCTGGTACGGCTCGACCCGCTCGATCTGCCGGCACGTGTGGCGGCGGACCTCGGCGGACCCGACGAGCGGGAACTGGCCCTGCTGCGCTCCCGCCCGGACCCGGACGGGCCGGTGGCGGCGCTGCGGCGGACGGCGGCGTACGGCGGCGCGGGCACCCTGCCGGCCGTCGCCGACCTGCTGCTGCGCATCGTGTCCGACCTGGCGGCCGGCCGGCCGACCGCCCCCGTCACCGGGCCGCACGACCGGGCCCGGCCGGGCGCCGAACCGGTGGTGCCCCAGGAGGTTCTGGACGCCGTGCACGGTCTGGGCCGCCGGCTGTACGAGCGGGGCGCGATCCGGCCGGTGTGCCTGCTCGACGCGGCGGACGCGCCGGAGGCCGGTCACGCACTCGTCGCGACCACGGCCCTGGAGCTGCTGGAACGTCCGGGCCTCACCGACCGCGAGCGGACGATCCTGCTGGAGCTGCTGGGCAGGGCACCCTGGTCCGGCACCCGGGCCCGGGTCCACCGGCTGCTGCGTCACCGCGACCGGCATGTGCGCAAGCACGTCATCGCCCTGCTCGCCCGCGACCCCGGTGGCGGGACCGCGCCCGGCGGCAGGGGCACGCACTCCGGCGCGGACACGTCCGCCGAAGGCGACACGGCCGGCGGCGAGGACGCGCGGGCGCTGTCGGCGACCCTGATCGCGCTGACCCGCGCCCCGGACATCCAGACCGTCCGGCAGGCGCTGCTCGCCCTGGGCCGGGCGCGCGCCCACTGGGCGTCCGAGGCGATCGCCGCCTGCCTCGACCATCCGAACATGAACATCAGGAAGACGGCAGCCGAGGCGCTGGCCCGCGCGGGCTCCCCGGCAGCCGTGCCCCGGCTGCTGCACGGGCTCGGGCACCACGACAACCCCGGACTGCGCGACGCACTCGTCGAGGCCCTGCGCACCGTCCTCGGCGACGCGTACGCGGCGACGCTCCTCGCCGCAGCCGAACACAGCGGCGACACGCGGAGCCGGGACCGGCTCCTGGAAGCACTCCACGGCACCCTCACGGCGCGTTCGGTCCTCGCTCTGGACGACCAGGGATCACCGGCGGCGGCCACCCTGCTCGCCCTGGTCGCGGCCCGGCGCGTCGGCCTGGCATCCGGGACGGTGCGGGACCTCGCCGCGGCCATGGCCCGGCACGGGGTCGCCACGCCGGACGAGCCAGGGCGGTCGTCGGCGGACGACGGGACCGACCACGACATCACGACGCTGGTCACCGGGGGCTGGGACCCCGCGGTCGCGCTCCGCCTCGCCCGGCACGCCGACCGCCCCCGCCCCGAACGGGCGGCGGAACTGCGGCCGATGCTCGGCGACCTCCTCCGGCTGGCCCCGGCGCGCCCCGCGGCCCGGAAGGACGTCGTGCGACTGGCGCTGCGTGCCTGCCCAGGGCCCTGGGCGGCCGACGAACTGACGGCGTACGCCCGCTCCGTCCCGGTCCTGCTCGACACGCTCACCGAGGCCCGGGACGAGGACCGGCACGACCTGATCGCGGTGCTCGAACAGGTCGCGCCCGACCTGCCGGCGGCCGGCCGACCGGCCGTCGTCGCCTCGGTACGGGCCCTGCGCCCCGCGCCCGCGACCCCGCACCGGTCCACGCTGACGCTGCTGCGCCGGCTCGACGCGGTGCTGGTCCGGGCCGACCTCGACCGGGCGCTCGACGCGGCCCGGCTCGGCGCCGACCCCTGGAAGGCGGTGACCGCCGTGCTGCGCGAGGCGTTCGCGGTCCCGGAAGCCGGGTCCGCCCCGGCGGACGGTGGCCGGGCGGAGGACGGCCCGGCCGGTCCGTCCCCAGCGCCCGGCTCGTCGCGGCCCGGGCGAAGCCCCGTCCGCGGAACCTCCGTCCGTGGAACCGCCATCGGCGCGTCCCCGCCCGCCGGGCTCGGAACCGACGGGACGAGGGCCGCGGGCGTCGAGGCCGACAGGGCCCGGACCTGGCGGGCGGCGCTGCACGAGGCGACGCGCACCCCGGCCGCGCTGGAGGAGTTCCGTCGGAGGGACGACGGCACGGTCGGCTCCCGGGACCGGCTGGCCGCGCTGATCGGGGCCCATCACGGGGCCGACCCGGGTATCCGGGCCGTCCTGCTCGACTGGATGACGCTGCTCCAGCCGCTCGACGCGCCGCCCTGGACCATCGCCGAGACCGCCCGCACGCCGTTCCCCGCGCCCCGGCGCGTACGGGGCGACGACCTCGACGGGCCCCGCTCGGCCCCGCTGCGTGCACGCCTGCTCGCCATGCTGGAGTCCGCCTCCGCCGACCACAGGGCGACCGCCGCCCGCGCACTGGTGACATGGCCCGAGCCCGACACCCGGCGGGCCGTGCTGCTCGCGTTCCTCCGGGGGCGCGTGGACCTGCCCGTCGACAACGGCCTCGCCCGTGTGCTGACCGGGTTCGACCTGGCGGACCTGCGCGGCGACGGCATCCTGCGCGACCGGGTGGCCCTCGTGGCCGCGAAGCTCGGCCCGTGGGAGCGGGAACCGCTGGTGCCGCTGCTGCTGGAATGGTGGGAGCAGGCCCCGCCCGCCCTGCGACCGGCGCTCGTGGGCGCCCTGCGCGCCCACCCCGCCGACGCGCTCGCCCGCGCCCTCGAAGACCGCCTCGACGCCGGAGCCCGGGGCTTCCTCGACCTGCTCGTCGGCCGTCGGCTGCTGCGCACCCCCGCGCTGACGCGCGTTCATGACCGGCTGCGCGCCGAAGGATGCGACGCGCTCGCGGACCGGCTCGTTCTCGTCGAGGGCCCCCTGCGCGGCCCGGACGCGGGACGACGGGACGCGGCGGCGCGGGCGGAGCTCCGCGCCCGCACACCGGCCGCGCCCGCCGGGGCGCCGCACCGCCCCTCCCGGCGGGAACTGCTGGAGCTGGCCCGCACAGGCACTTCGGACCAGGCCTGCCGGGCCCTGACGGAACTCGCCGACGCGCACCCCGGACCGGAACCGGACAGGGACCCCGAACTGCGCGGGCTGCTCGATGAGTTGCTGCTGCGTTCCCGGGGCAGGGTCCGGCTGCGCGCCCACCGGGCCTCACGGGTGATGCTCGACCGCGACACCCATCTGCGCCACACCGAGCTCCTGCTCGACGACCCCCGGAGCGACGTGGTGCGCTCGGCGGTCCGTACGCTCTGCCGCACCCGCCGGCGGCCCGCGATCCCCGCCCTGACGGCCCTGCTCACGGACCCGCGTCCGGCCGTGCGCGAGGCGGCGGCCGACGGTCTCGCCGGGATGGGCGAGGCGGCCGTCCCCGCCCTCCGCCACGCCGCCGACCACGCCCGCCCCGACAGACGCGGCCGCTACACGTCCGTGCTCGACCGGATCACGGCGGCGCGGCCCGCGGGGCGGCGGCCGGGCCCGTTCGGCGAATGAGGACGCGACGGCACCCGGCGGGCCCCGGCCGCGCGCCCGCCGGGTGCAGGTCCCCCTGTGGGCCCGCCGCAGCGCCGCCTACAGGTACCTCCTGATCTCCCGCCGCGCCAACGACCGCTGGTGCACCTCGTCCGGCCCGTCCGCCAGCTGCAGGGTCCGCGCCGCCGCCCACAGCTCGGCGAGCGGGAAGTCCTGGCCGACCCCTCCGGCGCCGTGCAGCTGCACCGCCCGGTCGAGGATGCCGACCACCGCGCGCGGGGTGGCGATCTTGATGGCCTGGATCTCCGTGTGCGCGCCCCGGTTGCCCACCGTGTCCATCAGCCAGGCCGTCTTCAGCACCAGCAGCCGCAGCTGCTCCACCGTCACCCGCGCGTCCGCGATCCAGTTCTGCACCACGCCCTGCGCGGCGAGCGGCTTGCCGAAGGCCGTACGGGACACCGCGCGCCGGCACATCAGCTCGATCGCCCGCTCGGCCATGCCGATCAGCCGCATGCAGTGGTGGATGCGGCCCGGACCCAGCCGCGCCTGGGCGATGGCGAAGCCGCCGCCCTCCTCGCCGATCAGGTTCGCCGCGGGCACCCGCACGTTCTCGAACACGACCTCGGCGTGCCCGCCGTGGTAGTGGTCCTCGTAGCCGTACACCCGCATGGCGCGGCGTACGTCGACGCCCGGGGCGTCGCGGGGGACCAGGATCATGGACTGCCGACGACGGACGTCGGCCCCGTCGGGATCGGTCCTGCCCATCACGATGAAGATCGCGCAGTCCGGGTTCATCGCCCCGGAGATGTACCACTTGCGGCCGTTGATGACGTAGTGGCCGCCGTCCCGCTCGATCCGGGTCTCGACGTTCGTCGCGTCCGACGAGGCGACCTCGGGCTCGGTCATCGCGAACGCCGAGCGGATCTCCCCGGCGAGCAGCGGCTCCAGCCACCGCTTCTTCTGCTCGTCGTCGCCGAACTGGTGCAGCACCTCCATGTTCCCGGTGTCCGGGGCCGCGCAGTTGAGCGCGGTCGGCGCCAACTGCGGTGACCGGCCGGTGATCTCGGCGAGCGGCGCGTACTGGAGATTGGTCAGCCCGGCCCCGTGCTCGGCATCGGGCAGGAAGAGGTTCCACAGTCCCCGCCTGCGCGCCTCGGCCTTGAGGTCCTCGACGACCTGCGGGGTCTGCCACGGGGACGACAGGAGCGCGCGCTGTTCGTCGGCGGTCCGCTCGGCCGGGTACACGTGCTCGTCCATGAAGGCGAGGAGCCTGCCGCGCAGTTCCTCGGTGCGCGCGTCGAATGCGAAGTCCATGGGGTGATCAGCCTTCCTGGAGGGTGGTGAGGCCGTGCTCGATGAAGACGGGGACGAGGTCGCCGATGCGGTCGAAGCCGGCGCCGACCGTCCGGCCCAGGGTGTAGCGGTAGTGGATGCCCTCCAGGATCACGGCGAGCTTGAACCAGGCGAACGCGGTGTACCAGGAGAGGGCGGAGGTGTCCCGGCCCGACCGGGCGGCGTAGCGCTCGATCAGTTCGGCGGGGGTGGGGTGGCCCGCCGCGCCGCTGGTGGTGGAGACCGGCGAGTCCGCCGGCCCGAGGTCGGAGCTGTACATCACCAGCAGGCCGAGGTCGGTCAGCGGGTCGCCGAGCGTCGACATCTCCCAGTCGAGCACGGCCCTGATCCGGTCGTCGTCGCCGATCAGCACGTTGTCCAGGCGGTAGTCGCCGTGCACGACGGTGGGCGCGGGCGAGACGGGCAGCGCACGCCGGAGCGCGGCGTGCAGTTCGTCGACGCCGGGCAGCTCGCGGTTGCGGGAGGCTTCCAACTGCTTTCCCCAGCGGCGCAGTTGACGGTCGAGGAAGCCCTCGGGCCGCCCGAAGTCGCCGAGCCCGACGGACGCCGGGTCCACCGCGTGGAGTTCGATCAGGGTGTCCACGAGGCCGAGCACGGCCGCCCGGGTGCGTTCGGCGCCCAGCGGGGCGAGCTGTTCGGCGGTGCGGTACGGGGTGCCCTGGACGTACTCCATCACGTAGAAGGGCGCCCCGAGCACCGAGTCGTCCTCGCAGAGCAGCACCGGTTCCGGCACCGGCAGGGCGGTGGGATGCAGGGCGCTGATGACGCGGTGCTCGCGCTTCATGTCGTGCGCGGTCGCGAGTACGTGCCCCAGCGGAGGTCTGCGCACGACCCAGCGGCCGGTGCCGTCGGCCACGAGATAGGTCAGATTCGACCGGCCGCCCTCGATGAGCCGGGCTTCGAGCGGTCCGTTCACCAGCCCCGGCCGCTCGCGGTCGAGATGCCTGCGCAGCCGGTCGAGGGCGAGACCTGGCGGATGGGCTGAGCTCATGGTGCGCACCTCCGGGACGAGAGACGGTCGGAGTTCATGATGCCGACCAGTCGGTATGTCGTCCAGCGTCCCCCGGGAATTCGGGGCGCGGAGGTGCTGGGGGGACGGTGACAGGGGCGAGGGGAGGAGGCCGGCCGCGGGGTGGCGACGGGTGAGGTACGGGGCAGGCGGCCACGACCCGGTGGCACGTCCGCGCGCCGGCGGGTACGCAGGCGGTGGGGAAGGCGGCCACGAACCGGCGGCACGTCCGCGCGCCGGGCCTCAGAACACCAGGCCCGCGGCGAACACCGCCAGCGCGATCACGCACGCCGCCGCGGCCAGCGCGCCCCGCGCCGGCAGCGGCCGGGGCCGCCGGGCCGCCATCCGGACCACCCGTTGGTGCGCCACCAGCAGGAAGCCCAGCCAGGCGAGCGCGCTCAGCGCGACGGCGACGAGGGCCGCGGGGCCCGCGCCGGCGTGGAGCGACTGCCGGACCGCCAGCAGCGCCACCACCGTGCAGGACAGCGTCGTGCGCCGCCACGCCAGCCTGGTGCGCTCGGGCTGCAGCCCGGGGTCGCGCGCATCGGCCGTCCGCGCACCGTCCGTCACCGGCTCTCCCAGCCGAAGAGGACCACCAGCACCATCGCCACGGCGACCACGGCGACGGTCAGCCCCAGCAGCGTCGGGAACCGGGAGACCGGCAGGTCCTCGCCGCGTCGCATCGCCCGTTCGCAGCGCACCCAGTGGTTGATCGCCCGCAGCGCGCACAGCACACCGGCCGCCAGCAGCGCCAGCGCCAGACCGGCCCGGACGCCCCACGCCAGCTCCGGAAGGAACTGGTCGACCGCGAAGCCACCGCCGATCAGTGCGAGGGCCGTGCGGAGCCAGGCCAGGAACGTCCGCTCGTTGGCGAGCGAGAACCGGTAGTCGGGGGTCTCGCCCTCCTCGCGGACGCGCTGAGGCGCGAACCACAGCCGCAGCCCCCGTACGAATTCGTTCACGCCCCAACCCCTTCGTCGTTGCACCGATGGCCGCCGGTCCGGCTCAGGACGCCGCTCCGCCCGCCCGGAAGGCGCGCAGCCGGTGGTACGCGTCCAGGCCGTCCGGCACCCACTCCCAGTCGTCGAGCCGGCGCTCCAGCTCGGCGTCGGTGAGGAAGGCGTGCCAGGCGACCTCCTCGGCCTGCGGGTGCACCGGCAGCTCGCACCGTACCTGGTACACCCGGCTCCACCAGGAGTGTTCGGCGCTCGTGTAGAGGAACGAGAACAGCGGCTCGGGCCGGGGGAGGCCGCGCACGCCCAGCTCCTCCTCGGCCTCCCGCAAGGCCGCGTCGTCGTACGACTCGCCCGCCCCGACGACCCCGCCGACGAACATGTCGTAGTGGGACGGGAAGACCAGCTTGGTGGGGGTCCTTCGGTGCACGAAGAGCCGGCCCGCGGCGTCCCTGGCCTCGATGAACACACAGCGATGGCGCAGGCCCCGCGCGGTCGCCTCACCGCGCGGGGCCTGCCCCACGACCTCGTCGTTCTCGTCGACGATGTCCAGGATCTCGTCGCAAGGGGCCTGGGGAGGGGTTCCGATGGAAGCGATCGCGCCGGAGCCGGAAGGGATCTCGTCAGAAGGAGCCATACCCCTCATCCAACAGCAGATCCCCCTTCGTGATCACTGCCCCACGACGTACTCGGATCACCGCCCCATGACGTACTCGACGGTCGGCCCGGTCGTCCAGCCGCCGTCGACATCGGCGTGCGGGGCGTGCCGGGGTGTACGGTGCACCCGCCCCCCGGCCGTGCCCGGCTCCACCGCGTCGTTCAGTTCGGCTGGAGGCTCTTGTGCCGGTGCCGGCCCACCCGTCCCTCCGGCATGGCCGGATGCAGTCCCAGCAGCACGATCCCGACGACGATCGCCGCGAGCCCCGATGCCTGCCAGGCCAGCGCGACCGCGTCGGTGCGCAGGCGGTCGCCGAGGAACCCGACCCCGCAGGCGATCCCGGCCAGCGGCTGGGAGGCGGTCAGCGGCGGGAGGGAGACCCGCAGCGGGCCCGTCTCGAACGCGCTCTGGACCAGGAGCAGGCCCGTCACCCCCAGGACCACCACCCCGTACGGCTGCCACGCCGTCGGCGCGGCCGCGAACCCGCCCTCGGTGATCCGCTGGCCGGTCAGCCGGGTGAGCGCGTCCTGCAAGCCGTACAGCAACCCGGCCGCCACCGCGAGCAGCGCCGGGGCGGCCCCGGAACGGTGGCGCTTGGCGACGGCGGTGAGCAGCAGGGCGGCGCCCACGACCACGCCGATGACCAGCCAGTGCCGCAGCGGATCGGTCACCGCCTCGCCGCCGCGCGGCCGGCCCGCCACCAGGAACGCGGTGACCCCGCCCGCCAGCAGCCAGAGCCCGGACCAGCCCTGCCGGCCGAGGCGCTGCCCGGTGCGGTGGCGCGACAGGGCCATCGCGAAGAGCAGATTGGTGGCGAGCAGCGGTTCGACGACGGACACCTCGCCCTTGCCCAGGGCCAGCGCGCCCAGCACCATGCCGCAGACCATCAGCCCGATCCCGGCCAGCCAGCTCGGCACCCGCATCAGATCCAGCAGCAGGCGGGGGGAGAGGTAGTCGCTCCTCGGCGCGTGCGAGGCGGCGTCCTGCTGGAGGACGAAGCCGAAGCCCAGGCAGCAGGCGCCACTCACGGCGAGCACGAAAACCAGCACCGACACGCTTCTACCCCAAGGCAGGCCGGAAATGGGTGATTTGTATCGACGATAGCGCCTGTGACCGCCGAGCGCGGTCGGAGTGCCGCCGACCGGGCGGTTGACGTCGTGGCGGCCGGTGCAGAAGATCTGACGCACGAGTGACGACCTGGGGAGCAAGAGGGAGTGGATCGGCGAGCGGCGTCGTGCGGCTTCGGATCCGAGGCGGAGGAGGTCACCGACGCGGGGCGTCGGTGACCGACGACGACGCGGGAGGCGGAGTCGCAGGGCGTCGGGAGCCCGCTCCCTCTTGCTCCCCAGGTCGTGACTTCCGCTGAATCCCGGCGTTCGGGCCGGGCGCCGACGTGGCCCGGCGGTTCCCGCCGACGATGCCACCGAGGCCCGGCCGAACCTCCCCGACAAGGATGGAACCCATGGCGTACGACGCTGATGTGATCGTGATCGGGGCAGGGCTCGCGGGTCTGGTGGCCACCGCCGAGCTGGTCGACGCGGGCCGGTCGGTGATCCTGCTCGACCAGGAGCCCGAGCAGTCGATCGGCGGCCAGGCGCACTGGTCGCTGGGCGGACTGTTCCTCGTCGACTCGCCCGAACAGCGTCGGCTGCGGATCAGGGACAGCCATGAGCTGGCCCTCCAGGACTGGCTCGGCACGGCCGGTTTCGACCGCGAGGAGGACCACTGGCCGCGGAAGTGGGCCGAGGCGTACGTCGACTTCGCGGCCGGTGAGAAGCGGTCCTGGCTGCACGCCCAGGGGCTGCGCCTGTTCCCCGTCGTCGGCTGGGCGGAGCGCGGCGGCTACGCGGCGACCGGCCACGGGAACTCCGTGCCCCGCTTCCACATCACCTGGGGCACCGGCCCCGGCGTCGTCGCCCCGTTCGAGCGCCGGGTCCGCGCGGGTGCGGCCAGGGGGCTGGTCCGGTTCCGGTTCCGCCACCGGGTCACCGGCCTCGGCCGTACCGCGGGCACCGTCGACACGGTGACCGGCGAGATCCTGGAACCGAGCGCGGCGGCCCGGGGCACCGCGAGCAGCCGGGTGGTGACCGGTACCTTCGAGCTGCGGGCCCAGGCGGTGATCGTCACCTCCGGCGGCATCGGCGGCAACCACGACCTGGTGCGCGAGCAGTGGCCCCGGCGGCTCGGCACCCCGCCCGCGAAGCTGCTCTCCGGCGTGCCCGCCCACGTCGACGGGCTGATGCTCGGCGTCGCGGAGAAGGCGGGCGCCCGCCACATCAACCGGGACCGGATGTGGCACTACACCGAGGGCATCGAGAACTGGAACCCGATCTGGGACAAGCACGCCATCCGGATCCTGCCCGGCCCGTCCTCGCTCTGGCTGGACGCCCGCGGCAGGCGGCTGCCCGTCCCGCTCTTCCCGGGCTTCGACACCCTCGGCACCCTCGAACACATCATGAGGTCCGGCCACGAGTACACCTGGTTCGTCCTCGACCGGAAGATCATCGGCAAGGAGTTCGCGCTCTCCGGCTCCGAGCAGAACCCCGACCTGACCGGGAAGTCGGTCCGCGACGTGATCGGGCGGGCCCGCGCCGACGTACCGGCACCGGTGAAGGCGTTCATGGACCACGGGGCGGACTTCGTCGTCGAGAAGGACCTGTCCGCCCTGGTGCGCGGGATGAACGCGCTGACCGGCGAGGCGCTGATCGACGAGGCCGAGCTGCGCCGCGAGATCGTCGCCCGCGACCGGGAGATCACCAACCCGTTCACCAAGGACCTCCAGATCACCGCGATGCGCGGTGCCCGCGCGTACCTCGGCGACCGGCTGATCCGCACGGCCGCACCGCACCGCCTCCTCGACCCCGCGGCCGGCCCGCTGATCGCCGTACGGCTGGGCATCCTGACCCGCAAGTCGCTCGGCGGGCTGGAGACGGACCTGTCCTCCCGGGTGCTCACCGAGGGCGGCGGCCCGCTGCCCGGTGTGTACGCGGCGGGGGAGGCGGCCGGATTCGGCGGCGGCGGGGTGCACGGCTACCGCTCGCTGGAGGGGACCTTCCTCGGCGGCTGCGTGTTCTCCGGCCGCGCGGCGGGACGGGCGGCGGCGAAGGCCGTCGGCTGAGGGCTGTCCCGCGGCCCCGACGGGCGCCACGGCGTGCCGTACGCGGAACCGGCCCGGCCGCCGTGAGGTACCGGTACCGCCCGGCCCTCGCGGGATGTCCGGAACCGGCCCGTCCGGAGCGAGGGCGCGGATCGCGGATAGAGTCGGGGGGTGAAGATCCCGCGCCTCCTCGACGGGCGGCTGAAGTTCCGCCACCTGGTCCTCGTCGACGCGCTCTCCCGGCAGGGAAGCGTCGTCGGCGCCGCCGCGGAGCTGCACGTCACCCAGCCGGCCGCCACCCGCAGCCTGCACGAGCTGGAGGAGATCCTCGGCGTCCCGCTCTACGAACGCGGTCCGCGGGGCGTCACCGCCACCGTGTTCGGCGAGGCGTTCACCGAGCACGCGCGGGCGGTGCTGGCGCAGCTGGCCCAGGCGGGCCGTCATGTCGTGGAGCTGGCCGACGCCGACCGCGGCACCGTGATCGTCGGCACTCACCTGGCCGGATCCAATGTGCTCCTTCCGAGGGCCATCGCGGAGATCAAGAAGGAGCGCCCCTATCTGACGGTGGTCGTGCGGGAGGCGTCGCCGGAAGCGCTGCTCCTGGACCTGGAGGCCGGCCGCATCGACTTCGTCGTCGGCCGGCTCACCGTCCCCTCCGACGAGCGGATCGTGCGCCGCAAGCTCTACGACGAGTCGGTCGAACTCGTCGTCGGGGCCGGGCACCCGCTCGCCGGACGGGACCCGGTGGACCTCGCCGGGCTGGCGGACTACCCGTGGATCCTGCCGGGGGCCGAGACCGCGCTGCGGCGGGAGATCGAGGAGTTCTTCGCCCGGCACGGCATGCAACTGCCGATGAACCGGGTGGAGACCACCTCATTCCTGACGGTTCGTCAACTCCTGCTGGAGACGGATGTCGTCGCGGCACTGCCCAGCCTGATCGTCCAGGACGACCCGCGGCTCGTCAGGCTGGCGCTGCCACTGGACCCGATCAGTCACAGCGTCGGGCTGACCCTGTCGGCCGCCCGCGCGCTGGGCCCCTCGGCGCAGGCGGTGATCCGGAGCCTGGAGGACATCGCCGCCCACATGTCCCCGCGGGCCGTGGACGGCGACTGACTCGTTCCGGGCCCGGAGAGGCCCCTGGCGGTGGCGGACAGGCGGTGCGCCGGGTCCGTCGCCGGGAGGCCGCCCGGCGCACCGGTCCCGCACACCGGCCCTCCGCACCGGCCGGGGTCCTCACCGGGGCGGCAGGATGCCCTCGAACGCGTCCGGACGGTTGATCGGGTGGTCGAGGAGGACCTCGTCCACGGCGGCGAATCCGTCCGTGAGGGTCATGGCGTGGGGTGCGAGTTCCTCGACCACGTACTCGGCCGCGTCCGGGAGCCTTCGCACCTGTTCGTGGGTGAGGTGTCCCTCGGCGAGCAGGTCCCCGCTGTGGGCCGCCACCCGGCGCAGCGTGAACAGGCGGTGCAGCAGACGCAGTTGGCGCTGCGCCTCGGGGTGGGAGGCCTGGTCGGCGGCGTCCTGGAGAGCCTGGGCGGCCTGGCGGTGCGCGTGGGCGTCGACCAGTTCCAGAGCCGGTGTGACGGTGGCGTTCCACCGGTTGAGGGGGTTGCCGGCCGCTCCGCCGCGCAGCCGGGTCCGTGCGCGCCGGTGCCATATGCGCTCGATGTCGGCCAGCAGGTCCTGGAGGAAGTGCGGATCGTCGAGCTCGCGGGCCTCGGGCGGCGTGTCCTGGGGCTCCTTCGGAGTGAAGTGCCCGAGGAGCATCTCGCCGGCGGCCTTGACCCAGACGACGAGGTTGTCGCCCTCCGCCGTGATGGTCCCCTCGTTGGCGGCGAGCTGCCCCGCGATCCCGTTGGCGAGGAACAGCCCCTGCGCGCCACAGCGTTCGCGGCACTCGGTCATGACGTCGCGGGCCCGCCAGGTGATCCACCCCTTGGCGACGGCCGCGAACCGCTCCGCGTCCTCCCGCTCGGACCCGGTGGCCCCCGCCCATCGCCGCACCGCGGCGCGGTGCAGGAACGTCGCCGCGTAGGTGGTGGCGATCGCGTCGAGGAGCGGAGTGTGGTGGCTGCGGTGGGCGAACAGCGGAACGCTGCCGCCCGCCGTCACCCCGGACGTCCGCCTCGTGTGGGCGTGCCGCACCGCCACCGCGAGCGCGTGGCGGGTGACCCCGAGGCTGTAGGCGCTCATGCAGAGCTTGCCCGCGGTGACGCGGCCGATGGACTGGAGGAAACGCTTGCGGGGGCTGCCGATCGAGCTGGTGAAGACGCCTTCCGGCGTGAGGCGCCCGTGTTCGGCCTGCAACAGCGCTTCGTACGGCAGTCGGACGTGGTCGAAGGAGGTGACGCAGTGGTCGACGGGGGCGGTGGCGGTCTGCGGCAGCCTGCGTATGTCGACGCCCGGCGTCGGCAGCCCGTTCTCGTCGCCGAGCGGGGTGAGGAACAGGAAGACGCCCCGGTCCTGCCCGTCCGTCATGAGACGGGCGGCGACGACGGCGGTCTTGGGGCCGCCGGTGGGACTCGTGTTCGGCATGAACTTGCGGGCGCCCGCGTGGGGCGTGTGCAGCACGAACTCGCGCGAGGCCGGTTCGTACGTGGCGGTGGTCTCCAGCTGTGCGGCGCTGTTGCCGTGGCCGGCCTCCGTGCACAGGAAGGTTCCCGTACGCCTTAAGTCGACGAATTCGCCGATCTCACGGTCCGGGCCCGCGGGGTGGTCGAGGAGGCTGCCGAGGAAGAGGTTGTAGTGGATGCTCGCGACCGTCCCCAGCCCCGCGTCCACCGGCCCGACCCATTCGTGCAGCGCCGTGAGGCGTTCCACGTCGGCCACGAACTCCTCGGGGCTGTCGAGCGCGTCGTTGATCAGACGCAGACGCTCGTAGGAGAGCGCGGCGCGTTCGTCGGGCGGAAGCCCTTCCCGGAAGCCGAACGGTTCGGTGCCGAACAGCTTGCGCCAGGGCTCGTGGAGGCTCTCCCGCTGTTCGCCGAACAGCGCCCGCGTCAGCGCGTGGACGGTGGGAGCGGCCTGGTCGGAAGGGGGTGAGATCTTGATCATGAAGGGGAACGCTAGCTCATATGTTCGGTGCACACAGTGTGATGATCATGACGATTAGAAACCTCCGAATGACGGTAGGTAGTCGTATTGCGGTGCCGCCGGTCCCGTCCGGGACCGCGGGACATGAGGGCACCTCCTCCCGCGACGACCGCGGGCCCCGATGCCGTGAGCCCGGGGCCGCGACAACGGAAACCGGCCGGTCCGAGGGGCCGTTCGCCCCCCGGACCGGCCGGCTCGCGTGATCATTCAGCCCTGCGGACCGTCCAGCCCCAGGAACCGTTCCGCGTTGCCGTACGTGATCAGCTCCCGGCTGTGGTCGTCCAGGAACGCGCTCCTGCGGACCACCTCGCCGACCGGCCGTTCCCCGAGCGGGTACGGGTAGTCGCTGCCCACCATCACCCGCTCCGCGCCGACCGTGTCGACCAGGAGCCGCAGCGCACGGTCGTCGAAGACCACCGAGTCGACGTAGAACCGGCCCAGGTAGTGCGAGGGCGGGTGCTCCGAGGTTCCGATCACGTCGTTCCTGCCGTACCAGGCGTTCTCCATCCGGCCGAGCCAGAAGGCGAAGGACCCGCCGCCGTGCGCGAAGCAGATCTTCAGCCGCTCGTCGATCCGGTCGAAGACGCCGCCCAGGATCAGGGCCAGGATCGACAGATGGGTCTCGGCGGGCATGGCCGTGAGCCACTGCGCCATCCACCGGTCCAGACGCGGCGAACTCGCCATGTCCCAGGGGTGCACGAACACCGGCACGTCGAGCGCGGCGCAGTGCTGGAGGAAGGTCACGACGCCTTCGCTGTCCAGGTCCTGGTCACCGACGTGGTTGCCGATCTCCACGCCCCGGTGGCCGCCCGCGATGCTGCGTTCCAGCTCGCGGCAGGCCGCGTCCGGGTCCTGCAACGGCACCTGGCAGAACGGGATCAGCCGGTCCGGCGCCGGAGCGACGATCTCCAGCGCGAGATCGTTGAAGATGCGCGCTATCTTCGCCGCCTCGGCGCCGTCGCGCCCGTAGGTGAAGAACGCCGGGGTGGGGGAGACCACCTGACGGTGTATCCCGTCCGCGTCCATGTCCCGCAGCCGCGTCCCGGCGTCCCAGGCGTCGGACCGGATCCGCCGGAACTCCTTGGAGCCCATCATGATCACGGCGTCCGACTCGGACTCGATCCGCAGCCAGGGCGCGTCCGGTCCGGCCTCGGCCGTCAGATCCGGCCAGCCACGCGGAACGTAATGGGTGTGGATGTCGATCGTGCGGTCCACGCTCAGCCCTTCCCGGGGTGCAGGGCACCGCACTCCGGGCACGTACGCGCCTTCTCGTCACCGTAGAACTCGGTGAAGACCGGCGGCAGATCGGCCACGATGTCCCGCACCTGGAGCTCGACCTCGTGGATCCGCGCGGAGCAGCCGGGGCAGTACCACTGGAACTTCTCCAGGGTCCCCTCCTCCCGCACCCGCTCGATGACCAGCCCGATCGAACCGGCGTCGGGCCGCTGCGGGGAGTGCGGCACGTTGCCGGGCAGCAGCCATGCCTCGCCCTGACGGATGTGCACGGTCCGCGGCCCCTGATCGGTCATCAGGTCGACGTGCATGTCGCCCTTGACCTGGTAGAACCACTCCTCGTACGGGTCGACGTGAAAGTCGGTCCGCTGGTTGGGGCCGCCGACGACCTGGACGATGAAGTCCTGGCCCAGGGACATGGTGCGGTTGTTCACCGGCGGCTTGAGGAGGTGCTCGTGCTCGGTGATCCAGCCCTGGAAATCGATGACCGGGGGAATGGCGGTCATGAGGACACCTCCGTGCTGTGCGCCGTGACGGTCGTGCGGGGCCGCGGCAGATGCGCGACGGCCTGGATCTCGATCAGCAGATGGGGATGCGGCAGCTGGTGCACCGCGACGGTCGTACGGGTCGGGCCCCGCTCGTCGAAGAACTCGCCGTAGACCTCGTTGTATCCGCCGAAGTCGTTCATGGACACCAGATAGGTGGTGATCTGCGCGATGTCGGAGAGCTCCGCGCCCACCTCGGCGAGGATGTCGCGGATGTTCTCGATCACCGCCCGGGTCTGCGCCCGGATGTCCAGGTTCGTGGTGCCGAACTCGTCGGCCTCCACCCCCACGAACGTGTTGTCGGGTCGGCGAGAACTGGTGCCGGAGACGAACACCAGGTCCCCGACGACCTTCACGTGCGGGAACCGCCCGCGCGGGGCGGCCTTGCCCTCGATCACCCGTGAGCCGTTCATCAGCACCCCTTCATCGTGACGGAACCGACGCCCGCCACCTCGCACTCGGTGATTCCGGCCGTCAGCGGCAGCGCCGCCGTGGCCGCGCCCGCCAGCACCACCTGGCCCGCCTCCAGCGGGATGCGGCGGCGCCGGGCCATGTCCAGCAGCGCGTGGAGCGCGTTCACCGGGTCGCCGAGGATCGCGGCGGTCGAGCCCGTCGTCTCCTGACCGCCGGTGCGCAGCCGCACCGCGCGGTCGGCGACGTTCTCCACCGGTCGCCACGGGCCGATCGCGAAGGCGGACGCGGAGGTGTTGTCCGCGACGACATCGGTGTACGTGAACCGGAAGTCCCGGTACCGCGAGTCGATGATCTCGATGGCCGGAGCCATCGCGTCCACGCAGGACACGATGTTCACCGACGGATCGTCCAGGTCCACGTCCCGGGAGATCCGGTACGCCACCTCCGGCTCGGCCTTCGGGTGGATGAAGCGCGACAGGTCCACCTCACCGCCGTCCGCGATCCGCATCGCGTCGGTGAGCCGTCCCACGATCACGTCGGAGACGCCCATCTGCGCCATCTTCGCCTTGCTGGTGAAGCCCAGCTTCACGCCGACGATCCGCTCGCCGCGCGCCTCGCGCAGCGCCAGCAGAGCGGCCTGCACCGCGTACGCGTCGTCGATGTCCAGCTCATGGCCGTCGGCGAGACTCGGGGTGTCCCTGCGGGACGTCTGCGCCGTGTCCAGCCGTTGCGCCAGGATGCCGGTCAGCTCCGCCGAAATCACTGGTCGTTCCTTTCCTTCGGGGCCCGTGCCGTATCCGCACGGCGCGGGCCGGGGTCGTGACGAACGGTCGCGGGTGCCCGGCCACCGGTGACCGGACCTCGTCGATCGCTCACGGGCGATCGGCCACGTCGACCGGTCACAGCTGCACGCACACGTTCGTCGGCTCGGTGTAGAAGTGCAGGGAGGACTCGCCGCCCTCGCGGCCGATGCCCGAGAGCCCCATGCCGCCGAACGGGGAGCGCAGATCGCGCAGGAACCAGGTGTTGACCCAGGCCATGCCGACGTTCATCGCCTGCGCCACCCGGTGCCCCCGGCGCAGGTCGTTGGTCCACACCGAGGCCGCGAGGCCGTAGTCCGTGTCGTTGGCCAGGGCGATCGCCTGCTCCTCCGTGTCGAAGGGGATCAGGGCGGCCACCGGGCCGAAGATCTCCTCGCGCACCGCCCGGTGCGCGTTGCTCAGGCCCGTCCACAGCGTCGGCTCGATCCAGGAACCGCCCGCCAGACCGGGGCCCAGCTGCGGTACGCCGCCACCGGCGAGCACCTGCGCCCCGTCCCGCTCGGCCAGCTCGAAGTAGCCCAGCACCTTCTCGCGATGGGCCTGCGAGATCAGTGGGCCGGTGGTCGTCGACTCGTCCAGCGGGTCGCCCAGCCGCAGACCCCGGGCCCGCTCGGCGAGCCCCTGGGCGATGTCGTCGAAGATCCCGCGCTGAACGTAGACCCGCTCGGTGCACAGGCAGACCTGGCCGGTGTTGGTGAAGACCGACCTGGTCAGCCCGTTCAGCGCCTCGTCGATGTCGACGTCGTCGAAGACGACCGCGGCGTTCTTCCCGCCGAGTTCGAACGACACCGGGCGGACCCGGGGCGCGACGGTCCGCATGACGTGCGAGCCGGTCGCGGACGAACCGGTGAAGGTCACGCCGTCGATCCCGGGGTGCGAGGTCAGGTACTCCCCGGCGGAGCCGCCCCCGAACCCGTGCACCACGTTGTACACCCCGGCCGGCAGCCCGACCTCCGCGAGCACCTCGGCCAGCAGCGTGGCGGTGGCCGGGGTCTCCTCACTGGGCTTCACGACCACGGCGTTGCCGCAGGCCAGAGCCGGGGCGACCTTCCAGGTCAGCAGCAGGAGGGGCAGGTTCCACGGGACGACGACCGCGACGACGCCGAGCGGCTTGCGGACCGCGTAGTTGAGCGCCCGACGGCCGTCCGCGAGATCGGTGACGAAGGAGTCCTGCCCGGCGGCGGCCACCACGTCGGCGAACGTGCGGAAGTTCGTCAGGGCGCGGGCGACGTCCAGCTCCCGCGCCTGCACGACCGGCTTGCCGGTGTCCGCGATCTCCGCGGCGACGAACTCCTCGAACCGCTCCTCGATCCGGTCCGCCGCCCGCCGCAGCAGCGCCGTGCGCTCCCGCACCGGTGTCGACGCCCACCCGTCGTGCAGGGCCCGGCGGGCCGCCGTCACGGCACGGTCCACCAGCTCCCGGTCCGCCTCGTGCACCCGGGCGAACGCCCGGCCGGTGGCGGGGTCGGTCTTCTCGAAGCTGCGGTTCTCGTCGGGCTCCACGAACTGCCCGGCGACGAAGTTGCGGATCCACCGCCCAGTCTCTGCCGTCATGGGTCCCACTGTGATCCCCGCCGTCATGCCGTACAAATGCGATTTCTGTGGAGAGCCATAGCAGATTCGTCATACCGGCAGGACGGGTGTCGGCGGGCGGCCGAGCCGACGTGCCGATGTCGGAGTGGTCGCCTCTGCTATACCCGAACGGGTATGACGAGTCCCCAATTGGTTATTTGTGCGTCATGTCTCAGGGCATCAGGATCCACCGTTGACGACGGGTGAAGCCAGGCCGTCGTAGCGGCTGTCCGGAGCGAACCGCCCCAGCCCGCCATCCAAGTGATAGGTCACCCCGTGAACACTTCACCTCGCGAAGAAAGCCCGGGCGAAGCCCGAGCCACCGCCGGCAGAACCGCGCTCGCCACGCTCGCGGGCACGACCCTGGAGTGGTACGACTTCTTTCTCTACGGCACGGCCGCGGCACTCATCTTCAACCAGCAGTTCTTCCCGTCGCTGAGCCCCGCCGCCGGCACCCTCGCCGCGTTCAGCACCTTCGCCGTCGGCTTCATCGCCCGTCCCCTCGGCGGACTGGTCTTCGGTCACTACGGGGACCGCATCGGCCGCAAGGCGACGCTGGTCGTCTCCCTCGTGCTGATGGGCATCGGCTCCACCCTCATCGGAGCCATCCCGAACTACGACACCATCGGCTTCTGGGCCCCGGTCCTCCTGGTCGCCCTGCGCATCGTCCAGGGCATCGGCCTCGGCGGCGAGGGCGCCGGAGCGACACTGATGTCGATGGAACACGCACCGCGCGGCAAGAAGAACCTGTACGCCGGCTTCCCGCAGATGGGCACGCCCGGCGGACTGGTCCTGGCCAACATCGTCTTCCTCACCACCAACGCGCTCGTCGGCGACCGCGCCTTCACCTCATGGGGCTGGCGCATCCCGTTCCTGCTCAGCTTCGTGCTCGTCGCCGTGGGGCTGCTGATCCGGCTGCGGGTGACCGAGTCCCCGTCCTTCGACCGCGCGCGTGCCCGCGACGAGGTGGTCAGGTTCCCGCTGGCGGAGTCCTTCAAGGTCGGCCTGCCCCGGCTGGCGCTCACCCTGTTCGCCGTCGTGGCGAACTCGGCCGTCGCCTACGTGTTCATGGTCTTCACCCTGTCGTACGGCTCCCAGCACCTCGACTACGACAAGCAGTTCCTCATCGTGAGCGTCACCGTCGCCGCCACCCTGTGGTTCGCGACCATCCCGGTGTGGACGAAGATCGCCGACCGGCACGGACGGCGCACCATGTTCATCGGCGGATCCGTCGCCATCCTCGTCTGGTGCGTCGCCTTCTTCCCGCTGCTGAACACCGGAAACTCCGCGCTCGCGGTGGTGGCGCTGCTCGGCATGGGCCTGATCATCCCGGTCACCCACTGCGTGCAGGGCAGCATCATCGTCGACACCTTCCCCGTCAACGTCCGCTACTCCGGCACCTCGCTCATCCTCCAGGCCGGCGCGATCCTCGGCGGCGGTCTCGCCCCCATGATCTCGACGGCGCTCCTCAACTCGGGCGGCTCCTCGACCGGGGTGACCTGGTACCTGGTCGCGATCTGCTCGGTGAGCCTGGCGGGCGCCGTCGCCCTGTTTCGCCTGGTGCCGGAAGGGGCGCCGGAACCGGCGCGGGCCCCGGCCGAGCCGGCGCCCGGGAGCGCCGCGTGACCGGCGCGCCGAGGTCCGGTCCGGGCGAGGGCGCGGACCGGACCGGTGCCCGGGTCCACCGGTCGGGCCCGATCCGCTACGCCGTGGCCGAGCGGTTCGGCCGGCCGCGGCCGGTGGCCGGGCACGACACCCGTCCGGCGAGCGGCGAGATCTGTCCGCAGCCGCCGTCCCGGCTCGACGCGGTCATGGGCCCCCCGCTCGACCGGCGCCCGCAGGGCGAGGACTGCCTCGGCCTCACGGTCACCACACCCGCCCGCGACGGCCGGGCGCGGCCGGTGATGGTCTGGTTCCACGGCGGCGGCTTCAGCAGCGGCGGCGGCCTCATGGACTGGTACGACGGAGGAGCGCTCGCCGCCGAGGGCGACGTCGTGGTGGTGTCCGTCAACTACCGCCTCGGTGCACTCGGTTACCTCTGCCTCGACGGGGTCTGCGAAGGCGACCTGGGCCTGTACGACCAGCTCGAAGCGCTCCGGTGGGTGCACCGGCACATCGCCGAGTACGGCGGCGACCCCGCCGACGTCACCGTCTTCGGGCAGTCCGCCGGGGCCCTCTCCATCCGGCTGCTGATGGAACTGCCCGAGGCCCGCGGGCTGTTCCACCGCGCGATCCTGCAGAGCGCCCCGCTGGCGATCACGACCCGCCCCCGCGCGGAGGCGACCGCCCTCGGACGCCTCTTCGTCGAACGGCTCGCGGTCCACGCCCCCGGCGCCGACCCGCGCACCGCCGACCCCGCAGCCCTGCTCGCCGCGCAACGGGACACCGCCCTCGCCCACCGCGCCCGTTCCGGCTCCACCCTGGAACCGCCGTTCGGACCGGTCCGGACGCCCGGCGCGGCACTCGATGCGGGCGTGCGCGGCATGGACGTCCTGTACGGCTGGAACGCGGACGACATGACGGCCTTCCCCGAGGAGCCGAACGAGGACGGCGATCCGGCCGGGCCGACCCGCCGGATGTACGAGGAACCGCTGACCGCCCTCGGGCAGCGGCTGGTGCGCGCCGGGGCCCGGGTCCACGCCTACCGGCTGGACTGGCGCCCGGCGGGCTCTCCGTTCGGTGCCACCCACTGCCTGGAACTGCCCCTGCTCCTGGGCACCCGGGCCGCCTGGCGGAAGTCCCCGATGCTGGGGGACACCGAATGGGACGAGGTGGACGAGCTGGGCCGGGCGATGCGCGCCGCCTGGGCCGGCTTCGCGCACACCGGCCGCCCGGGCGCCGTCCCGCCGCCCCTGACCTGCCGGAAGGTCTCCTGACCCGCCGCGGTCCCGGTCCGGCGCCGGTCCCGGTCCGGCTCCGGTCCCGGTCCGGCTCCGGTCCCGGCTCCGGGGCGGGGGCGGAATCGCGGGCCACGGGCGCGGCCGGGGGCGGGGCCCGGATCGCGTTCCCGGGAAGGCGGGTGAGGCCGGCCGCCCCTACCGTTCCGCCGAGCCCGCCACGGGGACCGACAGCTCGACGACCCGGAACCGTTCGGCGACGACCATGGTGTCGTCGTTCACGGTGAAGCCCGGGTCGCCGAGCGCCTCCCGCATCTCCGTGCCGTGCCAGAACCTCTCGTGGTCCGCGCGCCACTCGGCCACCGAGGCGTGCCCCTCGCCCTCGTCGATCACATGCGGCAGATCGATGTCGCCGAGGCGCAGCACCCGTACCTCCGTCACCTCCAGCACCGCGATCTCACGGCCGTCCGAGTCGATCAGCGCGGACCGCTCACCCACCGGGGGCAGCTCCTCCTTCTCCGCCTCGTACTCGGCGAGCAGCCCGGTCGTCGACACCTTCACGCCCTCGAGCACCGCCCGGACGAGCCGGTCGCGCAGCGGGCCGGGGAAGGCGAGCAGAAAGGGCTTGAGGGGTTCACTGTTCGGCATGGCGCTCAGTCTGGCACGCGCTCACGAACCCGGCGCCGGACGGCACGCACTCCGTTCCCGCCGGTCGACCGCGCACATGGCGACGGCGTCCGCCGAACCGGACGCACGCCTTGGCATGCGTGCCGGACCGTCGGGCGCCATCGGGCACGGCCCCGGCAGCCGCCGAGGGGGGAGGACCGTGCCGGGAGGGGCAGACGGGGCAAACGTTGCCTGACGCGGCACTGGAGAATCAGCGACAGCGGCAGGATGAAGGCCGGCGCGACCACGGAGATGACGGTCTCCGTCACCGACCAGGTCTTGATCATCCGACCGACGTTCATTCCGAAGTACTCCTTCACCAGCCGGAACCCGGCGTCGTTGACGTGGCTGAAGAAGAGCGGACCCGCGGCCGTCCGTGCGGCGGCGGTCCGACGACAGGCGCGAAGCGGCCGACGCGTCACCGGGACGGCGTCGGCGCTCCCGCGGGGGCCGCCGTTCGCGACCGGGTCAGCCGCCGTGCCCCCGGCCGTGGCCGCCGTGCCCGGCGCCGTGGTCGAACTTGAGCGCCTCCGGCGGCAACACGACGAAGGGCCGCATCATGCCCATGTCCTCGTGCTCCAGCAGATGACAGTGGTACATGAACCGTCCGTACCCGCCGTCGAAGTTGCCGAGCACCTTCACCAACTGCCCCTGCGGCACCCGGAAGACGTCCTTCCAGCCCTGCTCGTTCGCCGGCACCGGGATCTCGGTGCCGTGGTCGAACGCCACGGGGGAGCGGGTGCCGCCGATCGCGGTGTCGAAGCCGTCCACCGTGTACGCCTCCCGGCCGAGGACCTGGAAGTCCGCCAGGTGGATGTGCATCGGATGGGTCGGGGCGCCCAGGTTGAGGAACGACCACTGCTCGTACGTGTTCTCGCCGACCGTGAACCCGAGCCCGTCATTGAAGCTCCGGGCGATCCTGCGGTACGTGCGCACCGTGCCGTCCTCGCCCCGCACCTGGACGACGCCGTCCGACGGCATCGGCACCCCGGACGCGTCCTCGACCTCCGTCATCTCCCAGATCTCCGGGTGGCCGCCGCCCCCGACCGTGCCGGGCGGGGTCAGCACGACGAGCCGGTGCCCGTGCTCCACCAGGCCGTGCTCGTACCGGCGGAAGGAACCCGACAGCACCTCCGGCGGCACGAAGGCGTCCCGCAGCCCGGTCTCCCGTACCCGGAACTCCATCACCTGCGGGAACGGCACGCTGGACGCGAGGTCCGGCACCCCCGGCCCGAGCCTGCCCCGGTTGACCAGGCGGACCCGTCGCCCGGCCAGCGCCGAGAAGTCGATCAGCAGGTCCATCCGCTCGGCCGGCGCGATCGTCAGCGAGGGCATCGACTCGTCGAAGTCGACCGGGACCGGCCGCGGCAGCAGCCCGCCGTCGCTGCCGATCTGCCGGATCACGCCCGGCACCGGCTCGTTGGCGTCGTCCAGCAGCACCAGATCGTAGATCCGGGCGTTGGAGGCGTTGACCAGCCGGAACCGGTACCAGGCGTCGTCCACGTCGAAGTGCGGCCAGATACGGCCGTTGACCGTCGTGTACGGGCCCAGGAACGGCAGCGACACCGGCTTTCCGGTCTCCGGGTCGGCCGCGACGACCACGGTGGTCTTGTGCAGCAGCCGCCCGTTCGGCCGTCCGTCCTCATCGGTGTCCAGGTTGCGGTCCGCGAGGATCAGCGGCACCTCCCGGTCGCCGGACGGCAGACCGAGCGTGTCCTCCTCGTCGTCCCGGACGAGATACGTGCCGACGAGCCCGGCGTACACGTTCCAACGGGTGATGTTCATGGCGTGGTCGTGGTACCACCAGTGGGCGGCGTGGTGGTCGTTCGGGTACTCCGACAGCTGGGCGTCGCCGGAGCCGACGGCGTTGTCCGCCCAGCCGTCGTTCCCGCCGCCGGTCTGCGCGCCGTGCAGGTGGGTCACCGTCCAGGCGGGCAGCGCGGAGACGTCCGCGTCCGGCTCGACGC
The DNA here is from genome assembly GCF_042889785.1 of Streptomyces sp. NPDC002476. NCBI lineage: Bacteria > Bacillati > Actinomycetota > Actinomycetes > Kitasatosporales > Streptomycetaceae > Streptomyces > Streptomyces sp. NPDC002476. Next base: position 48,693 of record NZ_JBIARH010000016.1, on the reverse strand, counting down.
CGTCGCGTCCCGGCCGGTTGTGCGGGGCCGTCTCGCCCGGTCCCACCGGACCGACCTCCACCGCGGTCACCGGGTACTCGCTCCCCTCGGGCACCCGGTTCGTCCAGGCGATCCTGATCCGCTCCCCGCGCCGCACCTCGATGGTCGGCCCCGGCACCATCCCGTCGTACCCCCACATCAGGGTCGGCGGCAGCTGCGAGTGCATCCGTACCCAGGTGGGCGACACGGCTATCTCGGTCTCGTGGAGCGGGTCGTCGCTCCGCGGGCGCAGCACCGGCGGTACGGGCAACGGGTCGGCGTACGGCACGAGTCCGCCCACCCGTGCCGCCGACACGGCCGCTCCGGCCTCCGGCGCCACCGCGTCGGTCCGGGCCGCGCCGGCCGGTGCCGCGGCCGTCACCGCGTCGGTTCCTGCCGTGTCGGTCCGTCGGCCGGTCTTCTCCGTGAACCCGGCGATCTCGGTCAAGGTACTTCCCCCCGTGATCCATAGATCATTTGTCGGTGGACCACAGGACCCCTGCCCCCGCAGGTATCGGCCCCGCGATCCCTCTGCATCGAAGGACCGCGGAGAGTGGTGCCGTAGTTCACCGCAACGCCCCATCTGACCGAAACCGGTACATCCCACCGGGTGGGCGGCGGTCGTTTCGCGCCGACGCGGCGCGCCGCCGTGACACGCTTCCGGGGCGTACGGTTGTTCGCGTTCGATCTTCACGAAATGACGGAAACAGGAGACCGCGGTATGTCGCAGCAGGTGCAAGGGGTCATCGCACCGGGGAAGAACGAGCCGGTACGGGTCGAGACCATCGTGATCCCCGACCCGGGCCCCGGTGAGGCCGTGGTGAAGATCCAGGCGTGCGGCGTCTGCCACACCGATCTGCACTACAAGCAGGGCGGTATCAACGACGAGTTCCCGTTCCTCCTCGGGCACGAGGCGTCCGGCGTGGTCGAGTCCGTCGGCGAGGGCGTCACGGACGTCGCGCCCGGCGACTTCGTCGTCCTCAACTGGCGTGCGGTGTGCGGCCAGTGCCGGGCGTGTCTGCGCGGCCGGCCCTGGTACTGCTTCGACACCCACAACGCGAAGCAGAAGATGACGCTGCTCGACGGCACGGAACTCTCCCCGGCCCTCGGTATCGGCGCGTTCGCCGAGAAGACCCTGGTCGCCGCCGGCCAGTGCACCAAGGTCGACCCCGAGGTCTCCCCGGCCGTCGCCGGACTCCTCGGCTGCGGCGTCATGGCGGGCATCGGCGCCGCCCTCAACACCGGCCAGGTCGGCCGCGGCGACTCGGTCGCCGTGATCGGCTGCGGCGGTGTCGGCGACGCGGCGATCGTCGGCGCCCGGCTGGCCGGAGCGGCGCGGATCATCGCCGTGGACGTCGACGACCGCAAGCTGGAGACGGCCAAGTCGATGGGCGCCACCCACACCGTCAACTCCCGTTCCACCGACCCGGTCGAGGCGATCCGCTCGCTGACCGGCGGCAACGGCGCGGACATCGTCATCGAGGCGGTCGGCCGCCCCGAGACGTACCAGCAGGCGTTCTACGCCCGCGACCTCGCGGGCACCGTCGTCCTGGTCGGCGTCCCCACCCCGGAGATGCGACTGGAGCTGCCGCTGCTCGACGTCTTCGGCCGCGGCGGCTCGCTCAAGTCCTCCTGGTACGGCGACTGTCTGCCCTCGCGCGACTTCCCCATGCTCATCGATCTGCACCAGCAGGGCCGCATCGACCTCGGCGCGTTCGTCACCGAGACCATCGGACTCGGCGACGTCGAGAAGGCGTTCGCCCGGATGCACGAGGGCGACGTGCTGCGCTCGGTGGTGGTCCTCTGATGGCCGCCCGCATCGACCACCTCGTCACCTCCGGCACCTTCGCCCTCGACGGCGGGGAGTGGGACGTCGACAACAACGTCTGGATCGTCGGCGACGACACCGAGGCGATCGTCATCGACGCCGCCCACGACGCCGACGCCATCGAGACCGCGCTGAACGGCCGTGCCCTGCGCGCCATCGTGTGCACGCACGCGCACAACGACCACATCGACGCGGCCCCGGCCCTCGCCGCCGCCACCGGCGCACCGATCCTGCTGCACCCCGACGACCTGCCGCTGTGGAAGCGCACCCATCCGGACCGCGCCCCGGACGGCGAACTGACCGACGGGCAGGAACTGCGGATCGCCGACGCGACGCTCACGGTCCTGCACACCCCGGGCCACGCGCCCGGCGCCGTCTGCCTGTACGCCCCCGGGCTGACCACCGTCTTCACCGGCGACACGCTCTTCCGGGGCGGCCCGGGAGCCACCGGACGCTCCTTCTCCCACTTCCCCACGATCATCGGCTCGATCAGGGAACGGCTGCTCCCCCTGCCCCCGGAGACCAAGGTCCGCACCGGACACGGCGACTCCACCACCATCGGCGCGGAGGCCCCGCACCTCGACGAGTGGATCGCCCGCGGCCACTGAGAGCCTGTCGGGTGGCCTCTGACCGGGCGGCCACGCCCTGGCGCGCACACTTCCGGCGTTGCCGGGATGCCCTCGTAGTGCCACCACGAGGGCATCCCGGCGCCTTGGAATCGCACAACACCATGCCGCGTCCGCTTTCCGGTCGAAGGTCACCCGACAGGCTCTGAGGCCGGGCGGCACACACCGGCCCCGGGCCCGCGCAGGTCACCCGGCCCCGGACCGGTACGGCCCGCCGGTCACCGCTCCGGCCACGCGGAGAGCCGCAGCCCGCTCTCGAAGCGGCGCGGCTCGCCCGTGACCGGATCGGTGAACTCCAGTACGCGCGCGAGCAGTTGGAGCGGTCGAGACCAGTCGTCGGCCTCGCCATCCGCCTCGACCACCGGATAGACCGGGTCGTCGACCAACGGCAGCCCCAGCCCGTTCATGTGGACCCGCAACTGGTGGGTGCGTCCGGTGGCGGGCAGCAGCCGGTAGCGGCCGAGACCCGCCCGGTGCTCCAGCAGCTCGATCCGGGTCTCGCTGTTCGGCTCGCCCGGCTCCTCACGCGCGGCGACGACCCCGCGCTCCTTCACGATCCGGCTGCGCACGGTCCGGGGCAGGACCAGCCCGGGATCGTACGGTGCCACCGCCTCGTACTCCTTGCGCACCAGCCGGCCCCGGAACAGCGTCTGGTACGCCCCCCGCTCCTCGGGCCGCACCACGAACAGGACCAGTCCCGCGGTCAGCCGGTCCAGCCGGTGCGCGGGCTGCAGCGCGGGCATGTCCAGATCCCGGCGCAACCGGGCCACCGCCGTCTCGGTGACATGGCGTCCGCGCGGTGTCGTCGCCAGGAAGTGCGGCTTGTCGGCGACGACGAGATGCGCGTCGCGATGGACGACCCCGACCGGGAACGGCACCGGCTCCTCCGGCGCGAAGTCCCGGTGGAACCAGAGGTACCGCCCCGCGGCGTACGGCTCGTCGGCGGACACGGGACCGCGCACGGACACGAACCGCCCCTCGGCGAACATGGCGTCCACCCGCGCCGCCCCGACCGGCCCCGCGAACCGTGCCCGCAGATGATCCCCGACCGTCACCCACCGCCCCTCCGGGTCCTCCGGAAGCCGCACCCGCACCGGATCGATCCCGGCCCGCTGGGGCAGCGGTGCGGGCGGAGGCTTCGCGCGCCCCCTCACCGGGGCGCGCCGTCCGGTACGGCGGTGGGCATGGAAACGGACTCCTCGTGTTCTCGTCGGGGTGCTCGCCCAGTATCCCCGGTCGTCCCGGCCCGCCGGGGCACCGCCCCCGCCCCGCGGGACGGAGAACGGGCCCGCTCCACCCGGGAAGCCGACGCGGTCGACCGCACCCTCGCGCACGCGGTACGCGGGGCGCGGGGCGCGGCCCGTCCCCACCGCCCCGCATCCGACCGGACGGAACCGTTCCGCGGGTCGGCCGCGTGTCGGGGTATGTCGTGAACACCGGAGAAGGGAACGCCTTGCACATCACAGGACCACGCCCGTCCCGCCGTACCGCGCTCGTCCTGGGCGCCGGCGCGGCGCTCTCCGCCGCCCTGCCCCCGGCACTCGGTGGCACCGCGTACGCCTCGACCGGCGGCGCCGTCGCCTCGCGCCTGGCGCAACTGGAGCGGGAGCACACCGCCCGGCTCGGCGTGTACGCCCACCACACGCGCACCCGGAGGACGGTGGCCTACCGGGCGGACGAGCGCTTCCCGATGTGCTCGCTGTTCAAGACGATCGCCGCCGCGGCCGTGCTGCGCGACCTCGACCACGACGGCGAGTTCCTGGCGGAGCGCATCCACTACACCCGCCGGTACGCGGAGGACTCCGGGTACTGCCCGATCACCGGCGAGGACGAGAACATCGCCCGCGGCATGACCGTCGGCGCACTGTGCGACGCGGCCATCCGCCACAGCGACAACGCCGCGGGCAACCTGCTCCTGCGTGAGCTGGGCGGACCGACCGCCGTCACCCGCTTCTGCCGTTCGACCGGGGACGGCCGCACCCGGCTCGACCGCTGGGAGCCCGAACTGAACTCGGCGGAACCGTGGCGCGCCACCGACACCACCACCCCGCGCGCCATCGGCCGCACCTACGCGAACCTCACGCTCGGCGACGCGCTCTCGCCCCGGGACCGGCACCGCCTCACCGGCTGGCTGCTCGGCAACACGACCAGCGACGAGCGGTTCCGCGCCGGCCTGCCCGCCGACTGGACCGTCGCCGACAAGACCGGCGGCGGCCGGTACGGCGGCAGCAACGACGTGGGAATCACCTGGCCTCCGGGCGGCGCTCCGATCGTGATGGCCGTCCTCACGACCAGGTACGAGGAGGACGCGCCGGCCGACAACGCACTGGTGGCCAGGACCGCCGCCCTGCTGGCCGAGGTGCTCGCGTAACCCGGGAGGCGGGGCCCGGGATGTCGGTGGACGGCGTGCCGGGCCCGTGGGCCGTGCGCTCCCGCGACCTCGCCCGAAACAGCAGAAAACCCCAGCTGAGCTGGGGTTTTCAGTGGTGTCCGAGGGGGGACTTGAACCCCCACGCCCGATAAAGGGCACTAGCACCTCAAGCTAGCGCGTCTGCCATTCCGCCACCCGGACCAGGTGTCTGTCTCGCGGGCCTCGCCCGTTCCGACGTGGAAAACAATAGCAAACATCAGGGGGTGCTCGATCACGCCGGGGGTGTGAAGGGCACATGACGAGAGGCGGAGGGCCTTGGGCGGGCGGACGGAGCGGGGGAGGATGAGGGGGAGGGACACAGCGACAGTGGAAGGAAGCAGTGTGAGCGAGACCGACACGGCCCGGACCGTCCCGGGCGAGGACGAGGTCGTGGACCTCTGTCGTGACCTGATCCGCATCGACACCAGCAACTACGGGGACCACTCGGGGCCGGGGGAGCGCGGCGCCGCCGAGTACGTCGCGGAGAAGCTGGCCGAGGTCGGGCTGGAGCCGCAGATCATCGAGTCCCACAAGGGCCGGGCCTCGACCGTGGCCCGGATCGAGGGCGAGGACCCGTCCCGTCCCGCGCTGCTCATCCACGGGCACACGGACGTGGTGCCGGCCAATGCCCACGACTGGACCCACCACCCGTTCTCCGGCGAGGTGGCGGACGGCTGCGTGTGGGGCCGGGGCGCGGTCGACATGAAGGACATGGACGCGATGACCCTCGCGGTCGTCCGCGACCGGCTGCGCAGCGGCCGCAAGCCCCCGCGTGACATCGTGCTGGCGTTCCTCGCCGACGAGGAGGCGGGCGGCACGTACGGGGCGCGGTATCTCGTGGACAGGCACCCCGGTCTCTTCGAGGGCGTCACCGAGGCGATCGGCGAGGTCGGCGGCTTCTCCTTCACGGTGAACGAGAAGCTGCGGCTCTACCTCGTCGAGACGGCCGAGAAGGGCATGCACTGGATGCGGCTCACCGTGGACGGCACCGCCGGTCACGGCTCGATGACCAACGGCGACAACGCGATCACCGAGCTGTGCGAGGCGGTCGGACGGCTCGGGCGGCACAAGTGGCCGGTCCGGGTGACCAAGACCGTGCGGTCCTTCCTCGACGAGCTGTCCGACGCGCTCGGTGTCCCGCTCGACCCGGAGAACATGGAGGCCACGCTTTCCAGGCTCAACGGCATCGCCAAGATGGTCGGCGCCACGCTCCGCAACTCGGCGGCCCCCACCATGCTCGGTGCCGGCTACAAGGTGAACGTCATCCCCGGACAGGCCGTGGCCCACGTCGACGGCCGCTTCCTGCCCGGCTTCGAGGAGGAGTTCCTGGCCGATCTGGACCGCATCCTCGGCCCCCGGGTGAAGCGGGAGGACGTGCACACGGACAAGGCGCTGGAGACCAGCTTCGAGGGCTCGCTCGTCGAGGCGATGCAGGTGGCCCTCAAGGCCGAGGACCCGATCGCTCGTGCGGTCCCCTACATGCTCTCGGGCGGTACCGACGCCAAGTCCTTCGACGATCTCGGTATCCGGTGCTTCGGGTTCGCCCCGCTGCAGTTGCCTCCGGAGCTCGACTTCGCGGGCATGTTCCACGGCGTGGACGAGCGGGTGCCGGTGGACGGTCTGAAGTTCGGCGTGCGGGTGCTCGACCGCTTCATCGACAACTGCTGAGCCCGCGCGGCCTCCGAGCAGGGACGAGTGACGCCGGTCCGCCGTTGTGTCACGCCAATAATCGCCAGCGCGTGCGTATTTGACCGGAACGAGTGAAAGGAACCATACGCTCGTAGCCCGATTAGCTCGTCCTCGTTACAGGTGATGCGGTCCGCGGCTGGGACCGCATTGCCAACTAGGAGGAAACAATGATCAAGAAGGTCGTCGCTGCTGCGGCCGTGACCGGTGGTCTGGTGCTCTCGGGTGCGGGCATGGCCGTCGCGGACTCCGGCGCCCAGGGCGCCGCCATGGGCAACCCGGGTGTCATCTCGGGCAACACCATCCAGGTGCCCGTGCACGTCCCGATGAACCTGTGCGGCAACACGGTCGACATCATCGGGCTGCTGAACCCCACCTTCGGCAACGCCTGCGTCAACGCCTGACGTTGATGGGTCAACCCGTGAGGGTTTGAATCCGGTCGGCCCCGGAGTGCACGTCATGCACTCCGGGGCTGCTGGGTACTTCGCCCCCGCTCGATCGAGTCCGGGGGTATTCCGGAAGGCAGAAGGCAGGAAAGAAGTTATGCGACAGGTCACGCGCAAGGGCCTGATCACCATGGCGGCGGCGGGCGGCGCGCTCGCGCTGAGCGGTGGGTACGCGCACGCGGACGCGGGGGCGTCCGGGGGCGCCGCGAATTCCCCGGGGGTGCTGTCCGGGAATTCCGTCCAGATCCCGGTCGACGTCCCGGTCAACGTCTGCGGGAACTCCGTGGACGTCGTGGCGCTGATCAACCCCGCGTTCGGGAACACCTGCGGAAATGGTTCGCAGGGGGCCTCCACGGGCAAGCACGCCTCCGCCAGCCAGGTGTCCGGCGACCTCACCCAGGCGAGCCGGCCGGGAACGGGCAAGCACCGGGCCCCGATCGACGGCGGGGCGACGGCCCAGGGCGTCGCGGAGGGCTCGCCGGGCGTGCTGTCCGGGAACAGCATCTCGGCGCCGATCGACATCCCCGTGAACGTCTGCGGGAACAGCGTCACCATCGGCGGACTGCTCAATCCCACCTTCGGCAACGAATGCGGGAACGACACGGACGTCGTCACACCGCCGGTCAAGCCGGTCAAGCCGGTCACCCCCGTCACCCCGGTCACGCCGGTCACGCCGGTCACCGAGCACAAGCCGCCGGTGCCGGGCCCGCGGGAGGTACCGAACGTGCCCGAGGCGCAGAACGTGCCCCAGCTCGCCCACACCGGGGCGGGCGGTGCCGGACTGCTGATCCCGGCGAGCGCGGGCCTGCTGCTGGCGGGCGCGGGAGCGGTGTTCTACCGCCGCGCCCGCCTGTCCGCGTAACGGACCGAGGCGGCGAAGCGAGAGGGGCGGGACCCGCGACAGCGGGGCCCGCCCCTCTCACCAGGTGGCGCGGAGCTGGCGGATGATCCGCCGCCGCAGCCGCACCCTGCGGCTGCCGTCGTGGCGCAGCGTCAGTCGGTCCAGTTCCCAGTGCCCGTACTCGGCATGGTCGGTCAGCAGGCGTGCGGCGTCCTTCCGGGACACCCCGCGCGGTACGTACACATCGACAAATTCGTATTCCGGCATCCCATCCATTGTGCGGGCAGAGGCCCGGTACGGATAGCGTCTGCACCATGTCTGATGCTGCGCAGCCCACCGCTGCCGAGGTACGCGCCGCCGCCGAAGCCATCAAAGCCGCGCTCGACCGTCACCTCGACGCGGTCGAGCGCCGGACGGGGGACGACGATCCCGCCGTCTACGACGCGTTCAACGCACTGGCCGCCGCCGCCGAGGTCTACGACGAACTGCTCTACGACCGCTACGACGAGGTCACTCCCTTCGAGATCCCGGGTGCGGACGGCTCCCTGCCGCCGTACGCCGGCCCCGAGGAACCGAACGCGCTCAGCGTTCTGATCCGGCGGGACTACGCCGTGGTGGAGCCGCCGCGGCTGTTCGCACAGGCACAGCGGATCGCCGACCTCGATCCCGACGACCGGGCCACCGGGAGCGCCGCGGTCGTCGGCTCCAGCGTCCACGCGGCGCTCGGTGTGCTGTTCGGGGAGTACGAACCGGACGAGATCGCCTCCCGGCACGCCGAGTTCGGGCTGGAGGAAGGGGACTCCACGCTCTGGGTCACGGCCGTGGAGGAGCCGCCGGAGGCGGGGGAGTGGCTCGACGCACCGTTCGAGGACGCGGATCCGCAACTCGTGGTGTGCCGCTTCGACGTCAGCTCCGTCTTCGACGAGGACGACACCGACGAGGAACCGGCGGGGCTGGTGGCGGACGGCTCCTGACCCGTGCCGTCGCCCGGGTCCGTACCCCCGTGTGTCCTGCCCGTCCCGTACCCGCCGCCGGAATCGGCCGGGGGTACGGGACGGCGCGCGGCCCGGTCAGTGGGCCGCGGCCTCCAGGAGGCCGCGCAGCCGCGTCGTGCGGTCCTGGGCCGGGGGTTCGGCGACCGCGCGCGGGAGCGCCTGGTCCACGCCGTGCACCACGGAGAGGTGCCGCTCGGCCCGGCCGAACGCGGTGTACACCCAGGGGCGGCTCAGCCCCTGCGCCGCGTCGCCCGGCAGCACGACGACCACCGCGGGCCACCGCGTCCCGGCCGCCTGGTGGGCGCTGAGGGCCCAGCCGTGCCGCACGGACGACGCCACCCGCTGCTGGGGGACGACGATCCGCTCGCCCGCGCAGTCCAGGTGCAGGCCCTCGGCGTCGGCCGAGACGACCGTGGCGGGCACGGTCCTGCCGGGCACCGGGACGTGGACGACACGGTCGCCCGGGTCGAATCCGCCGAACCGTCCCGGACCGGGGTTGAGCCGCTGCTTGAGGGCAGCGTTCAACGCGCGGGTGCCCGCCGGACCGCCGTGGCCGACGGTGATGACCTGGGTGTCGGCGGAGGGGATGCCGAGGGCGCGCGGCACCGAGTCCGCGACCAGCTGCACGGTGCGGTGCACCGCCTCGCCCGCATCGCGCACGGGGACGATCACCACTTCCCTGCCCGGCGCCGCGACCTGGTTCAGCTCACCGATGCCGATGCCCGAGACCAGTTCGCCGATCGGTCCCGGATCCGGGGTGCGGGAGACCACCTGCGGGCAGGCGCGGGCCGCCAGCACGTCCGCGAACACCCGCCCCGCACCGGCTGATCCCAGCACGCCCGGATCGCCGCTGAGCACCAGCCGGGTGCCGTCGGCCAGGGACTCCACCAGCATCGCGGCGGACTCGACGTCCACCTGCGGGGCGTCCAGGACGACGAGCAGGTCGACGGCGATCGCCCCCTCCTCGTCCCGTCCCGGGCCCTCCGTGTCGGAGAGCAGCCCGGCCAGGGTGACGGCCGCCGCCGGATCGCCGGTCGCCTCCGCCAGTCTGCGTCTGCCGTCGACGCCGTGCGCGGCGCCCAGGACGCGCAGGCCCAGCGCGCGGGCGGCGACGAGGAGTGCGGCGGGTTCGGTGCGGGCCGCCTCGCCGCCGGTGTGCGCCACGACGCCGTGGGCCGCGACCGCGCGGATCAGCTCGGCCGCCGACGGGGAGCCCGCGGCCGCGGCCGCCTCCTTCCAGTCGGCGCCCTTCTCGCAGGCGTGGGCCAGGCGGGCCAGACCGTCGGCGAGGCTCTCCTCGGCGAGCGCGTACCGGTCGAGCCCGAGCAGCACCCGGACAGGATTCCGCCCGGACGGGGCGTTCTCCTCCAGGTCCTCGCCGGACTCCGCGGCGGCGGGGCCCCCGTCCTCCTCCTCGTCCTCCTGGAACACGAGGACCGCGCCCGCGGCGACGGCGTGCCGCACGGTCGCCTCCGGGTCGGACACCGCCTGCTCGGCGAGCGCGGCGTGGACCGCCGTCGCCTCCATCGCCGTGTGTCCCCGCAGTGCGGCCCGCTCCAGCAGCCGGCCGATCAGGGCGGTGGTCCTGCGCTCGTCGTCCGGACCGCATCCGGGGCCCAGCAGGGCCCGCGCGAAGGCGTCGGCCTGCTCGGGGCCGACCCCCGGCACGGCCAGCATGCGCCACGGGTCCTCGCGCAGGACGCCAGCCGCCTGCGGGCCCAGTGCCTCGGCCGTCGGTCCCGCGAGCGCTCCGGGAGCACCGCCCTCGGCCAGCACGGCGGCCACCTCGGCCACCGCCTCCATGGAGGGGCCGCGGGGCGCGGGCGTCGGCTCGGGCGGCCGGGGGCGGTTCGGCGCGGGGGCCGGAGCGGACCGTCTGGGCGCGGCGGCGGGCGCGGGCGAGTCGAAGAACGCGGCGGCGGTCTTCTCGCCGCTCTCCACGGCACGCACGGCGGCCAGCAGATCGGCCGCCGTGCCGCTCAGCTTCCCCCCGGCCGGGATGGGGCCCGCCTTCTCGGCCTTGCGCTTCTCGATCCGCTCCCTGAGCTCCCGCTGGGCGGCGAGCTCGGCCTCGGTCTCCGAGAGCGGCGCGGCCGCCCCTTCGCCGCCGGCGGTCTCCTCGCCGGGCGTCCCCTCGGCGTCGGCGGCCCCTTCGCCCACGGACTCCCCGCCCTCGGGGGGCCCGTCGTCCCCGCCGTCCGGGGCCGCCCCTGCCGCCTCGGCGGCGACGTCGTCGGCCGTCGCCGCTCCTTCGTGTGCCTCCCCGGCCTCGCCCCGCACGGGTGGTGAGGGCGGGGTGGGAACGGTTGCGGGGTCCGCGACGGCGCCTGCGTCGTCGGCGGCCGGGGAGCCGGGGGCGTCTCCCCCGGGAAGCGCGGTCACAGCGTGCTCCAGTCCTGGTCGGGATAGCGATGCACGGGCGCCGACACGTCGTCGAGCGCCTGGCAGATCTCGTCAGGAAGACTAAGCGTCTCCACCGACAATGCCTCCGTCAGCTGCTGCGCGTTGCGCGCGCCGACGATCGGGGCCACTACTCCCGGCCGGTCCCGTACCCAGGCCAGCGCCACCTGGAGTGGCGTGGTGGCCAGACCGTCCGCCGCCGTCGCCACCGCGTCCACGACGCGGGCCGCCGCGTCGTCCAGATACGGCTCGACGAACGGAGCGAGCAGTTCCGAGGCGCCGCGCGAGTCCGCGGGAGTGCCCGTGCGGTACTTCCCGGTCAGCACTCCCCGACCCAGCGGAGAGGAGGGGAGCAGCCCCACGCCCAGGTCGAGGGCGGCGGGCAGCACCTCGCGCTCCACGCCTCGCTGCAACAGGGAGTACTCCATCTGGGTGCTCGCCAGCCGGGTGCGCGCGCCACGTGCGGCCAACTGCCAGGTCGCCGCCTTCGCCAGCTGCCAGCCGCAGAAGTTCGACACCCCCGCGTACCGGGCCCGGCCGCTGGACACCGCCAGGTCCACCGCCTGAAGCGTCTCCTCCAGCGGAGTCGCCGGGTCGAAGGCGTGGACCTGCCACAGGTCGACGTGATCCGTGCCGAGCCGGTCCAGCGAGGCGTCCAGGGCCGCCAGCAGATGCCCCCGGGAGCCGTTGAACCTGCGGTACGGGTCGGCGACGCTGCCCGCCTTCGTCGCGACGATCAGCTCGTGCCGCGGCACGAGGCCGTCGGTGAGCCGTCCGAGCAGGTACTCGGCCTCCCCGCCGCCGTACACGTCGGCCGTGTCGATCAGGGTGCCGCCCGCCTCCCAGAACGCCTTCAGCTGTTCGGCGGCGTCGTGCTCGTCGGTGTCCCGTCCCCAGGTGAGGGTGCCGAGTCCGATCCTGGACACGCGAAGGCCGGTGCGGCCGAGATGCCTCTGCTCCATGGGCGCTGAGATTACTGGCCGGAACCCCACGGGGCGGAGGGCTGTGGACAACCCGGTTCCGGGTCGCCCCTGCCGCGAGGGGCCGGCGGGCGCTAGAGTCCAGGACCCAGAGACGTTACTGATCGGTAAGGAGAGCGGCTATGCGGCTCGGCATCAATCTCGGTTACTGGGGCGCGGGCATGGACGGCGACAACCTCGCCGTGGCGCAGGAGGCCGACCGGCTCGGCTACGACGTCTGCTGGGCGGCCGAGGCGTACGGCTCCGACGCACCGACCGTGCTGTCCTGGGTGGCCGCCCGGACCGAGTCCATCGACGTGGGCTCCGCGATCATGCAGATCCCGGCCCGTCAGCCCGCGATGACGGCGATGACCGCCGCCACCCTCGACTCTCTCTCCGGAGGCCGCTTCCGGCTCGGCCTCGGTGTGTCGGGGCCTCAGGTCTCCGAGGGCTGGTACGGCGTGAAGTTCGACAAGCCCCTGGCCCGCACCCGGGAGTACGTCGAGATCGTCCGCCGGGCGATGTCCCGTGAACGGCTGACGTACGAGGGGCAGCACTGGACGCTCCCGCTGCCGGACGGTCCGGGCAAGCCCCTCAGGCTCACCGTCCACCCGCAGCGCGAGCACATCCCGCTCTACATCGCCGCCATCGGCCCGAAGAACCTGGAGCAGACGGGCGAGATCGCCGACGGCGCCCTGCTGATCTTCCCCGCGGCCGAGCACCTGGAGGAGACCGCGGTCAAGTACCTGCGGGCCGGGCGCGAGAAGGCCGGGCTGACCATGGACGGCTTCGACGTGTGCCCGACGCTGCCGCTCGCCGTCGGCGACGACATCGACGCGCTCGCGGATATCTTCCGTCCGTACACCGCGCTGTACGTGGGCGGCATGGGCAGCCGCGACCAGAACTTCTACAACCGGCTGGCACGGCGCATGGGCTACGAGAAGGAGGCCGTCGAGATCCAGGACAAGTACCTGTCCGGCGACAAGAACGGCGCCGCCGCAGCCGTTCCGCACGAGCTGATCGACCGGACCACGCTGCTCGGCCCGGTCGAGCGGATCGCCGAGCGGATGCAGGCGTACGCCGCCGCGGGCGTCACGACGCTCACCCTGGCCCCGGCCGGATTCACGCTCGACGAGCGGATCGCGGCGCTGCGGGCCGGCACGGAGGCGCTGGAGCGGTCCGGCCTCGCGTGACACGGATCCACGGACCCCGGGACCACGGGCTCCGATAGGCATCGCGGCCGTGGTGGGGGCTCGGGGTCTCCCCGCCACGGCCGTCACGCGGAACAACGGCCCCGGCGGCGCGCGGTTACGCCCGTCCGGCCCGCCGCCCCTCGGAGGTGAAAGGTTTCGGCCACGGCGGCCGCGCGGTCGGCAGCCCGTCCGGCGTAGCCGGAAGCCGTTCCTGTTGCCCGGGTGGACGCGCCGCATTTGACTGGCGATGGGCCGAAGCCGGTACGGAGGTGGCTGTGGTGCTCTCGGCAAGGGACCTGTTCCAGGAGATTCTCGACGAGGACGAGTCGTTCCGGCTGTTCTGCTCCATCGCGGCCGACGGCGAGGCCCAGGGCGGCTGGGAGAACGGCCGGATCGCGGCCCTCGTCCCCGAGAGCCAGCGGGCCCTGGCACCCAGGATCGCCCGGCACGGCGCCGACGAGGACAAGCACGGACGGATCTTCCACGCACTGCTGAGGAAGCGCGGACTGGGCCCGGTCGAGGTCCCGCCCGAGACCGACTACACGATGCTGCTGGAACGGCGGGGCATCGGCATCGCCCACGAACGCCTGGCACGCCGGGAACCGCTCACCGAGCGCGACATCATCACCTACCTCGCCCACAGCCGGGTCACCGAGCAGCGCGCCTCCGAGCAGATGGCGCTGCTGCGACGGCACTTCGCCGACCACCCCGGCATCGGCCGCGCGGTGCGGATGATCGCGGACGACGAGGACAACCACCTCGCGTACTGCCACGAGGAGCTGCTGCGCCTCGCCGGGGCCGGACACGGCCGTACGATCCAGCGCCTGCTGCGCGAATGCGCGCTCGCCGAGATCCGGGTGTACCGCGACGTCAGCCTCGCCGTGATGGACCACATGGGCCGCATCCTCGGCTGGTCCCGGGCCAGGGCGGCCGTGCTGGCGGCGGGGATCCACCTGGTCCACGCGTACGAACGGCTCGTGGGATGGCGGCGCATGGTGCGTCTGGAGCAGCCGGAGCGCCGTGACGCGCTGGGCGGGCCCGCGCCGCGCGAGACCGAGCCCGTCTGACCGGCGCCCCCGCACCGGACGGCCCGGCAACGCCGGAGGCGCACGCATCACGCCGCGTCCGCTCTCCGGTCGGAGGTCTCCCGACGGGCTCTCAGAGCCAGCCGCGGCGCTTGAAGAGCCGGTGCAGGCCGAAGACCACGGTGACCATCAGCACGATCACCGCCGGATACGCCCACACCCAGCCGAGTTCCGGCATGTGCTCGAAGTTCATGCCGTAGATCCCCGCGACCATGGTCGGAACGGCGGCCATGGCCGCCCAGGCCGAGATCTTGCGCATGTCGTCGTTCTGCCGCACGCCCACCTGGGCCAGATGGGCGGACAGGATGTCCGAGAGCAGCCGGTCGAGCCCCTCCACGTACTCGTTGGCCCGCGTCAGGTGGTCGTTCACGTCCCGGAAGAACGGCTGCGCGTGCTCGTGGACGAACGGCACGTCCGCGCCCGCCAGCCGGGCCATGGGCGCGCTCAGCGGACCGGCGGCACGGCGGAACTCCATGATCTGCCGCTTGAAGGTGTAGATGCGGGACGCGGTGTTCTTGGTGTTCGCGGAGCCGGTCGGCGCGAACACCTCGGTCTCCAGCTCCTCGAGGTCGTTCTGGAGCTCGCCCGCCACCTCGATGTAGTGGTCGACGACGGCGTCACTGATCGCGTACAGCACCGCGGTCGGCCCGTGCCTGAGCACCTCCGGCTCCGCCTCCAGCCGGCGCCGTACCGCGGCGAGCGGTGCGCCCTCCCCGTGCCGGACCGTCACGACGAACGAATCGCCGATGAAGGCCATCAGCTCGTCGGCGGTGACCGTGTCGCTGAGGTGCTCGTACACCACCGGCTTGATCACCGCGAACAGCGAGTCGTCGTACACCTCCAGCTTGGGCCGCTGGTGGGCGCTCAGGGCGTCCTCCACGGCCAGCGGGTGGAGCCCGAACTCCTCGGTGACGCGCTCGATCTCCCGCTCCGTCGGCTCGTACAGCCCGATCCAGAGGAACGCGTCCCCGGTGGCCCGTGCCTGTGCGAGGGCGTCGGAGAGGTCGGCGGGGCCCTCGGTACGGCGCCCGTCCCGGTAGATCGCACAGTCCACAATCACGGCGCGCATTCTTCCCTGCCCCGCACTCCCGCGCATCCCGGCCCGCTCCGCGCGACCCTGCGGCGGCCTACGCTGGCCCCTATGCCCACCCTGATCCTCGTACGCCATGGACGCTCCACCGCCAACACGGCCGGGGTGCTCGCCGGCCGTGCCTCGGGGGTCGCGCTCGACGAGCGCGGCACCGCGCAGGCCGCGGCACTCCCCGGACGGCTGGCCGCGCTGCCCCTCGCCGCCGTCGTCACCAGCCCCCTCCAGCGCTGCCGGGAGACCCTGCGCCCGCTGCTCGACGCCCGGCCGGGCCTGGTGGCGCACAGCGAGGAACGGATCAACGAGTGCGACTACGGGGACTGGTCGGGGCGCAAGCTGGCCGAACTCGCCGACGAGCCGCTGATGAGCGTCGTGCAGCGGCACCCGTCGGCGGCGGCGTTCCCCGGCGGCGAGTCCCTGCGCGCCATGCAGGCGCGCGCCGTGGACGCCGTACGGGACTGGAACGCGCGGATCGAGTCCGGGCACGGCGACGACGCCGCCTACGTGATGTGCTCGCACGGCGACATCATCAAGGCGCTCGTCGCCGACGCGCTCGGCATGCACCTCGACCTCTTCCAGCGGATCCACGTGGACCCCTGTTCGGTCACCGCGATCCGCTACACGCGTCTGCGGCCGTTCCTGCTGCGGCTCGGCGACACCGGAGACCTCGCCTCCCTGGCGCCGCGCGAGCGGACGGACGGGGCGGAGCCGACCGCGCACCCGGCCACCGGCACCGAAGCCGACGCGGAGGTCGGCGGCGGCGCCGGGGCGCCGTGATCGCTTCGCGCAGTAGGGTGGACGCGCCGTGGGCGCCCGGACCGGGACGGCCGGCGGCCTCGGCCACCCCATTCCCCATTCGCCGCCGATCTTCAAGGGAGACAGGACGTGTCCCGTCAGGTGTTCCTCTACGACCCCCCGGACCGCTTCGTGGCCGGCACGGTCGGGTTGCCTGGACGCCGTACGTTCTTCCTGCAGGCATCCTCGGGCAGCCGCGTCACCAGCGTGGCCCTGGAGAAGACTCAGGTCGCCGCACTCGCCGAGCGCATCGACGAACTGCTCGACGAAGTGGTCCGGCGCACCGGCGGCAACTCGCCGGTGCCCGCCGTCGCGCCCATGGACGTCACCGACACCGCCCCCCTCGACGTGCCCGTCGAGGAGGAGTTCCGGGTCGGCACGATGGCGCTCGCGTGGGACGGCGAGGAACAGCGCATGATCGTCGAGGCGCAGGCCCTGGTCGAACTGGACGTGGAATCCGACGAGGACCTCGCGGAGGCCGAGGAACGGCTGCTGCAGGACGAGGAGAACGGTCCTCCGGTCCTCCGGGTCCGTCTGAGCGGCGTACAGGCGCGGGCCTTCGCCAAGCGCGCCCTGGACGTCGTGAACGCCGGGCGCCCCCCGTGCCCGCTGTGCAGCCTGCCGCTCGACCCGGAAGGACACGTATGCCCGCGCCAGAACGGATACCGCCGCGGAGCCTGACCGACGCCGACCTGGTCACCGTGCTGGCCGAGGGCCGGCTCACCGTCCGCGGACAGGTCCGCGGGGCGTCCAACGCGGTGCTGCACTGCGCGGTCTCCCACGAGGGCGCGGAACTGGCCTGCGTCTACAAGCCCGTGGCCGGCGAACGGCCGCTGTGGGACTTCCCCGACGGCACCCTCGCCCAGCGGGAGGTGGCCGCGTACGAGATCTCCGAGGCGACCGGCTGGGGACTCATACCCCCCACCGTGCTTCGTGACGGTCCGTACGGCGAGGGCATGTGCCAGCTGTGGATCGATGCCGAGCCGGACGGCGAGGGGCACGCCGAGGACGGGCGGCGCCCGCTGCTGGCGCTCGTCGAGGACGACGAGCCCGGCGAGGGCTGGAAGGCCGTCGTACGCGCCGAGATCGGGGAGGGCAGGACGGCCCTGCTGGTGCACGCGGACGACCCGGAGCTGCGGCGGATGGCGGTCCTCGACGCCGTGATCAACAACGGCGACCGCAAGGGCGGCCATCTGCTGCCCGCGCCCGACGGCCGGCTCTACGGCATCGACCACGGTGTGACCTTCAACGCCGAGGACAGGCTGCGCACCCTGCTGTGGGGGTGGGCGGGGGAGCCGCTGACGGCCGAGGCCGTCGGCGTCGTGGACCGGCTGGGCGCGGAACTGGCCCCCGGGACCGCTCTCGCCACCCGGCTGGGGGAGCTGATCACCGAGGCCGAGATCGAGGCGCTGCGGGGCCGTGTGGGCGGGCTGCGGGCGTCGGGACGGCACCCGGAACCGAGCGGCTCGTGGCCCTCGATCCCCTGGCCGCAGGTGTGAACCGGTGCCCTGGGCCGCCGGTGTGAGCGGCGGCGCCGGGGCGGGCGCGAGCGGCGGCCCCGGCGCGAACGTGTCCGGCGCGGAAGACCGTCCGGGCGGCCCGGGGCGTTCCGGAGTCGGGCGGCGGCCCGGCGCGGGGGCACGCCGGGTGCGATGCCCGCGGAGAACAGGCCGATTCGGCGATCGTGCGGCGGAAGACGGGCGGAACCCGTGCGCCTCCCCGGGGCACGCGCGGTCCCCGGCGCCGCCTTCCTCCCGGGCCGAAGCAGAAGGGGCCGCATCGCGCAAGAGCGCCTCTTCGGCCAGGATCCGGTATCCGGTTCGTATCCGGAACGTGCATCCGGTTAGGCTCGTGACATGCATGCCTGGCCCGCTTCTGAGGTCCCCGCCCTGCCCGGCAAGGGCCGCGACCTTCGGATCCACGACACCGCGACCGGCGGACGGATCACTCTCGAACCCGGTCCCGTCGCCCGCATCTACGTCTGCGGCATCACGCCGTACGACGCGACCCACATGGGTCATGCGGCGACCTACAACGCGTTCGACCTCGTTCAGCGCGTGTGGCTCGACACCAAGCGGCAGGTCCACTACGTGCAGAACGTCACCGACGTGGACGACCCGCTGCTGGAGCGGGCCGTGCGCGACGGGCAGGACTGGACCCGGCTCGCCGAGCGCGAGACGGCCCTGTTCCGCGAGGACATGACCGCTCTGCGCATGCTCCCGCCGAAGCACTACATCGGCGCGGTGGAGGCGATACCGGGCATCGTCCCGCTCGTCGAACGGCTCCGGGACGCCGGTGCCGCCTACGAACTCGACGGCGACGTGTACTTCTCCGTCGAGGCCGACCCGCACTTCGGCGGCGTCTCCCACCTCGACGCCGAGGCGATGCGGCTGCTGTCCGCCGAGCGCGGCGGCGACCCGGAGCGCCCCGGCAAGAAGAACCCGCTCGACCCGATGCTCTGGATGGCCGCCCGCGAGGGTGAGCCGAGCTGGGACGGCGGCTCGCTCGGCCCCGGACGGCCCGGCTGGCACATCGAGTGCGTCGCCATCGCGCTGGACCACCTCGGCATGGGCTTCGACGTCCAGGGCGGCGGGTCCGATCTCGCCTTCCCGCACCACGAGATGGGTGCCTCGCACGCCCAGGTCCTGACCGGCGAGTACCCGTTCGCCCGGGCGTACGTGCACGCGGGGATGGTCGCCCTGGACGGCGAGAAGATGTCCAAGTCCAAGGGCAACCTGGTCTTCGTCTCACGGCTCCGCCGCGACGGCGTGGACCCGGCGGCGATCCGTCTCGCCCTGCTCGCGCACCACTACCGGTCCGACTGGGAGTGGACCGACCAGGTGCTCGCCGACGCGGTCGCCCGGCTCGGACGCTGGCGCTCCGCCGTCTCCCGCCCCGACGGACCGTCCGCCGAGGCCCTGGTCGAGGAGGTCCGCGAGGCCCTCGCCGACGACCTGGACGCACCGGCGGCACTGGCCGCCGTGGACCGCTGGGCCGAGCGGCAGCACGCCGAGGGCGGCACGGACGAGGGCGCGCCCGGACTCGTCTCGCGCACCGTCGACGCGTTGCTGGGTGTCGCGCTGTAGCACCCGCGCGGAGGCGACCCGCCGATTCCCCGACCGACGAACCGGCCCCGGACTTCGTGACGAAGTCCGGGGCCGTTCCGTTCCGTTCCGGGGTCCGAACCCGGACCTGGGGCACGCGTCCGGGGCAGGTGCCCCGGGCCGCCAACACCTCAGTCGTCGGGGGACTCCTCCGAGGACCGGGCCGGGCCGTCGTCGCCCTCGCCGCCGTCGTCGTCGGCGGTGTCCGGGCGGGCGGAGCCGTTCGCGGGCGGAGCACCGGGTGCCGTCCGGCCCTCGCCCTCCGGCCGCGGCGACTTCGCCGGACGGTTCCGGCCACCGGAGGTGTCGCGCAGATACGCGGTGTCGCCGCTCTCCGTCGCGTGTCCGCCGGGGGCCTGACCCGGACCGGCGTCCCGTCGGCGCAGATAGCGTTCGAACTCGCGGGCGATGGCCTCGCCGCTCGCCTCGGGAAGCTCCGCGGTGTCCCGGGCCTCCTCCAGCGTCTGCACGTACTCCGCCACCTCGCTGTCCTCGGCGGCCAGTTGGTCGACCCCGAGCTGCCAGGCGCGCGCGTCCTCGGGCAGTTCGCCCAGCGGGATGCGCAGACCGAGCAGGTCCTCCAGCCGGTTGAGCAGCGCGAGGGCGGCCTTCGGGTTGGGCGGCTGCGACACGTAGTGCGGCACCGCGGCCCACAGACTGACCGCGGGCACGCCCGCGTGGGTGCACGCCTCCTGGAGGATGCCGACGATGCCCGTCGGACCCTCGTACCTGGTCTCCTCCAGGTCCATGGACCGGGCCAGGTCGGGGTCGGAGGTGACCCCGCTGACCGGCACCGGGCGGGTGTGCGGGGTGTCGCCGAGCAGCGCTCCCAGGATCACCACCATCTCCACGCCCAGCTCGTGGGCGAAGCCCAGGAGCTCGTTGCAGAACGAGCGCCAGCGCATGGACGGCTCGATGCCCCGGACCAGGACGAGGTCGCGGGGCTGCTCCCCGCCGACGCGGACCACGGAGAGCCGGGTGGTGGGCCAGGTGACCTTGCGCGTACCGCCGTCCAGCCAGATCGTGGGCCGGTTGACCTGGAAGTCGTAGTAGTCCTCGGCGTCCAGTGCCGCGAACACCTCTCCCTTCCACTCCCGGTCCAGGTGCGCGACCGCCGTGGAGGCGGCGTCACCTGCGTCGTTCCATCCCTCGAACGCGGCCACCATGACCGGGTCGATCAGCTCGGGAACCCCCTCGAGCTCGATCACCCAGGCCTCCTTCCGAAGTTCCCTTGCGTACGCAACAACCTTACGGCTTTTGGCCACCTCCGACGCAGCCCTCGTACACGGCGGGGTGAACCCGTCCTCGGGATCCCGGGCGCCCCGGCGTTCGCGGCGGCGTGGTGCGGGTCCGCCCGCCGGCCGGTGTCAGGGGGCGGGGTCCGGCCCCGCCCGGCCTCCCGCGACGTCGACCGCAACCACTGCTCCACGCCCGCCACATGCACCCTCGCCCAGGACCGGGCGGCCTCCGTGTCCCGGTCGCGCGGCGCGGACAGGACCGTCCGGTGCTCGTACAGCGTCCGGCCGATCGCGTCCTCCTGCGTCAGGCCGCGCCGGACCCGCGCCCGGAGCATCGGGCCCGTCAGCCCGTCAGCCCGTCAGCCCGTCGAGCAACGAGCAACGAGCAACGAGCAACGAGCAGCGCACCGTGTTCCCGGACGCCCGTACGATCCAGCGGTGGAACTCCGGATCGGACGCGACCGGTTCCTCCACCGAGAAGGCTTCCCTCGGGGCGTCCAACGCCGCGCCCGGCGCGTCCAGTCGGGCCTCGGTGATCCGGGTGGCGGAGGTGCGGGTGAGCGGACGCGGGGCATGACCGATGAGGGAGAGCACCGAGAACTTCATGCCCCAACCGTCCCCGCGTCGTATTGCGCCCGTACGACGGTCGTGTGGCGCGTTCAGCGTGCCGCGTTCGCCGTGTGACGGGGCGTGGGACGAGACGCCCATGAGGCGGTCGGGGCGGTCCCGCCGTGGGAGCCGCCCCGTCCGCCTGATGCGCGTCTCGTCGTGCGCGCCGCGCGCGTCCCGTCAGCCGCGGTCGCCGAGCATGGACTCGACACCGGCCCGGATCTCGTCCGTGGCCAGGCCCCGGATCGTCAGGGTCGTACGGCGGCGCAGCACGTCGTCCGCCGTCTCGGCCCACTCGTGGTCGCGGGCGTAGGCGACCTGCGCCCAGATCTCCGGCGCGTCCGGGTGGATGCGCTCGGCCAGCGCCGGGTTCTCGTTCGCCAGCCGCGCGATGTCGAAGGCGAGCGAACCGTAGTGCGTGGCGAGGTGGCGCGCGGTGTCCGCCGCCATCCGGGGGCCGGGCGCGGCACCGTCGATCAGCAGCCGGTGCGCCACCGCGTTCGGGTTGGCGATGCCGGGCAGCGGGAGCTTCCTCGGCAGATGCGATATCGGCTCCACACCACTGCCGAGGGGGTGCCCGGGGAGCGCGGCCAGCTTGGCCATCACCGTGCGGCCGATGTGGCGGAACGTCGTCCACTTGCCGCCCGCGACCGACAGCATCCCGCCGCGGCCCTCCGTGACGACGGTCTCGCGCTTGGCCTTGGAGGTGTCGCCCGGTCCGCCGGGCAGCACCCGCAGCCCCGCGAAGGAGTACGTGATCAGATCGCGCGACAGCTGCTGGTCCTTGATGGAGAACGCCGCCTCGTCGAGGATCTGGGCGACGTCCTTCTCGTCGACCGCGACGTCCGCGGGATCGCCCTCGTACTCCTCGTCCGTCGTACCCAGCAGCAGCATGTCCTCCCACGGCAGGGCGAACGTGATGCGGTACTTGTCGATCGGGGTCGCGAGCGCGGCGTTCCACGGTCGGGTGCGCTTGAGCACCAGGTGCGCACCCTTCGACAGGCGCACCGACGGGGCCGCCTTCGGGTCCTCCATCCTGCGCAGGTGGTCGACCCACGGCCCGGTGGCGTTCAGCACGAGACGGGCATCGATGCCGAACTCCGTGCCGTCCAGGCGGTCTTGCAGATCGGCGCCCGTCACCCGGCCCTTGGTGAACCGCAGCCCGGTGACCGCCGCGTGGTTCAGGACCACGGCGCCCGCGTCGACGGCCGCGCGGACCGTCATCAGCGCCATCCGGGCGTCGTTCATCTGGCCGTCGCCGTAGACCGCCACGGCCCTCAGGTTGTCCGTGCGCAGCTCCGGCACGTCGCGCCGCGCCTTCTCCGGGCTGATCACGTGCCCGACCCCGTCGCGGAACGCGGAGAGCGCCGAGTACGCGAACACGCCCGCGCCGAGGACCGCGGCGCCGTGCGGGCCGCCCTTGTAGACCGGCAGGTAGAAGGTGAGCGGATTGGCCAGGTGCGGCGCCACCTCGCGGGACACCGCACGGCGCTCGAAGTGGTTCTCCGCGACCAGCTTCACGGCACCGGTCTGCAGGTAGCGCAGACCGCCGTGGAGCAGCTTCGAGGAGGCGGAGGAGGTGGCACCGGCGAAGTCGCCGGCGTCCACCAGGGCCACCCGCAGCCCGGACTGCGCGGCGTGCCAGGCCGTGGAGATGCCCAGGATGCCGCCACCGATCACCAGGAGGTCGTACGCAGCCTTGGACAACTGCTCCCGAGTCTCGGCCCGGCTCGGGAGGGAGCCGGAGGCCGGGTGTGTCCCGAGGGCCGGGACGCTCTGCAGGGTGGTCATGTCGCTCACTCCTCGTGCTCGATCCAGCCCATGGTCCGTTCCACGGCCTTGAGCCAGTTCTTGTACTCGCGGTCGCGGGTGTCCGCGGCCATGCGGGGGGTCCATTCGGCGGCCCGGCGCCAGTTGGCGCGCAGGGCGTCGGTGTCCGGCCAGAAGCCGACGGCGAGACCGGCGGCGTAGGCGGCGCCGAGGCAGGTCGTCTCGGCGACCATGGGCCGCACCACGGGCGCGTCCAGGAAGTCGGCGAGCGTCTGCATCAGCAGGTTGTTGGAGGTCATGCCGCCGTCGACCTTGAGAGCGGCCAGTTCCACGCCGGAGTCCTTGGTCATGGCGTCGGTGATCTCGCGGGTCTGCCAGGCGGTGGCCTCCAGGACGGCACGGGCGATGTGCGCCTTGGTGACGTACCGGGTCAGGCCGGCGATGACGCCGCGCGCGTCGGAGCGCCAGTACGGGGCGAACAGGCCCGAGAAGGCGGGCACGAAGTACGCGCCGCCGTTGTCCTCGACCGACGACGCCAGGGTCTCGATCTCGGCCGCGGACTTGATCAGGCCCATCTGGTCGCGCATCCACTGGACGAGCGAACCGGTGACGGCGATGGAGCCCTCCAGGGCGTAGACCGGCTTCTCGTCGCCGATCCGGTACCCGACGGTCGTCAGCAGTCCGTTGTACGAGTTGACGGGCCGTTCACCGGTGTTCATCAGCATGAAGGTGCCGGTGCCGTACGTGGACTTGGCCTCGCCCTCGGAAAAACAGGTCTGGCCGAAGAGGGCCGCCTGCTGGTCGCCGAGCGCGGAGGCGACCGGGACGCCGTCCAGGACGCCGCCCTTCGCGGTGCCGTACACCTCGGCGGAGGAACGGATCTCGGGCAGGATGGCCGCCGGGATCTCCATGGACGCGAGGATCTTCTCGTCCCACGCCATGGTGTGCAGGTTCATCAGGAGGGTGCGCGAGGCGTTCGTGACGTCGGTGACGTGGACGCCGCCGTCCGTGCCGCCGGTCAGGTTCCAGATGACCCAGGAGTCCATGGTGCCGAAGAGGATGTCGCCGCGCTCGGCGCGTTCGCGCAGCCCCTCGACGTTGTCCAGCAGCCAGCGCACCTTGGGGCCCGCGAAGTACGAGGCGAGCGGCAGACCGGTCTCGCGGCGGAAGCGGTCCTGGCCCACGTTGCGGCCGAGCTCCTTGCAGAGCGCGTCGGTACGGGTGTCCTGCCAGACCAGGGCGTTGTGGACGGGCTCACCGGTGTTCCGGTCCCAGAGCAGCGTGGTCTCGCGCTGGTTGGTGATGCCGATCGCCTTCACGTCGGCGGCGGTGATGCCCGCCTTGACGACGGCACCGGCGACGACCTCCTGGACGTTCTCCCAGATCTCGGTCGCGTCGTGCTCGACCCAGCCCGGCTTCGGGAAGATCTGCTCGTGCTCCTTCTGGTCGACGGAGACGATCCGGCCGTCCCGGTCGAAGACGATGCACCGGCTGGAGGTGGTGCCCTGGTCGATGGCGGCGATGAACGGGCCGGTGGTGTGTGCGTCGGTCACGGTGTGCTCCCGGAGGTCTGTGTGGTCTTGGGGGGTCGGGGCTCGGTGCGTCATGGATCAGGCGAAGGCGACGTTGTAGAGCCCGCCCGCGATCGCGCCGCCGATGAGCGGTCCGACGACCGGGATCCATGCGTAGCCCCAGTCGGAACCGCCCTTGTTCGGCAGCGGCAGCAGCGCGTGAACGATACGCGGACCGAGGTCGCGAGCCGGGTTGATCGCGTAACCCGTCGGGCCGCCGAGCGAGAGCCCGATGCCGACCACGAGCAGGGCGGTGACCAGCGCGCCGAGGGTTCCCAGGCCGTTGCCGTCGTCGTTGAGGCCCTGGGTGAGGATCACCAGGACGAGCACCACGGTGGCGATGACCTCGGTGACCAGGTTCTGCGCCACGTGCCGGATCTCGGGGCCGGTCGAGAAGATGCCGAGCACCGGGCCCGCCTCCGGGGCGGCGGCCTGGCCGACCATGCCTTCTTCACCCTTCCGGCCCACGACCCCGGGATCCGTCAGGTGCGCGCGGAACTGCCCGTAGTACGTCAGCCAGACCAGCACCGCGCCGATCGCCGCGCCGAGCATCTGGGAGGCGATGTACAGCGGCACGTCGCTCCACTCGGTGCCGCCCTCGATCGCGAGGCCGATCGTGACCGCCGGGTTGAGGTGCGCACCGGACACGCCACCGGCCAGGTACGCCCCCGCCAGCACCGCGAACCCCCACCCGAAGGTGATCGCCAGCCATCCGGCGTTCTGCGCCTTGGAGCGCTTGAGCGTGACGGCGGCGCACACACCACCGCCCAGGAGGATGAGCACGGCGGTACCTATGGTCTCGCCGATGAAGATGTCGGAGCTGGACACCCGCGACTCCTTTGTCCTTGGTCCAGGTAAGCCGAACCCCGGGTCCCTCCGGTGGTCCGCGCCCTCGCGCGAGGGCGTTCTCCGGCCTGGGGCGCTGTCACACCATAACGCCTATTTCCGTTAGTTGTTCGACAATGCCGACCGGTGAACGGCAATGCTTCCCGGCGGTGGTTCGATCGTCAAGAGTTGTGTGGCCCAAAACTCGATCGTTACCCTCGCGGCCCGCCGGCCGGCGGGCCGCCGCGCTGTCGCGGCGCCCGGACCGCGGCACGGGGCGGCGACGGAGCGCGGGTGCGTGCGGCGCGGGGGTGCGCCCCGCGCGGGGCGGGGTCGCGCGGAGGCGCGGGTCCGGCACGGTGCCGGTGGCGGTGCGCCCCCGCGCGGTGCGTCCGTATCCGCGGCGGCCCGCCGCGGATCAGAAGCGCCCGGCGCCCAGGTCCCGGGAGACCGCCCGCGCGCAGTCCCGCACCGCCGCGATCAGCTCGGGCCGCAGCTCCCCGTCGGCGCAGACCCGCTCCACCGCGCCCGTCACCGCCACCGCGCCCACCGGCATCCGCCGCCGGTCGTGGATCGGGGCGGCCACCGCGGCCACCCCCTCCCAGGTCTCCTCCACGTCAGCCGCCCAGCCGCGGGCCCGGACCAGGTCGAGCATCGACTCGAAGTCCTCCGCGCCGGTCACGGTGCGCGGGGTGAAGGACTGCCGCTCGGCCTCCAGCGCCTCGGTGTGCGCCACCGGGTCGTACGCCGAGAGCACCTTGCCCAGGGCGGTGGAGTGCAGGGGCTGCATGGCCCCGACCTCCAGGACCTGGCGGCTGTCGTCGGGGCGGAAGACGTGGTGGACGACCAGGACGCCCTGCTGGTGCAGCACGCCCAGATGGACGCTCTCGCCGCTGGAGCGGGCCAGGTCGTCCGTCCAGACGAGCGCGCGGGCCCGCAGCTCGTGGACGTCCAGATAGCTGTTGCCCAGGCGCAGCAGCTCGGCGCCCAGCTGGTAGCGGCCCGACGCGGCGTCCTGCTCGACGAAGCCCTCGTGCTGGAGTGTGCGCAGGATGCCGTGCGCGGTCCCCTTGGCCAGACCCAGCGAGGAGGCGATGTCGGACAGTCCCAGCCGACGCTCGCCGCCCGCCAGCAGGCGCAGCATCGCCGCCGCTCGTTCCAGCGACTGGATGTTCTTGGCCATCGCGCCGTACTCCTCCACCTATGGTTCGACAATGCTGAACACTATCGGCCGATGCCGACCAGCGCTCGATCACGGAGGAAAACCGCCGTAGCCTTCCGCACCGTCCGGATCCGGACACCGCCCGCCACAGCATGCCGTCCGTTCCATGGGATGGAGTGACGGCCCCGGCCGCCTCCCGGCTAGGCTGGCCTGGTGCGCCTTCCACCGAAGACGCAAAGCCGACAGCCGTCGCATTCCAGGGAGTACATCCATGGCCTCGTTGCCGACCCCTTCCGCCGACAGCCGCCACCGCGCAGACGCGCTGCGCGAAGCCCTCGCCACCCGGGTGGTGGTGGCCGACGGTGCCATGGGCACCATGCTCCAGGCGCAGGACCCCACCCTCGAGGACTTCCAGAACCTCGAAGGCTGCAACGAGATCCTGAACATCACGCGCCCCGACATCGTGCGTTCGGTGCACCGCGAGTACTTCGCCGTCGGCGTGGACTGCGTCGAGACCAACACCTTCGGAGCCAACGCCTCCGCCCTCGGCGAGTACGACATCGCCGACCGCATCCAGGAGCTCTCCGAGTCCGGTGCCCGCATCGCCCGCGAGGTCGCCGACGAGTTCACCGCCGCCACCGGCCGGCAGCGCTGGGTCCTCGGCTCCATCGGCCCCGGCACCAAGCTGCCGACCCTGGGCCACGCCCCGTACACGACGCTGCGCGACGGCTTCCAGCGCAACGCCGAGGGCCTGATCGCCGGCGGTGCGGACGCGCTCATCATCGAGACGACACAGGACCTCCTGCAGACCAAGGCCGCCGTACTGGGCGCCCGGCGCGCCCTGGAGGCCACCGGCAGCGACCTCCTGATCCTGGTCTCCCTGGCGTTCGAGACCACCGGCACCATGCTGCTCGGCTCCGAGATCGGCGCCGCGCTCACCGCGCTGGAGCCACTGGGCGTCGACATGATCGGCCTCAACTGCTCCACCGGCCCCGCCGAGATGAGCGAGCACCTGCGCTACCTCACGCGCCACTCCCGTATCCCGCTGCTCTGCATGCCCAACGCGGGTCTGCCGGTGCTCACCAAGGACGGCGCGCACTTCCCGCTCGGCCCCGAGGGCCTCGCCGAGGCCCAGGAGACGTTCGTCCAGGAGTACGGGCTCTCCCTGGTGGGCGGCTGCTGCGGGACGACCCCGGAACACCTGCGCCGGCTCGTCGAGCGCGTCCGCGGTGCCGCTCCCGCGCCACGCGACCCGCGCCCCGAGCCGGGCGCCGCCTCCCTGTACCAGGCCGTCCCGTTCCGCCAGGACACCTCGTACCTCGCGATCGGCGAGCGCACCAACGCCAACGGCTCCAAGAAGTTCCGCGAGGCCATGCTGGAAGCACGCTGGGACGACTGCGTGGAGATGGCGCGCGACCAGATCCGCGAGGGCGCGCACATGCTCGATCTGTGCGTGGACTACGTCGGCCGCGACGGCGTCGCGGACATGGAGGAGCTGGCCGGACGCTTCGCCACCGCCTCCACCCTCCCGATCGTGCTGGACTCCACCGAGGTGCCCGTGCTGCGCGCCGGTCTGGAGAAGCTCGGCGGCCGGGCCGTCCTCAACTCCGTCAACTACGAGGACGGCGACGGCCCCGAGTCGCGCTTCGCCAAGGTCGCCGCCCTGGCCGCCGAGCACGGCGCCGCGCTGATCGCGCTGACCATCGACGAGGAGGGCCAGGCCCGTACCGTCGAGCACAAGGTCGCCGTCGCCGAGCGGCTGATCGCGGACCTGACCGGCAACTGGGGCATCCGCGAGTCGGACATCCTCATCGACTGCCTCACCTTCACCATCTGCACCGGTCAGGAGGAGAGCCGGGGCGACGGCATCGCCACCATCGGCGCCATCCGCGAGCTCAAGAAGCGCCACCCCGAGGTGCAGACCACGCTCGGCCTGTCCAACATCTCCTTCGGGCTCAACCCGGCCGCCCGCACCGTCCTCAACTCGGTCTTCCTCGACGAGTGCGTCAAGGCCGGTCTCGACTCCGCGATCGTGCACGCCTCCAAGATCCTTCCGATCGCGCGCCTCGACGAGGAACAGGTGAAGGTCGCCCTCGACCTCGTCCACGACCGCCGCTCCGAGGGCTACGACCCCCTCCAGAAGCTCATGGAGCTGTTCGAGGGCGTCAGCACCAAGTCGATGAAGGCGGGCAAGGCGGAGGAGCTGGCCGCCCTGCCGCTGGAGGAACGGCTGAAGCGCCGCATCATCGACGGCGAGAAGAACGGGCTGGAAGCCGACCTCGACGAGGCCCTGCTCACCCGCCCGGCGCTCGACATCGTCAACGACACCCTGCTCGACGGCATGAAGGTGGTCGGCGACCTCTTCGGTTCCGGCCAGATGCAGCTGCCGTTCGTGCTCCAGTCCGCCGAGGTCATGAAGTCGGCGGTGGCACACCTGGAGCCGCACATGGAGAAGTCGGACGCCGAGGGCAAGGGCACCATCGTGCTGGCCACCGTGCGCGGCGACGTCCACGACATCGGCAAGAACCTCGTCGACATCATCCTGTCCAACAACGGCTTCAACGTCGTCAACCTCGGCATCAAGCAGCCCGTCTCCGCGATCCTGGAGGCGGCCGAGGAGCACAGGGCCGACGTCATCGGCATGTCCGGCCTCCTGGTCAAGTCCACCGTGATCATGAAGGAGAACCTGGAGGAGCTGAACCAGCGCAAGCTGGCGGGCGTCTACCCGGTGATCCTCGGCGGCGCCGCGCTCACCCGGGCCTACGTCGAGCAGGACCTGCACGAGCTGTACGAGGGCGAGGTCCGCTACGCCCGGGACGCGTTCGAGGGGCTGCGCCTGATGGACGCCCTGATCGCGGTCAAGCGGGGCGTGCCCGGAGCGGCCCTCCCCGAGCTCAAGCAGCGCCGGGTGCCCAAGCGCGACACCGCCGTCCTGGAGGTCGACGAGCCGGAGGAAGGCGTCCGCTCCGACGTCGCCGTCGACAACCGGGTCCCCGAGCCCCCGTTCTGGGGCACCCGGGTGATCAAGGGCATCCAGCTCAAGGAGTACGCCTCCTGGCTGGACGAGGGTGCGCTCTTCAAGGGTCAGTGGGGCCTCAAGCAGGCGCGTGCCGGCGACGGACCCGCCTACGAGGAACTGGTGGAGACCGAGGGCCGCCCCCACCTGCGGGGCTGGCTCGACAAGCTCCACACCGAGAACCTGCTGGAGGCGGCCGTCGTCTACGGCTACTTCCCGTGCGTCTCCAAGGGCGACGACCTGATCGTGCTCCACGAGGACGGCTCCGAGCGCACCCGCTTCACCTTCCCGCGCCAGCGCCGCGGCCGCCGGCTCTGCCTCGCGGACTTCTTCCGCCCCGAGGAATCCGGAGAGACGGACGTGGTCGGGCTCCAGGTCGTCACCGTCGGTTCGCGGATCGGGGGCGAGACCGCCAAGCTGTTCGAGGCGAATGCCTATCGCGACTACCTGGAGCTGCACGGCCTGTCCGTACAGCTGGCCGAGGCACTCGCCGAGTACTGGCACGCCCGGGTCCGCTCCGAGCTCGGCTTCGGCGGCGAGGACCCGGTCGACGTCGAGGACATGTTCGCGCTGAAGTACCGGGGCGCGCGCTTCTCGCTGGGGTACGGAGCCTGCCCCGACCTGGAGGACCGGGCAAAGATCGCCGAGCTGCTCCGGCCGGAGCGGATCGGCGTGCACCTCTCGGAGGAGTTCCAGCTGCACCCGGAGCAGTCCACCGACGCGATCGTCATCCACCACCCGGAGGCGAAGTACTTCAACGCGCGGTAGGACGGCGTTCGACGCACGGTCGCCCGACACGTCGTACACTGGTCGGTCCAGTGCGGGCCGGTCGCCCTTCCCACGGGAAACGGTGGCCGGCCTTCTCGTCCCTCACGGAAGGTGTGCCGGATGACCAGCACGGTCCCCGCGTCCATGACCCGCACGGCCGAAGGCGCCGCGCTGCAGGCCGTCCTGCTCGACATGGACGGCACCCTCGTCGACACCGAGGGCTTCTGGTGGGAGGCCGAGGTGGAGGTCTTCGCCGAGCTCGGTCACCAGCTCGACGAGGCGTGGCGCGACGTGGTGGTCGGCGGGCCGATGACCCGCAGCGCGGGCTACCTCATGGACGTGACCGGCGCGGACATCACCCTCGCCGAACTCACCGTGCTGCTCAACGACCGCTTCGAAAAGCGCATCGACCGCGGCGTGCCGCTGATGCCGGGGGCGAAGCGGCTGCTGGCGGAGCTGGTCCGGCACGACGTCCCCACCGCCCTGGTCTCCGCCTCGCACCGGCGGATCATCGACCGGGT
The DNA here is from genome assembly GCF_042889785.1 of Streptomyces sp. NPDC002476. Taxonomy (NCBI): domain Bacteria; kingdom Bacillati; phylum Actinomycetota; class Actinomycetes; order Kitasatosporales; family Streptomycetaceae; genus Streptomyces; species Streptomyces sp. NPDC002476. The sequence goes on along the minus strand of NZ_JBIARH010000016.1, from coordinate 17,740 downwards.
GCTGGAATCGGTGGGCCACCACCACTTCGCCCTGAGTATCGCGGGCGACGAGGTCACCCGCACCAAGCCGCACCCGGAGCCCTATCTGACCGCCGCCTCCGGCTTCGGGGCCGAGCCCGGACGCTGCGCGGTCATCGAGGACACCGCCACCGGAGTGGCGGCGGCGGAGGCAGCGGGCTGCCGGGTGGTCGCCGTGCCGTCCGTCGCGCCGATCGACCCGGCGAACGGCCGGGTGGTCGTGCGTTCACTGGAGGAGGTCGACCTCGCCTTCCTCCGGGGCCTGATCAGATGAGCGCCGTGATCAATTCCCGGGGATTTCCTGTGAACGAATCGAAGGAATTCGGCGGGGGTCCGTGCTTTTTCCGTCGCGCCCCCGCGGGAAAATCCCGGACGGACGAACGGGGGAGGAAATGAAGCGGACGTGAGGTTGGTCACCGAATTTCTCACGGAAGACTTCCGAAATCTTCCCAGGTGCCCCTTTTGTCGCTTTGAATTGTCCCGTTTGATCCCTGTCTGGGGGATGCATTTCGGGGCAGGGAAGTCGACTCTCCGTCATTCTCCATAACCGTCCGGTTACGCGCCGTGCGGCGGCGATCGGGCGTGGACGACCCGGCCCGCTAAGGTCGCTCTCTCAATGCCCGGACGAGGGAGAGCGACCGAGATGAACCGCAAGACCCTGGTGCTGCCGACCGTCGCGTGCGTGCTCGCGCCCGTGCTCGCCGGGTGCGGCGCGTCCGAGGGCGACGGCGGCCGGGCCGCGATCGTCGTCGGCACCACCGACCGGTTCGTCGCGACCGAGGACGACCCCGCGCCCTTCGACCCCGCGGTCGGGTACGACGCGGGCGTGTGGAACGTGCTCCGCCAGACCGTCCAGTCCCTCCTGCACATACCGCGCGGCGGCGGTCGGCCGGTGCCCGAGGCCGCGGAGAGCTGCGGCTTCACGGACACCCAGAACGAGAGCTACCGCTGCAAGCTGCGCCCCGGCCTCACCTTCGCCGACGGCACCCCCGTCACCCCCGACGACGTGAAGTACTCGATCGACCGGGTCGTCGGCATCGATGCCCCCAACGGGCCGGTGGCCCTGCTGTCCGGCATCGACACCGTCGAGACGCAGGGTGAGCGAGAGATCGTCTTCCATCTCCGCGCGCCAGACGCCACGTTCCCGTACAAGCTCGCCACCCCGGTCGCCGGGATCGTGCCGAGGGCCAAGTACGCGGCGAAGTCTCCGCGCACCGGCTTCCAGGTCGACGGCTCCGGCCCGTACACCATGAAGCCGCAGGTCGAGCACGACCGGGTGGTCAAGGTCGTCTTCACCAGGAACCCCCGCTACAAGGGCGACCTGCACGTGCGCAACGACCGGGTCGAACTGGACCTCTTCCCCGGTGCGGACGCGATGGGGAAGGCGTTCGACGACAAGAGGATCGACATGATGACCCGCACCATGTCGCCCGAACAGTCCCGGCGACTGCTCGACGATCCCGGCGACGACGTCAGGGTCACCGAGATGCCCGGCCTCGCCATCCGCTGCCTCGGCTTCGACACCGACGACCCGGCTGTGCGGAACAAGGCGGTCCGCCAGGCCATGGCCCAGGTCGTCGACCGGGCGGAGATCGCGGACAAGGTGTACGGCACCACCGCCGAACCGCTGTACTCGCTGATCCCCTCGGGCATCACCGCGCACACCAACTCGTTCTACGACAAGTACGGCGAACCCAGCACCGCGAAGGCCGCGGCGATCCTGCGGGCGGCGGGTGTACCCACCCCGGTGAAGCTCACGCTCCACTACACGACCGACCACTTCGGCGCCACCACCGCCGCCGAGTTCAAGGCCCTGCAGAAGCAGTTCAACGACACCGGCCTGTTCGACGTCGACACCAAGGGCACGGCCTGGTCCGAGTTCCGGCCCGCGCAGGTGCGCGGAGACCACGCCGTCTACGGATTCGGCTGGTTCCCCGACTTCCCCGACCCGGACAACTACACCGCACCGTTCCTCGACCGGAACAACTTCCTGAACTCGCCCTACACGTCGGCACTGGCGCAGAACACGCTCATCCCGCAGACCCGCCGCGAGACCGACCGCAGCGCCGCGACGAAGACCTTCCACCGGATCCAGGACCTCGTCGCCGACGACGTCCCCGTCCTGCCCATCTGGCAGGGCAAGCAGTACGCCGCCTCCCGGACCGGGCTCCATGGCGTCGAACGGGCGGTCAACTCCGCTGCAGAGATCCGGCTGTGGGAGCTGAGCCGCGACGCCGTCTGAGACACGCCGGCACGCGGTTTCGCCCCCGGCCCGACGAACGCGCCCCGGGCGTCGGGGCGGGGGCCATTCACCAGGCGTCGAGGCGCACGCCGGTCACTGGGCGCCGGGCCGCACCAGACCGCTCTCGTAGGCGTACACGGCCGCCTGCACCCGGTCGCGCAGACCGAGCTTGGTCAGCACATGGCCGACATGCGTCTTGACCGTCGTCTCGCTGACGAACAGGTCCGCGGCGATCTCCGCGTTCGACAGCCCGCGCGCCACCAGCTTCAGCACCTCGACCTCGCGGTCCGTCAGTGTGTGCAGTGTGTCCGGCAGCGGCTCCTCGCCCGAGGGCAGGTGGTCCGCGTACTTGTCGAGCAGCCTGCGGGTGACGCTCGGGGCCAGCATCGCCTCGCCCGCCGCGACCACACGGATCGCCTGCACCAGCTCGTTGGCCGGGGCGTCCTTCAGCAGGAAGCCGCTGGCACCGGCGCGCAGCGCCTCCACCACGTACTCGTCGAGATCGAACGTGGTCAGCACCAGCACCTTCGCCGGACCGTCCCGGTCCGGACCGGTGATCTGCCGCGTCGCCTCCACGCCGTCCATCCGCGGCATGCGGATGTCCATCAGCACCACATCGGGCTGGAGCGCCCGCACCTGGTCGAGAGCCTGGAGGCCGTCCCCGGCCTCACCCACCACCGCGATATCGCTCTCCGCCTCCAGGATCATCCGGAATCCGGTGCGCAGCAGCGGCTGGTCGTCGACCAGCAGGACGCGGATTGCCACAAGGTCTCCTCAGGGTCCCTCGACGGTCACGGGCCCGGCGGCCTCGGCGCGGGGCGGGTCCATTCTGCCCTGGACATCCTGACCGGACTCAGCCGGGCGTACCGACAGCGGATACACCGGGGGAGTCCCGCCGAATTCGGGGCAGACCGCCTGGTGGTCGCACCAGCCGCACAGCTTCGTCGGCCGCGGCCGCCACTCGCCCGTCTCCGTCGCGACCCGGATCGCCTCCCACAGCGCCAGCAGCTTGCGCTCGACCCGCTCCAGATCGCCCACCACCGGGTCGTACGTCACGACGTCCCCGCTGCCGAGATAGACCAGCTGGAGCCGGCGCGGCACCACGCCCTTCAACCGCCAGACCACCAGGGCATAGAACTTCATCTGGAAGAGCGCGCCCTCCGCGTACTCCGGACGCGGCGCCCTGCCCGTCTTGTAGTCCACGATCCGGACCTCGCCCGTCGGCGCCACGTCGATCCGGTCGATCACCCCGCGCAGCCGCAGCCCCGACTCCAGCTCCGTCTCGACGAACAGTTCCCGCTCCGCGGGCTCCAGGCGCGTCGGGTCCTCCAGCGAGAACCACCGCTCCACCAGGCGCTCCGCCTCCGAGAGCCAGCGCGCCAGGCGCTCGCCCCCGGCGTCCTCCGTGAACAGCTCCGACAGCTCCGGCCTCGACTCCAGCAGCCGGTCCCACTGCGCGGGGATCAGCGCCGTCGCCCTGCGGGCCGTGCGCTCCGCCGCCGGGGCGTCGAAGAGGCGCTCCAGGACCGCGTGCACCAGCGTCCCCCGAGTGGCCGCCTTGCTCGGCTTCTCCGGCAGCCTGTCGATGACCCGGAAGCGATACAGCAGAGGACACTGCATGAAATCGCCGGCCCGTGACGGCGAGAGGGACGAAGGCGGCTGGGCCGGCCGCGGCAGGGAGGTCATGCGAAGACCCTACGGCCCGCCACGGACATCCGTCGGCATACCATCGACCACACACCCCCGGACACGGCATGATCGTGAAACAGGGCACCGACCGAAGGGACCTCGTGGACGAGAGCGGCGACAGCGGGCGCCCGCACCCCGGCGCGGGGGGACAGGCCCCCGGGACCGGCCCGGACAAGGGCGGACCGCGCCGCCCCGAAGAGCCCGGAGGCGGCCTCCTCATGGGCCGTCTCTTCGGCGTGCCCGTGTACGTCGCGCCCAGCTGGTTCGTCGTGGCCGCGCTGATCACCTGGGTCTTCGGCGGCCAGCTCGAACGGGTGCTGCCCGAACTCGGCGCGGCCCGCTACCTGGTCTCCCTCTTCTTCGCGATCGCCTTCTACGCCTCCGTGCTCGTCCACGAGCTCGCCCACACGGTCGTGGCGCTGCGCTACGGGCTGCCGGTCCGCCGCATCCAGCTCCAGTTCTTCGGCGGCGTCTCCGAGATCGAGAAGGAGACCGAGACGCCGGGCCGCGAGTTCGTGCTCGCCTTCGTCGGCCCGCTGCTCTCCCTGGTGCTCGCCGGTCTCTTCTACGCCGGGATGGGCCTGGTCGAACCCGGCACCGTCCCCGGCGTCGTCCTCGCCGGCCTGATGATCTCCAACCTCCTGGTGGCCGCGTTCAACCTGCTCCCCGGCCTGCCCCTCGACGGCGGACGCATGCTCCGCGCCGTCGTCTGGAAGATCACCGGCCGCCCGATGAGCGGCACCGTCGCCGCCGCCTGGGTCGGCCGCGCCCTCGCCGTCGTCACCCTCATCGGCCTCCCGATGCTCACCCACACCGGCTTCTTCGGGAACGACCCCCGCGACCTCAGCGGCACGGACACCGTCACCGACGCGCTGCTCGCCGCCATCCTCGCCGCCATCATCTGGACCGGCGCCGGCAACAGCCTGCGCATGGCAAGGCTGCGCGAACACCTCCCCGAACTGCGCGCCCGCACCCTCACCCGGCGTGCCGTCCCCGTGGAGGCGGACACTCCGCTGTCCGAGGCCCTGCGCCGGGCCAACGAGGCGGGCGCCCGCGCCCTCGTCGTCGTCGACGGGCACGGCGAACCCATGGGCGTCGTCCGGGAGACGGCCATCGTCTCCGTGCCCCAGCACCGCCGCCCCTGGGTCGCCGTGAGCGGACTCTCCCAGGACCTCACCGAGGGCATGAAGGTCCCGGCCGAACTGGCCGGCGAGGCGCTCCTGGACCGGCTCAGGGCCACCCCCGCCACCGAATACCTCGTGGTCGAGGAGACCGGCGAGATCTACGGGGTGCTCTCCACCGCCGACGTCGAGCGGGCGTTCGTCGCCGCCCTGGCCAGGCCCGCCGCCTGACCACGGGCCCGGCCGGGGCCCCGCAGCCGCCCGGGCTCGCGGCCGGAGCGCCGCGAATCACCGGTACGCTGGTCACATGTCTGAACCGACCGGTGCCGCCCGCCGACGCGGGCCCTTCAAGGTCGGGGACCAGGTCCAGCTCACCGATCCCAAGGGACGCCACTACACCTTCACGCTCGAAGCCGGAAAGAACTTCCACACCCACAAGGGTTCCTTCCCGCACGACGAGCTGATCGGTGCCCCCGAGGGCAGTGTTGTCCGAACCACGGGAAACGTCGCCTACCTCGCGCTGCGCCCCCTGCTCCCCGACTACGTCCTGTCCATGCCCCGCGGCGCCGCCGTGGTCTACCCCAAGGACGCGGGGCAGATCCTGGCCTTCGCCGACATCTTCCCCGGCGCCCGCGTCGTGGAGGCCGGCGTCGGTTCCGGATCGCTGTCCACCTTCCTGCTCCGCGCCATCGGTGAGCAGGGCATGCTGCACTCCTACGAGCGCCGCGAGGACTTCGCCGAGATCGCCCGGCAGAACGTGGAGCGCTACTTCGGCGAACCCCACCCCGCCTGGCAGCTGACCGTCGGCGACCTCCAGGACAACCTCTCGGACACCGACGTCGACCGGGTCGTCCTCGACATGCTCGCTCCCTGGGAGTGCCTGGAGGCCGTCTCCAAGGCGCTGGTGCCCGGCGGCATCGTCTGCGCGTACGTCGCGACCACCACCCAGCTCGCGCGGACCGTCGAGTCCATCCGTGAGACCGGCTGCTTCGCCGAACCGCAGCCCTGGGAGTCGATGATCCGCAACTGGCACGTCGAGGGCCTGGCCGTCCGCCCGGACCACCGCATGATCGGCCACACCGGCTTCCTCGTCACCGCCCGCCGTCTGGCCGACGGCGTGGAGCCCCCGCTGCGCCGCCGCCGCCCCGCCAAGGGCGCCTACGGCGAGGACTACGACGGTCCCGGCAGCCAGAGCGGCTCCTCGCGCGGCTGAGCCCTTCGCGCATCCGAGTGCGGACGGGTCGCGCAACGTACCGGCGCCGCCGCCGAGTTCCCGGACCGACCCGGGAACTCGGCGGCGGCGCCCCTTCGTTGTCCCTACGGACAGTCATCCGTGCCGACCCCACCGTTTCCTCCGCTCCGCCCGGTGTGGCACGATGCTGGCCGCTCCCACGCCGTCGCGGACGCCTCCCGGAGGTCGCGGCCCGGCCCGGGGCATCCTCGTCCACAGGAACCACAGGAGACATCCCGCGTGCAGACCTCCGAGCTCCCGGACCTCGCGCACACCGACAGCAGGCCGCTGCACTGGCTCGCCACCGCGGCGGCCATGGCGGCCGTCGTCGCCGCCGCGGGCATGCTCCAGCCGGAGCCCGCGGCATCCGCGTCGACCCATCGGACCACCGCGGGGGAGGGACCGGCTCCCGCGGCCGCGCCCGATCCGCTGCGGGCGACCTACCCCCTGGACTGCGGCGGCCTGGAGCACACCGTCGCCCGGCAGGCCGCGGGCGACCTGGACGGGGACGGCCGCCCCGAGACCGTCGCCGTGGTCCACTGCGCCGCCGGTTCCGGCACCCCGCCCAGCGGCGTCTACGTCCTCACGCAGGCGAGCGGGGCCGCGCCCAGGACCGTGGCGACCCTGGTGGACCCCGCTCAGCGGATGAGCGTCGGCGCTCTCGCGGTGCGTGACGGAGTCGTCTCCGCCACCCTGCTCGGCTACTCCTCCGAGGACGTGCCCCGCTGCTGCCCCGACCAGCGCGAAGCGGTCACCTGGCGCTGGGAGGGCGGCGCCTTCGTCCGCACCGCCGGCACCGCCCCGGCCGGCGCCTGACCGGCCGCCGGGGTCCGGTGGATCAGGCGGCCTCGGGGCCGAACACCTCGACCTTGTCCGAGACGCGACGCACGTGAATGCAGTCGCCGGGGCATTCCTTGGCCGAATCGACGACGTCCTGGAGCAGCGGCAGCGGCACGGGCGTCGTCGCTCCGCTGTCCTGGAGCAACTCGTCGTCGGCGCTCTTCACATACGCCAGACCGTCGATGTCCAGCTCGAACACCTCGGGCGCGTACTGCACGCAGATGCCGTCCCCCGTGCAGAGGTCCTGGTCGATCCAGACCTCCAGGTCCTGCGCGTCGCCGCCGGTCGGAGCGTCCTGCTGCACGGTCGTCTCTCCTGTCATTCCCTGCTTTTCCGAACCAGAAGTGGCCGGCCCTGACGTGTGTTGATCGGTTCGACGATACAACCGGCCGCTTTCCGATGTTGAAGGGTGGGTATTCCCCAGGGACGAGGGGGAACGCAAGGGTGAAGATCGGACACGCCCCGCAGTCTTTGTGATCTAGGGGTTTCAATCATCACCCACCCAGGTAGGGTCAGGAAGCGTCCAGCTCCCCTTGGAGGAGGTGAGGACCGTGGCAGCCCACGACGACGACATCAACCGCGGCATCCGGCCCGGGCGGGGGTCCGAAGACCCAGCCGGCGAGGTCGCCTATCTCGAGCAGGAAATCGCCGTCCTGCGACGTAAGCTCGCCGACTCTCCGCGCCATACGAGGATTCTCGAAGAGCGGATCGTCGAGTTGCAGACCAACCTGGCGGGCGTGACCGCACAGAACGAGCGGCTCGCCAACACGCTCCGCGAGGCCCGCGACCAGATCGTGGCCCTGAAGGAAGAAGTCGACCGGCTCGCGCAGCCGCCGGCCGGGTTCGGTGTGTTTCTCCAGGGAAACGAGGACGGTACCTGCGACATCTTCACCGGGGGCCGCAAGCTCCGGGTGAACGTCAGCCCCAGTATCGAGCTCGACGAACTCCGGCGCGGCCAGGAAGTCATGCTCAACGAAGCGCTCAACGTGGTCGACGCCATGGAATTCGAGCGTGCCGGGGACATCGTCACCCTCAAGGAGATCCTCGAGGACGGTGAGCGGGCCCTGGTCATCGGGCACACCGACGAGGAGCGGGTGGTACGGCTCGCCGAGCCCCTGCTGGACACCACCATCCGCCCCGGTGACGCCCTGCTGCTCGAACCCAGGTCCGGCTACGTCTACGAAGTGGTCCCCAAGAGCGAGGTCGAGGAGCTCGTCCTCGAAGAGGTGCCGGACATCGACTACGACCGGATCGGCGGCCTGGGCGACCAGATCGAGCTGATCCGGGACGCGGTCGAACTGCCCTACCTGCATCCCGACCTCTTCAAGGAGCACGAACTGCGCCCGCCGAAGGGCATCCTGCTCTACGGCCCGCCCGGCTGCGGCAAGACGCTCATCGCGAAGGCCGTGGCCAACTCCCTTGCCAAGAAGGTCGCCGAGGTCACCGGCCAGCCCGCGGGGAAGAGCTACTTCCTCAACATCAAGGGCCCGGAACTCCTCAACAAGTACGTCGGCGAGACCGAGCGCCACATCCGCCTGGTCTTCCAACGCGCCCGCGAGAAGGCGGGCGAGGGCACCCCCGTCATCGTCTTCTTCGACGAGATGGAGTCCCTCTTCCGTACCCGCGGCTCCGGTGTCAGCTCGGACGTGGAGAACACCATCGTCCCCCAGCTGCTCGCCGAGATCGACGGTGTCGAGGGCCTGGAGAACGTGATCGTCATCGGGGCCTCCAACCGCGAGGACATGATCGACCCCGCGATCCTGCGGCCCGGACGCCTCGACGTGAAGATCAAGATCGAGCGCCCCGACGCGGAGGCGGCGAAGGACATCTTCGCCAAGTACCTCACCCCCTCGCTGCCGCTGCACGCGGACGACATCACGGAGCACTCGGGCTCCAAGGAAGCCGCGGCGCACGCCATGATCCAGTCCGTCGTCGAGCGCATGTACATGGAGTCCGAGGAGAACCGCTTCCTCGAAGTCACGTACGCCAACGGCGACAAGGAAGTCCTCTATTTCAAGGACTTCAATTCCGGCGCGATGATCCAGAACATCGTCGACCGGGCGAAGAAAATGGCCATCAAGGCATTCCTCGAACAGGGCCAGAAGGGCCTGCGGGTCTCCCATCTCCTCCAGGCGTGCGTGGACGAGTTCAAGGAGAACGAGGACCTGCCGAACACCACCAACCCGGACGACTGGGCCCGTATCTCCGGCAAGAAGGGCGAGCGGATCGTATTCATCCGTACCCTTGTCACCGGAAAGCAGGGCGCGGACACCGGTCGCTCGATCGACACGGTGGCGAATACCGGACAGTACCTTTAGAACACGGACCGGCTGCGGATGCCCGGCCGGGCATCCGCAGCCGGTCGCTTTCCGGACAGCTCGCCCGAGGGCGCCCCACCGGTGCGGAGTCGCTCTAGGCTCTTGCGTACCGCCCGGTCGCGCAGTGCGGGAACGGGCACCGCACAAAGGCACCGGACCAGCAGCGGTATGCGAGCGCCGCCCCCCGAGGGGGAGCGCCCGCCGGGCAAGGAGGGCCGCATGACCGTACGGCGAGTAATGGGCATCGAGACGGAGTACGGGATCTCCGTCCCCGGCCACCCCAACGCCAATGCCATGCTCACCTCGTCCCAGATCGTCAACGCCTACGCGGCGGCGATGCACCGGGCGCGCCGCGCCCGATGGGACTTCGAGGAGGAGAACCCGCTCCGGGACGCCCGGGGTTTCGACCTCGCCCGCGAGGCCGCGGACTCCAGCCAGCTCACCGACGAGGACATCGGCCTGGCCAACGTCATCCTCACCAACGGTGCCCGCCTCTACGTCGACCACGCGCACCCCGAGTACAGCTCCCCGGAGGTCACCAACCCGCGGGACGCGGTCCTCTGGGACAAGGCCGGCGAGCGCATCATGGCCGAAGCGGCCGAGCGCGCGGCGCAGCTCCCGGGCGCCCAGCCGATCCACCTCTACAAGAACAACACCGACAACAAGGGCGCCTCGTACGGCACGCACGAGAACTACCTGATGAAGCGGGAGACCCCCTTCTCGGACATCGTGCGCCACCTGACCCCGTTCTTCGTCTCCCGCCAGGTGGTCACGGGAGCGGGCCGCGTGGGCATCGGCCAGGACGGCCACGAGCACGGCTTCCAGATCAGCCAGCGCTCGGACTACTTCGAGGTTGAGGTCGGGCTGGAGACCACGCTCAAGCGCCCCATCATCAACACCCGCGACGAACCGCACTCCGACGCGGAGAAGTACCGCCGGCTCCATGTGATCATCGGCGACGCGAACCTGTCGGAGATCTCCACCTACCTCAAGCTCGGCACCACCGCGCTGGTCCTGTCCATGATCGAGGACGGCTTCATCAACGTCGATCTCGCGGTCGACCAGCCGGTGCGCACCCTGCACCACGTCTCCCACGACCCGACGCTGAAGCAGCTGGTCACGCTGCGCAACGGCCGGACCCTCACGGCGGTGCAGCTCCAGATGGAGTACTTCGAGCTGGGCCGCAAGTACGTCGAGGACCGCTACGGGGCGGATGCCGACGCGCAGACCAAGGACGTCCTGGGCCGCTGGGAGGACGTCCTGGGCCGGCTGGAGAGCGACCCGATGAGTCTGTCCGGAGAGCTGGACTGGGTGGCCAAGCGGGAGCTGATGGAGGGCTACCGCCGCCGCGACAGCCTGGACTGGGACGCCGCACGGCTGCATCTGGTGGACCTCCAGTACGCCGACGTGCGGGCCGAGAAGGGCCTGTACAACCGTCTGGCGGCCCGCGGCAAGATGAAGAGGCTGCTGGACGAGGACGCGGTCGAGAAGGCGCGCACGGCGCCTCCGGAGGACACCAGGGCCTATTTCCGGGGCCGCTGCCTGGAGCAGTTCGCCGACGACGTGGCTGCGGCGTCCTGGGACTCGGTCATCTTCGACCTGCCGGGTCACGACTCGTTGCAGCGGGTGCCCACCCTGGAGCCGCTGCGCGGCACCCGTGACCACGTCAAGGAACTCCTGGACCGGTGCCGCACCGCCGAGGAGCTGGTCCAGGTGCTGTCGGGCGGCTGAAAGGGCCGCGACCGGGGAATCATGGAGATGACCCCGGGCGTCCCGGCAAGTACCGGGCCGATGTCGGACCCCGTGGGTAGGGTCTGAATCAAGTGCTTCGAACCGAGCGGGGTGAGCGAGATGGCGACCAAGGACACCGGCGGCGGACAGCAGAGGGCGACGCGTTCCACCGAGGAGGTCGAGGAGCAGGCGCAGGACGCACAGGCGTCCGACGACCTCAAGGAGCGCCAGGAGAAGCTGAGCGACGACGTCGACTCGGTTCTGGACGAGATCGACGACGTGCTGGAGGAGAACGCGGAGGACTTCGTGCGCTCCTTCGTGCAAAAGGGCGGACAGTAGTTCACGACCGTGAACTCGGGGGAGTGGATGCAGGACGCGCGCGGTACGGGCCGAGTCGGCCCGTACCGCGCGGTCGCAAACGGCGCCGCGAGTCGTGCGGGCCGCCCCTCCCGCTTCTTGTGGATCAGCGCCGCGGGCCGGGTAGGGTCCGTGGCACACACCGCATCGACTGCAACTCGGCCACCGTCACGTCGGGAGGGACTCCTGACGCCCCGCGCGGGCCGTCGCACACCTGGAGGGAAACGCGTGGAAGCCAACACTCGTAGCACCGGGCGGCTACCGGCTGCCTTCCTGACGCCGGGGTCCTCTTCGTTCATGGAGTTCCTGTCCGCCCACGCGCCCGGGATGCTTCCGGGCAGCCGGAGTCTGCCGCCCGTGCACGGGGCCGTCGAGGCGCCGCACGGCACGACCATCGTCGCGGCGACCTTCCCCGGAGGCGTGGTCCTGGCCGGTGACCGGCGGGCGACCATGGGCAACATGATCGCGCAGCGCGACATCGAGAAGGTCTTCCCGGCCGACGAGTACTCGGCGGTGGGCATCGCCGGCACGGCCGGTCTGGCCGTCGAGATGGTCAAGCTCTTCCAGCTGGAGCTGGAGCACTTCGAGAAGGTCGAGGGCGCCCAGCTGTCCCTGGAGGGCAAGGCCAACCGGCTCTCCACGATGATCCGCGGCAACCTGGCGATGGCCATGCAGGGCCTGGCCGTCGTGCCGCTCTTCGCCGGCTACGACGTCGACCGCGAGAAGGGCCGGATCTTCTCGTACGACGTGACCGGCGGCCGGTCCGAGGAGACCGGGTACGCGGCCACCGGCTCCGGATCCATCTTCGCCCGCGGCTCGATGAAGAAGCTCTACCGCGAGGACCTGACGGAGCAGCAGGCCCTCACCCTGGTCGTCCAGGCGCTGTACGACGCCGCGGACGACGACTCGGCGACCGGCGGCCCCGACATGGCCCGGCGGATCTACCCGATCGTCACCGTCATCACCGACGAGGGCTTCCGGAAGCTGTCCGACGCGGAATCCTCCGATATCGCCCGCTCGATCGTGGAGCACCGAATGGAACAGCCCGACGGCCCGCGCGCCGCGCTGCTCTGACCGCCGGTCCGATGCTTCCCCGACACTCTCGTCACTGACAGAAAGGGACGGACAACCGGTGTCGACGCCGTTCTATGTCTCACCCCAGCAGGCCATGGCCGACCGGGCGGAATACGCCCGCAAGGGCATCGCCCGTGGACGCAGCCTCGTAGTGCTGCAGTATGCCGACGGCATTGTGTTCGTCGGCGAGAACCCGTCCCGCGCGCTGCACAAGTTCAGCGAGATCTACGACCGGATCGGTTTCGCCGCCGCCGGCAAGTACAACGAGTACGAGAATCTCCGCATCGGCGGGGTCCGCTACGCCGACCTGCGCGGATACACCTACGATCGCGACGACGTGACCGCCCGCGGTCTGGCCAACGTCTACGCCCAGACGCTGGGCACCATCTTCTCCAGCGCGGCCGAGAAGCCGTACGAGGTGGAGCTGGTGGTGGCCGAGGTCGGCACCGAGCCCGAGGGCGACCAGATCTACCGGTTGCCGCACGACGGCTCGATCGTCGACGAGCACGGCTCGGTCGCGGTCGGCGGCAACGCCGAGCAGATCAGCGGTTTCCTCGACCAGCGCCACCGCGACGGCATGACGCTCGCCGAGGCGCTCAAGCTGGCCGTGCAGGCGTTGTCCCGGGACCCCAACGGCAGCGAGCGGGAGATCCCCGCCGAGCGGCTGGAGGTCGCGGTCCTGGACCGTACACGGCCGCAGCAGCGGAAGTTCAAGCGGATCGTGGGCCGGCAACTGGCCCGCCTGCTGGAGGCGGACGGCGGAGCCGCGCCGACCGACGCCCCCTCCGACGACGAGTCCGGCGAGGCGGCCGAACCGCCCGCGAGCACGACGGACACCGTCAGGCCCGCCGACGGCTCCGGCGACTCCGGCGCGGACGTGGAGTAACGACCTGATGGGGAGCAATGGGGAGTGGATCGGCGAGCGGCGTCGTGCGGCTTCGGATCCGAGGCGGAGGAGGTCACCGACGCGGGGCGTCGGTGACCGACGACGACGCGGGAGGCGGAGTCGCAGGGCGTCGGGAGCCCGCTCCCTGTTGCTCCCCAGGTCGTAAGCAGCCCTCCGGTGCCCCGGTCCGCCCTTCCGGCGGGCCGGGGCACCGTCACGCGTGCCCGGCGTCCTGCGGCGCCGCCGCCGAGGAGCCGCGTGCCACCAGGTGCACGGGCAGGCTCCCCGGTTCGGCGGGGCGGCCGTCCAGGACCGCGAGCAGGGCGGCCATGCCGCGCTCGCCCACCCGCTCGGCGGGCAGCCGCACGGTGGTGAGCTCCGGCTCGACGGCCACGGAGAGGGCCAGATCGCTGAAGCCGGTGACCGACAGGTCGTCGGGGACGCGGAGGCCGAGCCTGCGGACGGTCTTGCAGGCGCCCGCGGCGAGGACGTCGTCGTCGCACACGATCGCCGTGGGACGCGGCCCCGGGGCGGCCAGCGCCCGCTGCGCGGCCTCGCGCCCGGAATGGACGTCGAGCGCCGCCTCGACGGTCCGTACGCAGGTGCCGGGCACCGCCCCCACGGTGTCGTGCAGCGCACGGGCGCGGACGCCGAACGTCCAGGAGTCGACCGCCGACGCCAGATGGACGAAGCGGCGGTGACCGAGCGCGAGCAGATGCTCCGCGACCTGCCGCATGCCGTCGGCGATGTCCAGGTTGACCCGGGCCGCGACACCGGTGTCCGCCGGGTCGCTGTCGAGCATGACCAGCGGCAGGTCCGCGCCGCGCAGCGCGTCGAGCGCGCCCGCGGCCATCGACGAGGCGATCACCCCGTCCAGGGAGGCGCGCGCCGAGGCGAAGGGGTCCCTGGCCGGCCCGACGCCCTCCGGGGACGGGTAGAGGACGACCCCGAAGCCGTGTTCCGCGGCGACGGCGGCGGCACCGGTGTGGACACGGGCGAAGAACTCGTTGGTGAGCGCCGGCACGACCAGCAGCGCCGTCCTGGTGCGGCCGAGGCGCAGCTGGCGGGCAGCCAGGTTGGGCTGGTAGCCGAGGCCGTCGGCGGCGTGCCGCACCCGGGCGGCGGTCGCCTCGGAGACCCGGCCGCGCCACTTGTCCCCGAGCACGAGGGAGACGGTGGCCTGCGAGACGCCCGCGGCCCGTGCGACGTCCCGGCTGGTGGGCCGGGCGGATGCGGGCGGTGGTGCGCTGGTCACTCGGGCCTCCGGGCCGGTCGGGGCAGGCGCCGTGCGGTGGACCTGCGGACTGGGCACATGGTACGTATGACCCTCGTCGTTATACGTAAAACCCCATGGTGCCGGAAGGCGCCCGAGGAGAGGGGCGGGACATGGCCGCCGGATATCTGGACATCCTCCGGACACGGCATGCCGCCAGGCTGCTGGTGGGAACCCTGGTGGGCCGGCTGCCCAGCGGCACCGCCCACATCGCGATCGTGCTGTTCACCCGGGCCGAGGGCGGGAGCTACACCCTCGCCGGGGCGCTCGCGGCCGTGTACGGACTGTCCACCGCGGTCGGGCAGCCGCTGCTGGGCCGGGCAGTGGACCTGTACGGCCAGCCGCGCGTCCAGCTGCCCGCCGCCGTGGTGTCGGCGCTCGGCATGGTGATGCTGGCGCTGACGGGCCCCGGATCGCCGGCGCCGGCCTTCGCGGCCGTGGTCGTGGCGGGGGTGTTCACTCCGCCGCTGGAGGGCGGCCTGCGGGCACTGTGGCCGTCGGTGCTGGGCGGTGAGGAGCGGGTGCACCGGGCGTACGCCATGGACGCCGTCGCCCAGGAGGTCATGTTCACCCTGGGGCCGCTGCTGGTGACGCTGCTGGTGTCCCTCTGGTCGCCCGCCGCGGCCCTGCTCGTCATCAACGGCCTGGGGGTCCTGGGGGCGCTCTCCGTCGTCGTCTCCGAACCCTCCCGGGCCTGGCGCTCGGCGCCCCGCGAGGCGCACTGGCTGGGCGCGCTGCGCTCACCGGGGCTGCTGGTGCTGCTCGGTGCGTTCTTCTTCGTCGGGCTCGCCCTGGGGTCGATCACCGTCGCCGCGGTGGCGTACGCCGACGACCACGGCCGGGAGTCGGTGTACGGCTGGCTGATGGCCGCGCTCGGCCTGGGCGCGCTGACCGGCGGCGCGGTGTACGGGGCGCGGCAGTGGGCCGGGACCCCGGAGCGCCGGCTGCGGTACCTCGTGGCGCTGCTGGCGCTGGGCTACCTGCCGCTGATGCTGACTCCGGGGGTGGTCGCCATGACCGCCCTGGCGGCCCTCGCGGGCGTCTTCCTCGCGCCCTCGATCGCCTGCTCGTTCATCGTTGTCGACCGGCACGCGCCACGCGGCACGGTGACCGAGGCGTTCTCCTGGCTGGTGACGACGTTCGGGGTGGGCGCGGCGGTGGGCACGGCGGTGGCGGGCCCGGCCGTCGAGGGGGGCGGGACGACATGGGGCTTCGTCGTGACCGGGGCCAGTGGGGTGGCGGCCCTGCTCGTTCTCCTGGCCACGAAAAAGGCCCTCGCAGTTCCCGCGAGCACGGGCGTAGCGGTGCGCAGATCGGAAAATGATCGAAACGGTGCTGTCGAACCCGGTTTCAGCTCAGGCCATAAGGCGTAATGTTCAGTCATGGACCGCCGCATTTTCGGGCTGGAGAACGAGTACGGCGTCACGTGCACGTTCAGGGGACAGCGCCGACTGTCCCCTGACGAAGTGGCGCGCTACCTCTTCCGCCGTGTCGTGTCATGGGGCCGCAGCAGCAATGTCTTCCTGCGGAACGGCGCCCGCCTCTACCTCGACGTGGGATCGCATCCGGAATATGCAACCCCCGAATGCGACAGCCTGACCGAACTGGTCACCCACGACAAGGCCGGTGAGCGTATTCTCGAAGGTCTGCTCGTCGATGCCGAACGCCGCCTGCACGAGGAGGGAATCGCGGGCGACGTCTACCTCTTCAAGAACAACACCGACTCGGCGGGAAACTCCTACGGATGTCACGAGAACTATCTCGTGGCCCGGCACGGAGAATTCTCCCGGCTCGCGGACATCCTGATTCCGTTCCTCGTCACGAGGCAACTGATCTGCGGCGCGGGCAAGGTGCTCCAGACGCCGCGCGGCGCGGTCTACTGCGTCAGCCAGCGTGCCGAGCACATCTGGGAGGGCGTCAGTTCCGCCACGACCCGGTCCCGCCCGATCATCAACACGCGGGACGAACCGCACGCGGACGCGGAGCGGTACCGCCGCCTCCACGTCATCGTCGGCGACTCCAACATGTCCGAGACGACGATGCTGCTCAAGGTCGGCGCGACCGACCTGGTGCTCCGCATGATCGAGGCGGGCACGGTGATGCGGGACCTGACGCTGGAGAACCCGATCCGGGCCATCCGCGAGGTCAGCCACGACACCACCGGGCAGCGCAAGGTGCGGCTGGCCAGCGGGCGTGAGGCGTCCGCCATCGAGGTGCAGCGCGAGTACTACGAGAAGGCCGTCGACTTCGTCGACCGCCGCGGCATCCGCACCGGGACGGTCGCCCGGGTCCTGGACCTGTGGGGGCGCGCGCTCGACGCGATCGAGACCCAGGACCTGGACCGGATCGACACCGAGATCGACTGGGTGATGAAGTACAAGCTCATCGACCGGTACCGGGCCAAGCACAACATGACGATGTCGCACCCGCGGGTCGCTCAGATAGACCTCGCGTACCACGACATCCACCGCCGTCGCGGCCTGTACTACCTGCTGGAGCGCAAGGGGCAGGCCGACCGGGTCTGCAACGACCTGAAGATCTTCGAGGGCAAGTCCGTGCCCCCGCAGACGACCAGGGCGCGGCTGCGCGGCGACTTCATCCGCAGGGCCCAGGAACAGCGGCGGGACTTCACCGTCGACTGGGTCCACCTCAAGCTCAACGACCAGGCGCAGCGCACCGTGTTGTGCAAGGACCCGTTCCGCTCGGTGGACGACCGGGTGGAGAAGCTGATCGCGGGAATGTGATCCGGCACGGCACCTCCCCGGACAGTGACACGACGCGGGCCCCGTACGTTTCTCGTACGGGGCCCGCGCACGTCCTGAGGGCTTGCAGGGAATCAACGGTGTTGCTTCCCTGCAAGCCCTATTACGACCTGGGGAGCAATAGGGAGCGGGCTCCCGACGCCCTGCGACTCCGCCTCCCGCGTCGTCGTCGGTCACCGACGCCCCTTCCCCGAGCTC
>NZ_JBIARH010000015.1:0-178252 GCF_042889785.1 Streptomyces sp. NPDC002476 | reverse complement strand
TCACCGGCACCCTCCGCGATCCGCAACGCCTGCTCCACCGCGTACTCGTCCAGCTCCGACAACAGACCATCCACATCCTCACGGTCCACCGTCAGATCATCCGAGAAACGCCGGTCACCCGTCGCATCCGGCACATACTTCACACAGACAACGATCCTCAAGCTCACGCCGGCTCTCCTACTGCATCGTCTTTTCCGGGCTGCCCTGTTGCACGCAGCATAGGCGCCTGATGGTGCGGTTTCCGGTCGGGGCGCCCCGCGCTCCGAAGGTAATATTACTAGCCAGTACAGCCAGTGGGTGGCGTATGAGCAAGCGCTTGGAATGTGATCTGGCCGACGTACGACGGGTCGGCAGGGGCGACGGGGCGCCGCCCGGCCCCCTCCCCGGCGCCGTACCGGAACCCGTCCGGGACGGCGCCGGGGTCGCCGCACCTGCGCCGCCGGGGTTCGCGTCCGTGTGCCGCGCGGACGCCTCAGTCCCGCAGCGCGTTGAACCGTCCCTGGTGGTAGAGGAGCGGGCGCCCGCCGCCGGCCGGGTCCCCCACCACGGCCTCGGCGATCACGATCCGGTGGTCACCCGCCGGGATCCGGGCCACCACGCGGCACACCAGCCACGCCAGCACGCCGTCGAGGACCGGCACCCCCTCCGGCCCGCTGCGCCAGCCGGTGGACGGGCCGAACCGGTCGGCGCCGCTGCGGGCGAACGTGGCGGCCAGCTCCTCCTGATGCTCCCCGAGTATGTGGACGCCGATGTGCTCCGCCTCGGAGACGACCGGCCAACTGGACGACGAGGTCCCCACGCCGAAGGAGACCAGCGGAGGTTCGGCGGCGACGGAATTGAGGGAGGTGGCGGTGAAGCCGACGGGCCGGCCGGCCGCGGCCGTGATCACCGCAACCCCCGCGGCGTGTCGCCGGAAGACCGAGCGGAGAAGATCGGGAGAGGCCGGACGGGCGGTGCCGAGCTCGGGCGAAGCCGTCATGGAGAAGTCCTTCTGCGAAGAGGCGTACAGGGCCGTGGGTGCTCAGGCACCTGGACAGCGCGTACTCGCATTGCGGGCGAGGTCCACCTGGACCGGGCCATCGAGAAGGAGTTCCGGAGGCATGGCGTCAGACTGACGATACGTGACGGGCCTGGTCAAGTGCGTTCCGCGAGGTGGGAGATGCGTCACGGTCCGTCACATCGCCTCGCCCAGTGCCGCGAGGACATCGACGGTGCGCGGCTGCCCGACGGCCCTGCGGACGACCCGCCCGCCCGCGTCGAGCACCAGCACGGTCGGTGTCCTGGTGATCCCCAGCTCACGAACGAGAGCGAGACGCGCCTCCGCGTCGACCTCGACATGGGCGACACCATCGACCATGCGCGTGACCTCGGCAAGGACTCGGCGCGTGGCCCGGCAGGGCTGACAGAACGCGGTGGAGAACTGCACCAAGGTCGCCCTCCCACCCAGTTCCGCGCCGAGTCGGGCCGCGTCCAGCGCGCTCCCGTGCGTCCACCCGTCCACCCTCGCCCTCCCGTCGTCGCGCCTCCCAAGAGGGCAGCGCCGCGTGGTACCGGAACATTCCCGGCCGGCCGCACGTGACGAGAATCTCGCCTCCCGCGCCCGCGAGGACTGGCCACCGCGTCGCACATGGGGCACGATCGGCCCGATGCCGAAAACCTACGGCTGCGTAACTTCCGCCGGGAGAACCCTCCCCAGGCGCTGAAGAAGGGTCTCCCCAGAGATGGCAGAACTCGTCTATCGACCGGTCATCGGCGCCGCTCGCACCTTGTTCAAGGCGCTGGACCTGAAGATCGACGCTCGGGGTTCGGAGCACATCCCGAAGACCGGTGGCGCTGTGCTGGTCAGCAATCACATCAGCTACCTGGACTTCATCTTCACCGGTCTCGCCGCGCTGCCGCAGAAGCGTCTCGTCCGCTTCATGGCGAAGGAGTCGGTCTTCCGGCACCGCATCTCCGGACCGCTGATGCGCGGGATGAAGCACATTCCCGTGGACCGCAAGCAGGGCGAGGAAGCCTATGCCCACGCGCTCGCGTCGCTGCGCTCCGGCGAGATCGTCGGTGTCTTCCCCGAGGCCACCATCTCGGAGTCGTTCACGCTGAAGAGCTTCAAGTCGGGGGCCGCCCGGCTGGCCCAGGAGGCCGGTGTGCCCCTGATCCCGACGGCGGTGTGGGGCACGCAGCGGCTGTGGACCAAGGGGCGGCCGCGCAACTTCAAGCGCGACCACCTGCCCGTGACGATCCGGGTGGGCGAGGCGGTGGAGGCACCCGCCGACCAGTACGCGGGGGCCATCACCCGGCGGCTGCGGGAGCGGGTGCAGGAGCTTCTCGAAGCGGCCCAGCGCGCCTACCCCGTGCGCCCGAGGGACGCGAGCGACACCTGGTGGGTCCCCGCTCACCTCGGGGGCACCGCGCCGACCCCCGCCGAGGTGCGCGCCCGGGGCTGAAACGCGTCGCCTCCGCTCCCGGCTGAAACGTCACTCCGGGGCGTCGGCGACGGTCGGGGCCCGGAGTTCCGCGAGGGAGCTCGGAGTTCCATGGGGAGCGCGTGCCAGAGCCGGGCGCGGTCCCCGGCGGACCTCAGGGCACTCGGCACCGCCGGGTGCGGTGCCGCGTGGAGCGTCGGGTAGTCCGTCTCGTGGAACTCGGGCCGGACGGGCCCAGCCAGCCGCTCGCCGTCGAGCGAGAATCGGGCGTCGACCCCGGGTTTGTCGCCCCGGGCGTCCTGGCGGTCCCAGCGGTCGCGGCCGGGCAGCCGGACCGCGACGAGGCCGTGCACGGGGCCGGGGGATCCGTCAGCTGCATGACCGCCGAGCGTAGGTACGCGGTCGACCGGGAGCCAATGGCTTTCCTGCCGACCGCATACCTATTCAGATCTATGCCGCTGCGGACGGTGACGTGTCCTCGGACGGCGTCACCTGGCCATCTCTTCCTTCAGCGCGAGGACGAACGCGTCCACGTCCTCCTCGGTCGTGTCGAAGGCGCACATCCAGCGCACGTCCCCGGCGGCCTCGTCCCAGAAGTAGAAGCGGAAGCGCTGCTGGAGCCGTTCGCTCACCTCGTGCGGCAGTCGGGCGAAGACGGCGTTGGCCTGGACGGGATGGAGGATCTCCACGCCGTCCACCCCGCGCACGCCCTCCGCCAGGCGCTGGGCCATGGCGTTGGCGTGCCGCGCGTTGCGCAGCCAGAGGTCCCCGGCGAGCAGCGCCTCCAACTGCACGGAGACGAAACGCATCTTGGAGGCGAGCTGCATCGACAGCTTGCGCAGATGCTTCATGGCGCGCACGGCGTCCGGGTCGAGCACGACCACGGCCTCGCCGAAGATCGCCCCGTTCTTGGTGCCGCCGAACGACAGGACGTCGACGCCGACGGTGTTGGTGAACGTGCGCATCGGCACGTCCAGCGACGCCGCGGCATTGGCTATCCGGGCCCCGTCCAGGTGGACCTTCATGCCGTGGCCGTGGGCGTGGTCGCAGATGGCGCGGATCTCGTCGGGCGTGTAGACCGTGCCGAGTTCGGTGTTCTGGGTGATCGACACGACCTGCGGCATGGCGCGGTGCTCGTCGTCCCAGCCGTACGCCTGCCGGTCGATGAGCTCGGGGGTGAGCTTGCCGTCCGGCGTGGGGACGGTGAGCAGCTTGAGGCCGCCCACGCGCTCCGGGGCGCCGCCCTCGTCGACGTTGATGTGGGCGGACTCGGCGCAGATGACGGCGCCCCAGCGGTCGGTCATCGCCTGGAGGGAGACGACGTTGGCGCCGGTTCCGTTGAAGACCGGGAAGGCTTCGGCGGTGGGGCCGAAGTGACTGTGCATGACGCGCTGGAGATGCCCGGTGTACTCGTCCTCGCCGTAGGCGATCTGGTGACCGCCGTTGGCGAGGGCGATGGCCGCGAGGATCTCCGGATGCGTGCCCGCGTAGTTGTCACTGGCGAAGCCGCGTACCCGCGGGTCGTGGTGGCGTCGCGCGTCGGTCCTTACGGTTGCGGGGTCAGCCACAGGCGCTTTCCGTTCACTTCCGGGGCGGGCCGGTCCCAGACGCCGACGATGGCATCGGCCAGATCCTTGACGTCCGTGAAGCCCGCGAATTTCGCATTCGGGCGCTCGGCGCGCATCGCGTCGTGCACCAGTGCCTTGACCACCAGGATCGCAGCCGCGGACCTGGGCCCCTCCTCGCCCCCCGCCTTGCGGAACGCGTCCGCGAGGGCGAGCGTCCACGCCTCGGCGGCCGCCTTCGACGCGGAATAGGCCGCGTTTCCCGCGGTGGGCTTGCTCGCCCCGGCCGCGCTGATCAGCACGTAGCGCCCGCGGTCGCTGCGCTGCAGTCCCGCCTGGAAGGCCAGCGAGGTGTGCTGGACGGTGCGGATCAGCAGCTTCTCCAGCAGGTTCCAGTCGGCGAGGTCGGTCTCGGCGAAGCCGGCGCTGCCGCGCCAGCCGCCGACGAGGTGGACCAGACCGTCGATCCTGCCGAACTCCTTCTCCGTCTTGTCCGCCCAGTCGCGGGTGGCGGCGAGGTCCAGCAGATCGACCGTGTCACCGGTGACGGTGGCTCCGCCGTGGGCGTAGCGCGCGGCGTCGACCGCTTCGGCCAGGCGTGCCGCGTCGGCGTCGGAGGCCACGACGGTCGCGCCGGCCTCCGCGAGCCTCAGCAGCGCGGCCCGGCCGGCCGGGCCGGCGGCCCCGGCGACCGCGACCACGGCACCTTCGAGGGCACCGCTCCCGTTGCCCGTACCGTTCCCGTTCATGGCCACCGCCTCCTCTGCCCCGGCGCTCACGCGGCTGCCCGCTCGGCACCCGCGGCGGTGATCCCCTTGGTCGAGGCGATCACGTTCTTCAGCTTCTTGGAGAGCGCCTCATAGAACATGCTCAGGGGAAACTCGTCCGGAAGCACCTCGTCGACGAGCTTACGCGGCGGCAGCGACAGGTCCAGTGCCTCGGGGCCCTTCGCCCAACGGGAGCCCGGGTGCGGGGCGAGGTAGGCGGAGACGAGTTCGTACGCGGCGAACCAGTGCACGAGCTTGGGGCGGTCGATGCCGTCGCGGTACAGCTTCTCGATCTCGGCGCACAGCTGGTTGGTGATCCGCGGGGCGCGTTCCCAGTCGATCCGCAGCGTGTTGTCGGTCCAGCGGATCACGTCGTGCTTGTGGAGGTAGGCGAAGAGCAGCTGTCCGCCCAGGCCGTCGTAGTTGCGTACGCGCTCGCCGGTGACGGGGAAGCGGAACATCCGGTCGAACAGCACGGCGTACTGGACGTCGCGGCCCTGCGGGAAGCCGTCGGCCTCCAGCTGCACCGCCTCCTTGAAGGCGGTGAGGTCGCAGCGCAGCTCCTCCAGCCCGTACATCCAGAACGGCTGCCGCTGCTTGATCATGAAGGGGTCGAAGGGCAGGTCGCCGTGGCTGTGCGTGCGGTCGTGGATCATGTCCCAGAGCACGAACGCCTGCTCGCAGCGCTGCTGGTCCGCGACCATCTCGCTGATGTCGCCGGGCAGATCGACGCCGAGGATGCCGACGGCGGCCTCGGTGACCCGGCGGAACCGGGCGGCCTCGCGGTCGCAGAAGATCCCGCCCCAGCTGAAGCGTTCGGGGGCCTCGCGCACGGCGACGGTCTCCGGGAAGAGCACCGCGGAGTTGGTGTCGTAGCCCGAGGTGAAGTCCTCGAACGTGATGCCGCAGAAGAGCGGGTTGTCGTAACGGGTGGCCTCCAGCTCGGCGAGCCACTCGGGCCAGACCATCCGCAGCACGACGGCCTCGACGTTGCGGTCCGGGTTGCCGTTCTGGGTGTACATCGCGAAGACGACCAGGTGCTGCACCCCGTCGGCACGCCCCTCGGCGGGCTGGAAGGCGAGCAGCGAGTCGAGGAAGTCCGGCACGCCGAAGCCGTCCACGGCCCAGCGGCGCAGGTCGGCGACGAGGGCGCGGTGGTAGGCGGCGTCGTGCGGGAGCAGCGGGGAGAGCTCCTCGACCGCGGAGATCACGCGGTCCAGCGTCGCCTCGGCGGTCGCACGGGACGGTGCGCCCTCCGCGTCGAAGTCGATGGAACCGTCCTTCGACTGCCAGGGACGGATCTCCTCCACGGCGTCTTTGAGGAGGGGCCAGGCGGGGTGGTCGACCACCGGTTGCTCCGCAGCGATACCTCCTGCGGCGACGTCGTGCACAAGAATTTCCGTCATAACACTTCCTCCACAGGAGAACCTCGCGTCAAATCACCGTATCCATGCATGCTTACTCCAGACAAGTGGATCTCAGTAAATTATCCTGCGCGCCCGCAACGTCACCGTGATTCTTCCTGCACGAAACCGTGGAAGGAGCACTTCCGTCGGAAGCGGAGGCTCCGGCGGCCGCAGCCTCACTTCGTCTCGTACGCGTAAGCCCGAGCGGTCCCGCACGCGCCCGGCGCGTGCCCGCGCACGGGTGGCACGGTTCGCCTCCCCTGCCGGCGTACGGCCTCGGCCGGTTCGTCCGGACGCCGGACGGCCGTGATGGCCCCGCACCTGGCGGGTAGGAGCCGCATGCGGAGGAACACTGTCTACGGAAGCGAGTCGCCTTGTCTTTTCTCACCATCGGTCATCGCGGAGTGATGGGTGTCGAGCCGGAGAACACCCTGCGGTCGTTCGTCCACGCGGAACGGGCCGGGATGGACGCGATCGAACTGGACCTGCACCTGAGCAAGGACGGCGCGCTGGCTGTCATGCACGACGCCGACGTGGACCGCACGACGGACGGCCGCGGCCCGATCGCCGAGAAGACCCTCGCCGAACTGCGCGAACTCGACGCCGGACAGGGCGAGCGGGTGCCGGTCTTCGAGGAGGTCCTCGACGCCGTGAGGTCCCCGCTCCAGGCGGAGATCAAGGACGCGGCGGCGGCCCGCGCGCTGGCGGAGGTGATGCTGCGGCGCGGCCTCGTCGAGCGGGTCGAGGTCTCGTCGTTCCACGACGGGGCGGTCGCCGAGATCGCCCGGCTGGTGCCGGGGGTGAGGACCGTGCTCATCGCGAGCCGCCGGCAGGACGATGCGGTGGAGCGGGCGAAGGCGGTGGGTGCGGCGACGCTGGCGCTGAACATCCGCCGCCTCACCCTGGAGATGGTCGAGCGGGCGCACGCCGAGGGGCTGAAGGTGATCGGCTGGGTGGTGAACACCCAGGACCATCTGCGGCTGGTACGCGCCCTGCGACTGGACGGCGCCACCACGGACCATCCGGAGATCCGGCGCGCCGTCCGCTTCACCGCCTGATCAACACTCCGGCCGGACCAGTTCCTTGATCAGGAGTTCGAACACGAGGTCGTCGCGCTGCGGGATGCCGAAGCGCTCGTCGCCGTACGGGAACGGGCTCGTCCTTCCCGTACGGCGGTAGCCGCGGCGCTCGTACCAGGCGATCAGCTCCTCCCGCACCGAGATCACGGTCATGTGCATCTCGGTCGCCCCCCAGTCCTCCCGGACGGCGCGTTCGGCCTCGGCGATGACCACCTTGCCGAGCCCGGCGCCCTGAAGGTCGGGGCGGACCGCGAACATCCCGAAGTAGGCCGCGTCGCCCCGGCGTTCGAGCTGGCAGCAGGCGACGACCGTGCCGTCGCGCTCCACCACGAGCAATCGGCTGCCGGGGGCCTCGACGACCTCGCGGACGCCGTCCGGGTCGGTCCGCCGCCCGTCGAGGATGTCCGCCTCGGTGGTCCACCCGACCCGGCTGGAGTCGCCCCGGTACGCCGATTCGACCAGCGCCACGAGGACGGGAACATCGGCGTCGGCCGCGTCGCGGAACGTCAGCCGTCCCGAATCCTGGGTGGGGGCCATGTCCATGACGGCGATTCTCCGTTCCTCTGCTGCGGACGTGCCGCAGCAGCGTAACCCGGTGTCGCACGGCGGGCGGCGGTGCGGGGGCAGACATAGAGTCCGCCGCATGGTTCATGTGCTGAGCAGCCGCATCCTGCTGCGTCCCACCGATCCCGAACGGTCCCGCGCCTTCTACGGGGAGTCGCTCGGACTGCCCGTCTACCGGGAGTTCGGGACCGGGCCCGAGCGGGGAACGGTCTACTTCCTCGGCGGCGGCTTCCTGGAGGTGTCCGGACGCGCGGACAGCCCGCCGGTGCCGAGTCTCGCGCTGTGGTTGCAGGTCGCGGACGTGCACGCGGCGCACGACGAGCTGTCGGGCCGCGGGGTCGAGGTGCTCGGACCGCCGCTGCGCGAACCGTGGGGGCTCGTCGAGATGTGGATCCGCGCCCCGGACGGGCACCGGATCGTCGTGGTGGAGGTCCCGGCGGACCATCCGCTGCGCCACCGTCCCTGAGGGACCGGGTCGGCATCCAGTGCTGTGACCGGGAAGGTTCACCGGCTCGCGGCGTCCGGTGCGGTGCGTCGCAAGGCGGAGCATCGTCCGCGTACTGGACGTACGCGGGTGATGCGACAACGCCGCGAGGTGCCGTGCCGGGCGTCGCGAGCCGGTGAACCCTCCCGGTCACAGCACTAGTGCCGCATGGCGGCCGGCTCCCGCGGCGCGGACCACGGGGACGGCCTCAGCGCGGGGCGCGGCTCCGTCCGGCGCAGTCGACCAGCACGGGCAGGGCCCGCTCCAGGGCGCCGTCGTCGTCCGCGAACGGGAGGCGCAGGTGGTGCCGGAAACCGTCCACGGCGGAGAAGGCGGGGCCCGGCACGATCAGGACGCCCGCACGGCGGGCCAGTTGTGCCGTGGCCTCGGCGTCGGCGCCGGGCATCTCCACCCAGAGGGCCGAGCCCCCGGCGGGCCGTTCCCACCGCCATCCGGTCCCCTGCGCACGCAGGAGGCGTTCGGTCTCCGTCAGGCGTTCGCGCAGCCGGGAGCGGCGCCGGGAGCGGGCCTCGGGCAGCTGCTGGAGCAGACGCACGGCCAGCATCTGCTCGACCACCGGGCAGGACAGGTCGACGGACCTCTTGATGTCGGCCAGTCGGCGGACGACGGTCGTGGAGGCGCGGATCCAGCCCAGCCGCAGACCGCCCCAGAACAGCTTGGACAGGGTGCCGATGGTGGCGGACCCGGCGGGCGGCAGCCGGGAGGCCAGCGAGACGGGCGCCTTGTCGTGGTCCAGGGCCAGTTCCGCGTACGCGTTGTCCTCCACGGCGTACAGGCCCTGCTCGGTGAGCACGGCCGCCCAGGCCCGGCGCGTGTGCTCGTCCATGCTGCGCCCGGTGGGGTTGTGGACGGACGGCTGCAGATAGACGAGGCGTGGGCGCACGTGCCCGGCCAGCCGGGCCAGGGCGGCGGCGTCGCGGTGGGAGGCGTCGGCCGCCAGCGGGACCAGCCGGGCGCCGCGGGCGCGCAGGGCTTCGAGGGCGCCGCGGTAGGTCGGGTCCTCGACGATCACGGTGTCCCCCGGCTCGACGAGTCCCTGGGTGATCAGCCAGACGGCCTGCTGGGACCCGGCGGTGACGAGGATCTGCTCCGGCGTGGTGGGCAGGCCGGCCGCACGGTGGTAGCCGGCGATCGCCTCGCGCAGCTCGGGCAGCCCGTACGGCAGGTACCCGTCGTCGGCCAGCGCGGCGGTGAGGTCGCGGGCGGTCAGGGATCCGGCCGCCGACGCCACCATCGGCAGGCCGTCCAACGCGCCGCTGGAGAGGTCGATGCCGTCGTCCCTCGTACCGAAACTGGCCAGCCGTCCCTCGGTCGCCGGTTCGCCCACGCCTCCCGATCCCCGCAGCCGGGAGCCGCTGCCCTGCCGGCTCTCCAGCCAGCCGCCGGCCTCCAGCAGCCCGTACGCGGCCGTCACCGTGGAGCGGCCGACCCCGAGCGCGGTCGCGAGAGCCCGTTGCGAGGGCAGCACGGTGCCGGGAGCGATGTCCCCGCGCTCCGCCAGCTCCCGCAGCGCCTCGGCGAGCAGCTGCGGCAACGCGCCCGCGCCGCCCTTGGACCACCCGGTCAGCAAACGCGACAGGCGGGTGGGAGGAATGCGGTCCATGCGTTCATCATCACCCGGCGCAGGCCAATTGCCCTCAAGTGGTCTTGGTCGCCCTCCGGCCGCGGGCACATGATCGGGAGAACGCCGTTGCGAAGGAGCAGAACATGGCGACCGTCGTGCTCGTCGGAACACTGGACACCAAGGGAGCGGAGTACGCGTGGCTGTCGGAGCGGCTGCGCGAGTCGGGATGCGATGTCGTGCTCGTCGACGCGGGCGTGCTGCCGCCGCCGCAGGACGGCCCCGCGAGTGACGTCGACGCCGCCGCCGTGGCGCGGCGCGCCGGGCACGATCTGGACGCGCTGCGCGCCGCCGGGGACCGTGGGGCGGCCGTGACCGCCATGGCCGAAGGCGTCGAACTGGTCGTCGGCGACCTTCACCGGGAGGGGCGGCTGCACGCGGTCCTGGCGGTCGCCGGCAGCGGCGGATCGTTCATCGCCGCCCGCGCCATGCAGGCACTGCCCGTCGGCGTGCCGAAACTGCTGGTCTCCACCATGGCGAGCGGGGACGTGTCGCCGTACGTGGGCAGCAGCGACGTCACCATGATGTACAGCGTGGTCGACGTCGCGGGCATCAACTCGGTGTCGTCCCTGACCCTGGGGAACGCGGTGGCGGCGGCCGCCGGGATGGCCGCCCACCACGAGCGGAGCGTGAACCGGTCGCATCCGCAGGGACGGCCGCTGATCGGTGCCAGCATGTTCGGCGTGACCACGCCCGCGGTCGACGCCGCCCGGCGGCATCTGGACGAGCTGGGTTACGAGGTGCTGGTCTTCCACGCCACGGGCGCGGGGGGACGGGCCCTGGAGAAACTCGCCGCCGGGGGGTTCCTCGCGGGCGTCCTGGACCTGACGACCACCGAGCTCGCGGACGAACTGGTCGGCGGCGTGCTCAGCGCCGGGCCGGACCGGCTGACGGCGGCGGGCCGGGCGGGGCTGCCCCAGGTCGTGGCCCCCGGCGCCCTGGACATGGTCAACTTCGGCGCCCGCGAGACGGTTCCGGAACGCTTCGCCGAGCGCCGTCTCCTCGTCCACAACCCCACCGTGACCCTGATGCGCACCACCGCCGGCGAGATGACGGAACTCGGCACCCACATGGGGCGGAAGCTGGCCGCGGCTCAGGGCCCGGCGGCGGTCCTGTGGCCTCTGGGAGGGGTCTCCGCGGTGGACGCTCCCGGCGGACCGTTCCGGGATCCGGAGGCCGATGCGGCCGGGCTCTCGGCCCTGCGCACGGCGCTGGAGGGCAGTGCCGTCGAGCTGCGCGAGGTGGACGCGCATCTGAACGACCAGGCCTTCGCCGTGGCCGCCGCCGACCGTCTCCACCAGCTGATCTGTGCCCCCGCGGACCGGGACACGGGCGTCCGCTCCGGACCGACGTCCGATTCGACGTCCGAGCCCGCACGACGTGCCCGCGCCATGTGACCACCTATGTCACGCGCGTCCCCTATGTCACGCGCGCCCGACAGAATCCGACCGCATCCGACCGATCCCGAACGATCTCACCCGAACAGGAGTCCTTCCGTGAACCGCGACCAAGCCCTGGCCCGCCTGACCGCACAGGTCGGCGCCGGCAAGCCCGTCATCGGCGCAGGCGCGGGCACCGGCCTGTCCGCCAAGTGCGCGGAGTCCGGCGGCGTCGACCTGCTGATCATCTACAACTCCGGTCGCTACCGGATGGCCGGCCGCGGCTCGCTGGCGGGCCTGCTGCCCTACGGCGACGCCAACGCCATCGTCCTGGACATGGCGGGCGAGGTCCTCCCCGTGGTGCGAGACGTGCCCGTGCTCGCCGGAGTGTGCGGCACCGACCCGTTCCGGATCATGGGCAACTTCCTCGACCAGCTGAAGGCCGTCGGTTTCACCGGCGTGCAGAACTTCCCCACGGTCGGCCTGTACGACGGGAAGTTCCGCGAGAACCTGGAGGAGACCGGCATGGGCTTCGGCCTGGAGGTCGACATGATCCGCCAGGCCCACGAGCGCGATCTGCTCACCGCGCCCTACGTCTTCGATCCCGAGCAGGCCGCCGACATGGCGCGGGCCGGCGCGGACGTCCTGGTCCCCCACGTCGGACTCACCACCAAGGGGTCCATCGGCGCCGCCACCGCCCTCACGCTCGATCAGGCCGCGACGGCCGTGCAGGAGATGCACGACGCCGCCAAGCGCGTCAACCCCGACATCATCGTGCTCTGCCACGGCGGGCCCATCGCCGAGCCCGAGGACGCGCGCTACGTCCTGGAGCACACCAAGGGCATCGCCGGGTTCTTCGGCGCCTCCTCCATGGAACGGCTCCCCACCGAACGCGCCATCACGGAACAGGCCCGCGCCTTCAAGTCGCTCACGATCGGCTGATCGAACGGGCAAGGAAGGGGTGGGCCCGGACCGGGGCGGCAGGGCGCGCGGCGGGGAACGCTCCGCCGCGCGCTCCCCGTGTACTCCCGTGCGCCGCGTACGACGTTCCGTGCCCGGGCATCGACCCAAGGGACCGACTCGTGCGTCCAGGGGGTGCGCTGTGCACGGACCGGCGATGTCCGGCTGGCTGCTGATGGCGTTGTGCGCGCTGACGGGCGCGTACTGCCTGCTGCGTGCGCGCGGCGAGACCGGTGAGAGGCGCAGGGCGGCGCGCGCGGAGGCGCTGATGGGATTCGGCATGGCCGCCATGGCGGTGCCGACGGCCGTGATGACACCGCCCGCGTGGGGGTGGGCGGTGTACGCCGTGCTGTTCGGCGCGGCCTCGGTGCGCGCGTTGTGGTTCTCCCGGCGCGGCGGGCACCATCTGCACCATCTGGTCGGGTCGTCGGCGATGGTCTACATGGCGTTGACGATGGCACCGGGCGGCGGGGGCGCGGCCGGTCACGGCGGGCACGCGGATCACGCCATGGCCGCCGCGGCCGGGGGCATACCCCTGCTGACCGGGCTGCTGCTGGCCTACTTCGCGGCCTATGTACTGCGGGCGGGGACCCGGCTGATACCGGTGGCCGCGGGCGGCGGACCGGCCGGGAACGGAGTCGGCGGACCGGCCGGGGACGGGTCCGGCCGGGCGGCACGGCCGGAGCTCGCTCTCGCCTGCCGGATGACGATGGGGATCGCCATGTTCGCGATGCTGCTCACCGTATGAGGGGCGCGTGGGACAAACCGTGGCGTGCGTCACTTGCCGTGCGTGGGCATATCGCGGGCACCTCGACGCCCATAGGCTGACGCCATGTTGGTCTCCCTCGCACTGCTGTCGCTCGGTGCACTGGCCGCTGTCGTGACCCCGCGCCTGATGGCGCGGGCCCGGTGGCGGGAGCGGGAGCCGGTGGTCGCGCTGTGGGTGTGGCAGTGCGTGGTGGCCGGGGTGCTGTTGTCCTTCGCACTGTCCATGACGTTCAGCGCGGCCGCGGCCTGGCAGGCGGTGCGCGGGCACGTGTTCGCTCCGGCGCCGCGGGCCGTGGTGGAGGCGTACGCGCTGGGAGACCACGGCCGGTGGTCCGCGGCCATGGCCGTGCTGCTGGCGCTGGGCGGGGTGTGGACGGCGGCGATGCTGGCCCGCGAGGTGGGCCGGGCCCGGGTGCGCCGACGTCGGCGCAGGGCCGAACTGCTGGTGCGTTCCCCGCTGTTGCCCGGGGAGGAGCCCGGCAGCGGGCGGCTCGTCGTGCTGGAGGGCGAGCGTCCCGGTGCCTGGTGGCTTCCGGGCGCGGCGCCGCAGCTGGTCATCACCACCGGGGCGCTCGGCCGCCTGAAGGGGCGTCAGCTCGATGCGGTGCTGGCCCATGAGCAGGGACACGCGAAGGCCCGGCACGACTGGCTGCTGCATTGTTCCGACGCGCTGGCCACCGGTTTCCCGCAGGTCCCGGTGTTCGCCGCCTTCCGCGACGAGATGCACCGGCTAATCGAACTGGCCGCGGACGACGTGGCGTCGAAGCGGTTCGGGCGGCTGACGATCGCCCTGGCGCTGGTGGAACTCAACGAGGACCGGGGGGTGTTCGGCCCGTCCCCCGCCGCCGACGCCCAACTGCCGCTGCGGGTGAACCGGTTGCTGACTCCGGTGGAACGGCTCACCGCGGGCCGTCGGCTGCGACTGACCGCGGCGGCCGCCCTGGTGCCGGTGATTCCGCTCCTGGTGGCTTTCGTCCCGGGGCTCAGCGCGCTGCGATAGCCGGGACAGGGGCTTTCCGCGAAGATCGCCTCATGCCCTCCCGGTCTCCTGCTCCGCCGCCCCGTGCGCGTTGCTTCGTCACACCGTTCGGCGCGGCCGTAGCCTGCGCCGCTGCCGCCGTGGTCCTGCTGGTCCTGGTCGCCGTGCGCTGGTCGCCGCTGATGGCGGCGGACCTCTCGGTCGCGCGGGCCCTGCACCGCAGGGCGGTGACGGAACCCGGTCTCGTGCATGTGAACCGGATCCTGACCGACTGGGTGTGGGATCCGTGGACCATGCGCGCGCTGATCGCGGTGGCCGTGGTGGCGCTGTGGTGGCGCGGGGAGCGCGTGCTCGCGGGGTGGGTCGCCGTGACGAGCGTGCTGTGCGCCGTCCTGCAGCAGGGGCTGAAGTCCGCGGTCGGACGTCAGCGCCCCCGGTGGCCGGATCCGGTGGATTCTGCCCACTACGCGGCGTTCCCGTCCGGTCATGCGATGACCGCGATGGTGAGCTGCGCCCTGCTGCTGTGGCTGCTGCGCCGAAGCGGTCCCGGCCGGCCGGTGTGGCGGGCGGCACTGGCCGTGGCGGTGGTCTCGGTTGTCGGGGTCGGCGTCACCCGGCTCTACCTGGGGGTGCACTGGATGAGCGATGTGCTGGGCGGCTGGCTGCTGGGGGCGGCCCTGGCCGGGTTCTGCGTCGCCGAGTTCGACAGGTACGAGCGGCGGGGCCGGTACGAGGGCGTGTTTCGAAAGTGGCGTCGTCCGCCCGAAGGGCGGGGCCCGCGGCGTCTGGTGCGGTGCATCGCAAGGCGGAGGGGCGTCCTCGTACGGGGCGTACGTGGACGATCCCGACGACGTGGCGAGGCGCCGTGCCAGACGCCGCGGGCCGGACGGGACTTTCGAAACACGCCCTAGCGGCGCGGAAGGGCGGCCTTGCCCCGGCGTTCCTGAACCGGAAAGGATCGCCCTCATGCGAATCAAGGGTGTGCTCTTCGACTTCTCCGGGACCCTCTTCCGTATCGAACCGGTCCGGTCCTGGCTGCGCGCCGCCCTCGCCGAGCGCGCGGTGCCGATGGGCGAGGACGAGTTCGAGCGGTGCGCACGGGAACTGGAGGCGGCCGGGGCGCTGCCGGGCGGTCCGCCTCCCCTGCGGGTGCCCGACGAGCTGGCCGGGCTGTGGGCCGCCCGTGACGAGAGTGCGGAGCTCCACCGGCGGGCGTACACCGCCCTGGCCCGGCAGGTGGAGCTGCCCGACCCCGGGCTGTACGACGGGCTGTACGAACGGCAGAGAACGCCCGCCGCCTGGCGGCCGTACCCGGACGCGGCGGAGGTGCTCGGCGCGCTGCGCGAGGGCGGCACCCGCGTCGGTGTGGTCAGCAACATCGGCTGGGACCTGCGACCGGTCTTCAGGGCGCACGGCCTGGCCCCCCTGATCGACGCCTACGTGCTGTCGTACGAGCACGGCGTCCAGAAGCCGGACGCACGTCTCTTCCACACGGCATGCACACTTCTGGAGCTGGATCCGGCGGATGTGGTGATGGTCGGTGACGACCGCCGCGCGGACGGCGGGGCGGCGGCGCTGGGCTGTGACGTGCGGTTCGTGCGCCATCTGCCGGTGGAGGAGCGGCCGGACGGGCTGCGGGAACTC
The DNA here is from genome assembly GCF_042889785.1 of Streptomyces sp. NPDC002476. Lineage (NCBI taxonomy): Bacteria > Bacillati > Actinomycetota > Actinomycetes > Kitasatosporales > Streptomycetaceae > Streptomyces > Streptomyces sp. NPDC002476. Next base: position 162,592 of record NZ_JBIARH010000015.1, on the reverse strand, counting down.
GGACTGGTGCCGGGCGCCGGCTGAAGAACATGTGAGGGATGTCCCTGACGCACAATGGGTCGGATTTTCACATCAGGGCTTTAGCCTGTATGCATGTCCCGCTCTCCGTGCCCCTCCGATTCCACGCGCACCGCCGCCGTGGTGAACAAAGACATTCGTGACCTGTGGCAGCGTTCGGGCGGCCGCCTGTCCCCGGAGGACGAGGAGCAGTACCAGCGGCTGCTGGTGGAGTGGGCGGCGGTGACGGGCGGGAGTTCCAGGCCCGCCGCGTGACGCCGCCGTGCGCTCCGCCCCGACCGCACCGCCCCCACCGTCCGTCGGCGGAGCGGGGCTGCCGCACCGCCCGTCCCGGTCGACGCGACGGTCAGTCGCGCCGCCGGAGCACGATGGCGGCGTCCGCGTCGTACCCCTGGGTCCAGCTGCGCCCGGCATCCGACGTCCAGGTGACATGGACGGTCTCCCCGACGACCCTGACGGCCTCCACCGTCATGACCCGGTCGCCGTCCCTCACGTCCCCCCGGCGCAGCTCCCGCGCGCGGACGGCGACGGGCTCCGACACTGCCGCGGCCTCGGCCCGGTCCGCCGCGAGGGCGAGGGCCGCCGCCAGCTCCCGGGCGCGGGCGGGGGTGCAGACCAGGGACAGCTCCCCCGACGGCGCCGCGGCCCTGATACCGACCCTCGTCCCGGCCGGGGCCACCTCCAGGGTCGCGACGCGCCCGTCACGGTCCTCGACACCAGTCGTCATCGCTCCGCACTCCTCCTGTACGACCTGCTCGCCCGTCCCGTGCCGGGCGAACCTTCCCGCCGGTCCGCCCGTAGATCAATTGCGTTGCCGACCGGTCCGGGCTCGCATACCGTCCCACACATGGCGACACCCACCCTGAACACCGAACGGCTGATTCTGGAGCCGTACTCCCCCGCCGACGAAGAGGCCTTCGTCGAGCTCTTCCAGGACACCCGGGTCTCCCGGTGGATGGGCGACGGGACGAAATCCGAGGCCGAGGACCGCGCCATGTTCCAGCGCGTCTTCAGCAAGGTGTACGCGCAGGAACTGTTCGACGTATGGGCGGTGCGGCACGACGGCCGCCTGATAGGACACGCGGAGATCAAGCCCACCGAGGAGGTGTCCGGTCACGAGCTCGTGTACGCGCTGGTGCCGGACGCGTGGGGGCGCGGTTTCGGCACCGAGATCGCACGGGCACTGATCGCGTACGGGCACGACGTCCTCGGCCTCACCGAGGTGCATGCCACGGTGGCCGCCGAGAACACCGCGTCCCTGGTGCTGCTGGACCGGCTCGGGTTCCGGTACGTCCGGGACATCACGGAGGACGACGGCGGCACGACCCGGGTACTGACCCGGTCCGCCGCCGGCGAGGCGCCGGAAGCGGCGGCCGGTCAGCCGCTGTAGACGTCCAGTCGGCCGCACATACCGAACCTGCCGCGGGCAAGAGGCCGTTCGGCGTGCGCGCCGGTGGCGGCGAGATATCCGCCGTCGCCGGGCGCCAGGGCGTCGAGCCGGTCCCCGGTCGCCGCCGCCACTCCCCGGCCATCGGCCGCACGAGTGCGGCGGCGGCCCGGTGGAAGGCGGCGAGGGGACCGGGGTCACCGGCCTCGACGGCCCGGCGGGCGAACGCGGCCCGCCCCCGCTCCGCATCGGACCCTTCGGCGGGAAGTCGACACGCGTACTCCTTTTCGGTGTGTCGGTCACGGCGCCGGGAAAGCGCTTTCCGCATGTCCCGCACCGGCCGGGAAGCGGCAGGGGCGGATCGCCGGGAATCACCCTGCGGGGTTGCGCCGACGTAGGGGTGCAGACTTGCGCGTATCCGGCAGAACGGCGTTTCGGGAGGTTCGGCCATGGCCGACGTACTGCTCACCGTGGGCACCCGCAAGGGACTCTTCATCGGCCGCCGACGCGGTGGCGAGTGGGAGTTCGACGGTCCGCATTTCAACGCCCAGGCGATCTCCTCGATCGCGATCGACACGCGCGGCCGGGTGCCCCGGCTGCTGGTCGGCGGGGACAGCGCGCACTGGGGTCCGTCCGTCTTCCACTCCGACGACCTGGGCCGCAGCTGGATCCAACCCGAGCAACCGGCCGTGAAATTCCCGCAGTTCACCGGCACCTCGCTGGAGCGGGTCTGGCAGCTGCAGCCGGCGGGGGCCGAGGCGCCGGACGTCGTGTACGCGGGGACGGAGCCGGCCGCGCTCTTCCGCTCCCGGGACGGCGGTGTGTCCTTCGAACTGATCCGCCCGCTGTGGGAGCATCCGACGCGCTCCGCGTGGGTGCCGGGCGGGGGCGGCGAGGGGCTGCACACCGTGCTGACGGATCCGAGGGACGCCGGGGCCGTGACGGTCGCGGTGTCCGCGGCCGGGGTCTTCCGCACCAGGGACGGCGGGGCGAGCTGGGCCCCGGCCAACAAGGGGGTGTCGGCGTCCTTCCTCCCCGGACCGGATCCGGTGTTCGGGCAGTGCGTGCACAAGGTGGCCCGGGACGCGGTCGATCTCGACCGGCTCTATCTCCAGAACCACTGGGGCGTGTTCCGGAGCGACGACTCCGGGGACCACTGGACGGACATCGGCGGCTCCCTGCCCTCCGACTTCGGTTTCGCCATGGCGGCGCATCCGCATCGCGCGGACACCGCCTACGTCTTCCCGATCAACGCCGACGTCGACCGGGTGCCGGCCGAGCACCGTTGCCGGGTGTTCCGCACCGGGAATGCGGGCGGCACCTGGGAGCCGCTGTCGGCGGGGCTGCCCGAGGAAGCGCACTACGGCACGGTGCTGCGCGACGCGCTCTGCACCGACGACGCCGACCCGGCCGGGGTGTACTTCGGCAACCGCAACGGCGAGGTGTACGCGAGTGCGGACGACGGGGACAGCTGGCGGCAGCTCGCCTCCCACCTGCCGGACGTGCTCTGCGTCCGGGCGGCGGTGGTCGGCCGGTGACGACCGCCGGAGGGAGCCGCCCGCGGAGACGCGCGGTCGGCCCCGGGAGGGCCGGATACGCAACGGGGTCGTGCGCGGAGCCCCTCGGCCGGGAGGCCCGTCGCCGGAAGGTCCCCGACGGCGGGCGTCCGGTCACGGCAGTTGCCAGTCCACCGGCTGGGCCCCCTGGCGGAGCAGCAGCTCGTTGGTACGGCTGAAGGGGCGCGAGCCGAAGAATCCCCGGTCCGCGGACATGGGCGAGGGGTGGGCGGACTCGATCGCCGGGAAGTCGCCGAGGAACGGCCGCAGGTTGCGGGCGTCGCGCCCCCACAGCACGGACACCAGGGGCTTGCCGCGCGCGGCCAGGGCACGGATGGCCTGCTCGGTCACTTCCTCCCAGCCCTTGCCGCGGTGCGCGCCCGGCTTGCGGGGCGCCGTGGTGAGCGCCCTGTTCAGCAGCAGCACGCCCTGACGCGTCCAGGGCGTCAGATCGCCGTTGGACGGGCGCGGCAGTCCCAGGTCCGTGTGGAGTTCCCGGAAGATGTTCTCCAGGCTGCCGGGCAGTTGACGGACCTCGGGGGCCACCGAGAAGCTCAGCCCCATGGCCATTCCCGGTGTGGGGTAGGGATCCTGACCGACGATCAGGACGCGCACCTCGTCGAAGGGCTGCTGGAAGGCGCGCAGGACGTTCGCGCCGGCGGGCAGATAGGTGCGACCGGCCGCGATCTCCGCCCGGAGGAAATCGCCCATCTCGGCGATGCGTCCGGCCACGGGGGCCAGGGCCTCGGCCCAGCCGGGCTCGACTACTTCATTCAAGGGTCGTGGTGCCACGGAACATCACTCTACCGGCGTAGCCGACACTCCCCCGCTCCCTGTTGACAGCTCCCACCTCCGGACTTCCGTGCCCGGCTTCCCGCCCTCCGGCTCCCGGTCCACCCGCTCCAAACCCCCCTCCTCGCGGTTTCCGTCCCTCCCTCGCATCGCGGTTCCCGGGCCGACCGCCCGGCCCGCGGAGATCCGCCGTACGACCGGTTCCGCCTCGGGCGGCTCGCGGCGGTCGGGATAGGCTGCCGCCGTCATTCCTCGTTCCTCCTCGCACTGGAGCCGGTCCATGAGGTCACACAGGCGTCCGCCGGTGAGCGGCGATGCGCGTCACGCCCCCTGGAGGCGGTCATGACGGCGGGGACGGACACGCCTTCCGGAGCGACGGAGGCACAGGGAGCGACCAGGACGAAGGCGACCGGGACGAAGGCGACCACGGGGACGGCCGCAGGGGCGGGTGCGCCGGGCCCCTTCGTGCTCGGCGTGGACTCCGGCGGCTCCGGGCTGCGGGTGGCGCTGGGCGGCGTGGACGCGTCCGGCGCCCTGGACACCGCGGTCTGCGGCGAGCCGGTGCGGACCGGTCCGGAGGGGATCGACGCGGATCACCTGCTGGAGCAACTACTGCCCGCCGCCCGCCACTTGCTGGAGGGACAGGGCGCTCGCCCCGGCTCCGGGATCGCCGCGGTGGCGATCGGCGCCGCCGGGATGGCCACGCTCGGCGGGCGGTTGCGCGCCGAGCTGCCCGCGGCCCTGGAACGCGCGCTCGGGGTCCGGCTGCTGGCTCTCGCCGCCGACGCGGTGACCGCGTACGCCGGCGCGGTGGGACAGCGTCCCGGCGCGGTCGTGGCGGCGGGCACGGGCCTGATCGCGCTGGGCACGGACCTGACGCGTTGGCACCGGGCCGACGGCTGGGGGCATCTGCTGGGCGACAGCGGCGGCGGTGCCTGGATCGGGCGGGCCGGTCTCGACGCCGCCATGCGCGCGTACGACGGACGCCGCGGCGGGTCCGCCGCGCTGCTGGCCCGGCTGGAGGCGGTGTTCGGGCCCGCGCCGGAGCTCCCGGGGCGGCTGTATCCGCGCACCGACCGGCCCGCCGTGCTGGCCTCGTTCGCGCCCGAGGTCGCCGTCTGCGCCGGTCACGACCCGGTCGCGGCGGGCATTCTGCGGGAGGCCGCCGGGCACATCGCGGCGGCGGCCGCGGCCGTGTGCCCCGAGGCCGGAGCCGACGGCGGACCGTACGAAGTGGCCCTGACGGGCGGCCTGTTCCGAATGGGCGATCCGCTGCTCGTGCCGCTGCGCGAGGAGCTGTCCCGGCAGGTTCCACAGGCCCGGGCGGTCCCCGGTTCGGGTGATCCGCTGACCGGCGCCCTGTCCATGGCACGGGCGGCGGCCGACGGGGATCTGCGGCTGCCCCGCCATCCGACGCTGTTGTGCGTACGCGGCGACGGGCCTGCGCAATGACCTCGAACAGGCACCGACAGAACGGGACGGTCAGCCGGTAAGCCTCTCATCGGATAAAAGCGGACAGATGGCGCCCGACTGGGCCCTCCCCGAACGGGGAGACACTCGAAGCCAGTAGCATGCGGCGCCATGAGCACCCCCACTGGGCCCGCTTCCGGCCTGCCTGTACGAATGCCGCGACCTCGCCAGTCCGGACGGCACCGCCGCCCGGAGCCCGTGGTCGCACCCGAGGGCGCCGCGGCGCTCGTTCTCGCCGTCCCCGGTGCCCCTTCCTCGGCCACGCGCAGCCTGGCCGAGGAAGTGATCAGCATCGCCCGTTCCGAGCTGCCCGGTCTGAACGCCCTGATCGGCTACCTCGACGGCGACGACGCCGAGTTTCCCACGCTCTCGTCCGTCCTCGCCCAGAACGCCGCCGAGCGCGTCGCGCGCGTCGAGCAGGCGCGGGCCGCGGGTCGCGAGGTCGCCGACCCCGAGGGCCCGTCGGGCGTGGTGGTGCCGCTGCTCGCGGGGCCGGACAGCGCGCTGATCAGGCAGATACGGCAGGCCGTGATGGACAGCGGCACGCAGGTGGAGCTGACGGACGTGCTCGGCCCGCACCCGCTGCTCGCGGAGGCGCTCCACGTCCGGCTGTCCGAGGCCGGCCTGGCCCGCGCCGACCGCGCGCGGCTGTTCACCGTGGCGACGGCGGCCGACGGCATCGTGCTGGCCACGGTGGGCGGAGAGGAGGCCGTGCAGGCGGCCGGGATCACCGGCATGCTGCTCGCCGCCCGGCTGGCGGTCCCCGTGATGGCCGCGGCGCTCGACGTGGACGGGTCCGTCGCGTCGGTGGCCGAACAGCTGACGAGCTCGGGCTCGGCGCAGCTGGCGCTGGCCCCGTACCTCGTCGGCCCCGAGGTGCCCGAAGGTCTGCTCGACATCGCCGCGAAGGAGGCGGGCTGCGCGGCGGCGGAGCCGCTCGGCGCCTACCCGGCGATCGGCAAGCTCGTACTGTCGATGTACATGTCCGCGCTCGGCATCACGCCGGCCGTGCCGCAGGGCGCCCCGGCGCACTGAGCCGGGGCCGGGTGCGCTGCCCGGGGTCGCCGTTCGTTCCCGACGGCCGGCCGGGTCCGGAGGAACCGGACCGGGCCGGCCGTCGTGGTGCTCGGGACGTTCCGGCGGCCGTCAGGCGAAGACCACGCAGGACGCGGCGGGGACGTCCAGCGAGCCGACACGGCGCGGGATGCCGGTCGTCGTGTCGACGGCGAACCAACTGACGTTCCCCGACCGCTCGTTGGCCGCGTACAGCCACCGCCCGGTGGGGTCGAGCGCGAGATCGCGCGGCCAGTGCCCGCCGCAGTCCACGGTCGTGACTGTCCTCGCCCTCTCACCGGCCGGGTCGAGGGCGAGGACGGAGATGCTGTCGTGGCCCCGGTTCGCGGTCCACAGGAACCGGCCGTCGGGCGAGACGACCACCTCCGACGGGTAGGTCACCAGATCCTCGGCGCCTTCCTCCCCCTCGGGCAGCACGGCCGTCTCGGCGACCGGTTCCAGAACGCCCGCGGCGGCGTCCCACCTGCACAGGGTGACGGTCGGTTCGAGTTCGTTGAGGACGTAGGCGTGGCCGCCGTCGGGGTGGAAGGCGAGGTGGCGCGGGCCCGTGCCCGGCCGCAGGGCCGTCTCGCCGTGCAGACGCAGCGCGCCGGTCGCGGTGTCGAGGGCGCAGATCCGTACGGAGTCGGTCCCGAGGTCCACGGTGAGCACCCAGGCGCCCGAGGGGTCGGGCAGCACCTGGTGCGCGTGCGGGGCCCGTTGGCGCTCGGAGTCCGGACCGCCGCCCTCGTGGCGGAGCACGGAGCCGACGGGGCCGACGGAGCCGTCCGGCCGCAGGGGCAGGGCGGTCACGCTGCCGGAACCGTAGTTGGCGGTGAGCAGTTGACCGGCCGCGAGGGCCAGATGGGTCGGGCCCTCGCCCTCCACGGGCCGGAGTGCGCCGATCGGCCGCGGCACGTCGCCGGTGATGTCGAGGGCGGTCGCCGCGCCGTGCTCCGTCTCGCTGACCGCGTAGAGCACCCCGCCGCCCGGCCCCGGCCCGGCGCCGACGGCCAGGTACGAGGGATCGGGGACGGCGTCCGTCGCGCCGAGGAAGCTCAGTTCCCCGGTCCCGGCGTCCACGGCGACGGCGGTGATTCCCCGTCCGCCCGCCGAGGTGAACGATCCGATGTAGGCCCGCCCCGCGCCGTCGCCCGTCGCACCGCTTGTCACCGCACTGCCCCTCTCCGCCGACGGACCGCGGCCGTGCGCGGCACCGCGGTCTCTCCGGAGCGACGGTAGCAGTCGGCCGGTCAAGGTCTGGACCAGGGCCACGGCGGGTGGTACGGCCCGGCACCGCCGTGTCAGGCGCCGATCAGCGGCGCCCCCGGCGCACTGCGCAGCGGCGCGGCGAGTTCGGCCAGGGCCCGCTCCAGGCCGTGCAGATGGGCGAGGGCGGGCTCGGCGACGGTGACGTGCGGCGGCACGCCGGGCACATCCGCCCGGCGCGCCGGGTCCGGGGCGGTCAGTGCCTCGACGGACGCCTCGACGCGCCAGCACGCGGCGGCGAGACGGGCGTCGTGGGACGCCTCCGGGTCGGCGGCGACGGAGGCCAGTCCGTGTACTTCCCGGGCGCACGCGTCCAGGAGCGCGAGCACCTGCTGGGCCCTGGCCCGGCGGGCGCGCAGCGGGCTCAGCGGATGCACCAGCGGCGCCAGTGAGAGCCGGACCCGGCCGAGGAGCGCTTCCAGTTCGGCGATGCGCGGCGCGGGGTCGGCGGTCGCCGAGCCCGCCAGCCGCGCCGCGGCCTGCGCGGTGCAGGCATGCACGCACCGCAGGGTCCGCTGGATCCACGCGTCGGTCGTGGCGTGGGTGGTGACGGGCAGCACGAGGAGCACCGCGAGGGCGGCGGCGAGCGCCCCGGCGGCGGTCTCCGTGACCCGCAGCAGGAGGAGGGCGGGGTCGAGCACGCCGAGGAGTCCGTAGAGCGCCCCGGCCAGCACGGTCACGGAAAGGATCATCCAGGTGTAGGAGACCGCGGCGGTGTAGAAGATCCCGAAGACGCCGAGCGCGACGAGGAGGGCGCTGGGCACGGGCGCCCCGTGCAGCGGCACGACGACGGCCAGCCCGACGGGAACGCCGATCAGGGTGCCGAGGACCCGGCGGAAGCCGCGCACCAGGGTCTCGCCGCGCGAGGTGGTGTTGACGAAGACCCACCAGGTGGCGCCGACGGCCCAGTACCAGCGCTGTTCGGACAGGAGCAGGCCCGCCGCGAGCGCGACCGCGCCGCCGGTCACGGCCTGGACGGCCTGCCGGGTGGTCACCCTGGCCAGTCCCGTGCCGGTCGACGGGGCGGGTACAGGGGCGGCCGACAGCTGTCGTTCGTAGCACCACAGCCCGAAGCGGACGGTCGAGGAGGCGAGAAGGGAGAGCGCGACGGCGGAGTACAGCTCGGGGAGCTGCTCGGGCAGCGTGTGGAGGAACTGGGTGGTGAAGAAGGCCATGAACGCGAAGACGCCCAGCGAGTGGCCGCGCGGCCCCCACCTGCGCGCGTACACCCCGAGGCCCATGACGGCGAGGAACGCCGCACCCCGCGCGGTCGGGTGGTCGTGGAGCACGGCGGCGAGCGCGAGCACCGGGAAGCCCGCGACGGGCAGCAGCGCGGTGGTGAGGGCCTGGTCCCGGACCGTGGTGTCCAGCACGGTGAACAGCGCGAGCAGCGCGGCGAGTCCGCCCGTGACCGCCGCGACGAGAGAATGCCCCGCCAGTCCGCAGAGGGTGACGGCCAGGCCGATGCCGAGGACGGCCCTGAGCGCGCCGCGCAGCCGCAGCCGGCCCGGGTCCGGGGAAACGAACATCCTCTTCAGCACGTGGCTCCCGATTCGTGCACCGGTTCCGCGCACCGGCATGAAAAAGGCGCCGCGGAGATCCGCAGCGCCATCGACGGGTACATCACAGCACCCCTGAAGACCTTGGCTCAACCGAACGCGGATTCACTGGGCCATTGGTCCATTCGACGACTGTCCGGCCGGGCCAGGGGTGGGCCAACGGACCGGAGGGCGACACGGGGCCGGAGACGGCTCGGGGCCGGTCCCCGCGGGCACGGTCCGCCGTCAGGGGGTGCGCGGGGCGGGTTCCGCCAGGCCGACGGGACCGTCGGCGGACCCTGCCGGGAGGATCGCCGTCACCTCGTACCCGCCGTCGGGCGTGGGTCCGGTGACGAGTTCGCCGCCGAGCATCGCGGCGCGTTCCCGCATGCCGAGCAGTCCGTGGCCCGCGCCCGCCGAGGACGGAACGGCCCGTTGGGGCGCGGTGTTGGTGACCCGGACCGTGAGCCCGGACGGGCGATGGCCGATCTCGACCCGCACCGCGGAGCCGGGTGCGTGCCGCATCGTGTTGCTGAGTGCCTCCTGCACGATGCGGAACGCCGACAGTTCGACGCCCGGGGGGAGCGGCCGCCGCTCCCCGGAGACGGTGACGGTGACCGCCAGCCCGGCGCCGCGGGCGTTGCCGACCAGTTCGTCCAGCCGGTCGAGGGTGGGCTGCGGGGCGTGCCGGGCGGCCTCGGTCAGCGGCTCCTCGGAACGCAGCACGCCGAGGACGCGGCGCAGTTCGGTGAGCGCGTCGACGGCGTTCCGGCGGATGACCTCGGCGTTCTCCCTCAGCGCGTCGGAGGGGTTGTCGACCAGGTGCGGGACGACCTGCGCCTGGATGGAGACGACGGACATGTGGTGGGCGACCACGTCGTGCAGTTCGCGGGCGATCCGGTTCCGCTCCTCCAGGAGGGTGCGCCGCGCGCGTTCCTCAGCGGTGCGTTCCTCCTGGACGACCAGCCGGGTGCGGGCCACCCCGAGTCCGCCCAGCGCGGCGCCGACCACGACGGTGGTGACGAGGACCAGGAGCGCGAGGCGGAGGTCGCCGCCGCCGGGGCGTGGGATGCCCGCGCCGCAGACGAGTCCCGCCAGCACCGTGATCGCGAGCGCCTCGACGGCGATCCGGGGCCGTACCCGCAGGGCCAGCAGGAACAGCGACCCGGCCTGCTGGGCGACGGAGGCCCCGTCCCAGGGGAAGGCCGGGCCGCCGGGGACGCCGGTCACGGACACGCCGTTCGAGGGGAACACCTCGCCCTGGTGGGCGTGCGCGGCGAACGGGGTGACGGCGACCATGACGAGCAGCGACGTCCACCAGGCCGGGACCGGGCGGTAGAGCGCGACGACGAGCGACACGGACTGGGCCCCGGCAAGGAGGATGCCGAGCAGGATGCCCGTCCGGTAGTGGAAGGCGTACTGGTTCGTGGCGAGGACGAGCATGCCCACCGCGAGCAGCGTCAGCGGCACGGCGATCACCGGCCGCCATTCCAGCCAACGCGGCGCTCCCGCCCGTCCGTCCGGTTCTGCCCCGGACGTCAGGAGGTCCGCGCGCAGGGTGCGGGGCAGCGCCCGCAGCATCCGCGGCAGCCCCCTCACGGCCCGCTCCCACGGCCTTCGCCCCGGGCGCCGCGTCGTCCCTCCCCGTCCCGCCGTGTCCCCCCGATCCATGACATGCACCTTACGACCCGGGGATCCGGCAGGAGTCGTCGCGGCGCGGCCGGGCTGGGCGTCCTTCCCGTACGACGGTGCTCCCGGTCCGTGGCCGGCCCGTCTCGTAGCCGCAAAACGCCGCCCGGCAGATCAGCAGGGCCACGGCGAACGCGGGCAGCCAGGCCAGGCGGGCGAGCACCCAGCCGGGGGTGTCGGGCAGGGTGTGCAGGCCGGGCAGGGGGGCGTCCAGCAGCAGACCGGTGGCGGTGACCGCGATCATGGCCGTCTGGTGCCACAGGAATATCGTCATCGCGGAGAGGTTCACCACCGCCACCGCCGCCCAGACCGCCGGGCGGCGCAGCACCCTGCGCAACGGTGCGAGGAGCAGCAGGGCCGCCCCGCACTGGGCGAGGCCGAAGCAGACCGCGGCCAGGGTCGGCGGATCGAGGTTGGAGATCTCCTCGCCGGGCACGCCGACCATGGTCGGCGGATAGCCGGCCCACAGCACGAGCGCGACGGCGGCAGCGGCTCCGCCGAGCAGCAGGGCCCATCCGGTCCCGCGGCCGCGCAGTTCGCCCCGGGACCAGGCCGCGCCCAGGCAGTACGGCACCAGCCAGCCCGCCGCCACGTTGCCCCAGGCGTACGCGCCGGGCGCGTCCGAGCCGAACCGGTAGAGGTCGATGATCAGGACGACGGCGAAGGGCCAGAGCGGATGCAGTCGCTTCACCAGCGGGGTCACCGCCGTCAGCAGCGCGAAGACCGCCACGAACCAGAGCGGGGACCAGACGAGCCGGCAGAGCGTGAGCACGGTGTCCTGGTCGGCGCCGAGGGCGAGCATCGCCGCCACCGCCACGGCCCACACGAGCAGCACGACGACGACCGGCCGCAGCAGCCGGGCCAGCCGCCCGCGCAGCCACTGCCCGTGGCTCTCGCCGCGGGCGCGTGCGGAGGCGTGGCTCCGTGCGCCGACCAGCCCGCCGACCACGAAGAAGACGGCGAGGGTCTGGAACACCCAGGACAACGGGGCGAGTCCGGGCATGGCGCGCAGGGGGCTCGCGCCGTGCAGGGTGCCGCTGTCGGCGACCAGCGCGGTCACCAGCCAGTGGCCGAGGACCACGCCGAGGATGGCGAGGGCGCGCAGGGCGTCGACGGCGCGGTCGCGGTCGACGGGTGTGGCGGCGTCGATCCGCCGGACGAGGTCACGCACGGCGGTCTCCCGCGGGTGCCAGGGCCGCCGGGCCTGCCGCGGCCACGATCCCGGCGATGTTCCTCAGCGGTACGGAGCCGGGGCTGAGGTAGTCGCTGTGTCCGCCGTCGCCCGCCTCGAAGATCCGGGCGCCGAACGCGGGTGAGACCGGGTCGGTGCCGAATCCGATGTCCGTGAAGGGGAGCCGGAGCCTCAGGTGGGGCACGCCCGCGATCCAGTCGTCGCCCCCGCGGCCCGCCCAGACGGTGGCCGTGGTGCGCAGGTCGGCGGCCGTCGCGTAGCCGGTGCCGGGGCTTCCGTACAGGACGATGTCCTGGACTGGCAGTCCGTGCGCGGCCCCGGCGCAGACGACGGAGCCGTAGGAGTGGCACAGGAGGGTCGTCCCGGCCCCGGGCCGGAGTGCGCGCAGTTCGCGGACGAAGTCCCGGAGCGCGGGCGCCGCTTCGGCGGCCCGGCCCGGGGTGAGCGCGGCCGGGCTCACCGTCGCGGGGGTCCGGTAGCCGAGCCAGACGACGACGGCCGTCCCCGTGCCGAGTTCCTCGTGGAGGGCCGTTCCGCCGCCGCGCAGCCGCCCGTAGTGGTCCAGGTCCATCCCCGCGCCAGGGACCAGTACGGCGATCCGCTCCGCGTGCGCCAGGTCGCCGAAGACCTCGGCACCGCGGCCGCCGTCGCGGCCGTCGAAGGAGAGGAAGCGGCGTCCGGGCTGCGCCATGGCGCGCAGCGCGGCGGCCCGTCCGCGGTCGCCGTGGGCGGCGGCGGCCCGCTCGGCCGCCCGGATGTCCGCGCGGGTCGCGGCGTAGCGTTCGGCCAGTGCCCCGGGGACGGCGGCGCGCAACGGGCCCTGTGCGGCCGGAGCGGGTGCCGGTACGGCCGCGGGTCCGGCGGCTCCCGCGACGGGCACCGCGACCGAGGCTGCCACCAGTGCGGCGAGCAGGCCGCGACACAGGCGGGAGGTGCGCGGTGGGGACGGCATGACGGTGTTTCCTTCCGTACCGGACGGCCGGGTCGCCATCGGGTACCGAAGCTAGGGACGCGGCCCCGTAGTCGGCGTCACTCCGGGGCGTGAAGCTCTCCCGTAGCTCCCCAGGACTACGGGTATGAGGGGGCGGCCGCCCGGCCCCTCCCGGTCTGTCCGGCAAGGGCACTGACGGGTCATTGGTACAGTCGCAGCCGGATCGTCCCGCACAGGAGGCCGACGGAGCATGGCGGTGGACGCCCTCGACACCCGCATCCTGCGGCTGCTCATCGAGCAGCCGCGGACCAGTGTCCGTGAGTACGCGCGCATCCTCTCCGTCGCCCGGGGCACCCTCCAGGCCCGTATCGACCGGCTGGAGCGGACCGGGGTGATCACCGGAACGGGGCCGGTCCTCTCCCCCGCCGCGCTGGGCCACCCGGTGCTGGCCTTCGTCCATCTGGAGGTCACCCAGGGGCATCTGAACGAGGTCGGTGAGGCGCTGGCCTCGGTGCCGGAGATCGTCGAGGCGTTCTCGACCACGGGCGGCGGCGATCTGCTGGCCCGGGTGGTGGCCCGCGACAACGAGCATCTGGAGGACGTGATCCAGCGGTTGATCCGGCTGCCCGGGGTGGTGCGGACGCGGACCGAGGCGGCCCTGCGGGAGCGGGTGCCGCACCGGCTGCTGCCGCTGGTCGAATCGGTGGGCCGCACGGCCGCGGCGGGGCCGGACGTGTCGGCGGGCCGGTCGCCCGGCGGGCGCTGACGCCGCATCGGGGGATCGTGGGGCGTCCCCGACGGGGACGCCGGGTCCTGGAGACCCTCGGGTTCCGCAGGCCCGGTCGACCGGCGGGCCGGAGGTCCCCCGGGGCCGGGCCGGGGCCCCGGCCGGGGGCGCGGCAGGAGGGCGCCGCAGGGCCGCCGTCGGCACGGCCACCGGCGACTCACGAGCCGTCCGCGCGCCGAAACCACCCGAAACACGGCGAATCCCCACGGGTCCGCGCGGACCGTACGAGCGGGAGCGGGGCGTGCCGTCGCGGTCCGGCGGCCCGATATCCTGATCACGCCGCGCGCCCCCCACCTCGCCCCGATCACGGTCGGGGCGCGCCGTGGCAGTCGGAGCGGCCCACAATTCGAGAATGGTGCACAGGTGCTGGTAGCTGGTCGGTACCGCTTGACGTCCCCCATCGGCCGTGGCGGCATGGGTGAGGTGTGGCGTGCCGAAGACGAAGTGCTCGGCCGCGCGGTGGCCGTGAAGCTGCTGCTGGGCGATCACGCGGACGAGTCCGCCACCGCCCGGTTCCGTCTGGAGGCCCAGACGGCGGCCCGCCTGAGCCACCCTCACCTGGTGGCCGTGTTCGACTTCGGGGCCTGGGAGGGCCGCTTCTTCCTCGTGATGGAGCTCGTCGAGGGCATAAGCCTGGGCGGTCTGCTCACGGCCGAGGAGCGGCTCGGCGCCGAGCGCGTCGCCCGGATCGCCGGCCAGGCTGCCGCGGGGCTGGCCGCGGCCCACCGGCAGGGCATCGTGCACCGCGACATCAAGCCCGGGAACCTGATGCTGGATGCCGAAGGCTCCGTCAAGATCGGCGACTTCGGCATCGCCCAGTTCGTCGACGACCCGTCGGCCGCGCTGACCACCACGGGGCAGATCGTCGGCACCAGCCTCTATCTCGCCCCCGAGCGGGCCCTGGGACGCACCGCCGAAGCGGCGTCCGACATGTACTCCCTCGGCTGCGTGATCTACCAACTGCTGCTGGGCGATCCGCCGTTCCGCTCGGACACGGCGACCGCCACGCTCTACCAGCACGTCGACACCGCGCCCGTGCCGCTCAGGCAGCGGGGCGTCGACGTGCCCCCGGCCTTCGACTCCTACCTGCTGGGGCTGCTCGCCAAGCAGCCCGAGGACCGGCCCACCGCCCAGCAGGTCGCCGACTGGTTCCAGAGCGACGCGTGGCGGGGCCGGCCGGAGCCCATGCCGTTGTACGGGACGCCGCCCACCGCGGCGCCCGGCGGCGTCCCGTACGCCTCGGCTCCCGCGCCCCGGTTCGACCCCGCCCCGGCGACGGGCGGCGCACCGGAGGTCCCGGGCCAGACGACGTACCGCCTGCCGCAGACCGGGGGGCACCGGCGTCGCCAGCCGGCCCCGCCGGCGCCCGCCCTGCGGCTCACCACCGCCCGGGCGGCGATCCGGCGTCGGCCCAGGGTGGCCAGCGCCATCGCCGGTACGGTCGCCTTCATCGCGGCCGTGTACCTGGGGATGAGCCTGTTCGCCCCCGACTCGGGTCCGGCGGACACCCCGGACAGCGGTCCCACCGCGAACACCGGGGCCCCCGAGAACCCTGCGCCCCCCGCCCGGGACGGCGGGGACGACGAGGGCGACGAACAGGACTGAGGGGCGCACCGCCGTACCGCCGCCAGGACCGGCGATCCGCCGGACCCGCTCCGACGCCCTGTCGGGGCACGGCGGACCGGAACGAACTCCGTCCGATCCCGGGACCGTTGTGCGAATCGGCCACGCGGCTTGACCAAACTTGCCAGGTCGCCCGGCGGCCCCCGCGATTCATTGACGCAGCCATGACGACATGTGAGTGTTCGGTCGCTCGATCACGGACGACGGCGACGCGGACGGCCGAGGCCGCGTCTTCGAACTGACGTCTGCTGTATGGCGTCCGGCACGCACGCTCGCCGTGTTGTCGGAGGACCGTCCTCGTACATCCCGTACGAGGACGGTCCTCCGCCTTGCGATCGCACGCGCCGGACGCCGTACAGCCCGGCCTTCGGCCGAACACCGCCAGTTCGAAGCACGGCCGAATCGGATTGGACGCCGCGCGCGGCTGCCCGTGATCGGGGCCCCCACCGAACCGAGGAGCCTCGATGAAACGCAGACCGTCGACGGCCGGGACCACCCTGGCCGTCCTCGCCGGAATGCTGGTCGTCAGCGGCGGCCAGTCGGCCTCCGCCGAACCCTCCCCGCCCGCCCCCACCGCCCGCGCCGCGATCCAGGCCGCGGTGTCGGCGGCCGACCGTGCCGCCGCCAGCGGTCTCGACACGCTGGCGAAGGGGCCGGACGAGCGGTACGAACGCCAGATGGTGACCCCCTGGGTCAAGGGCATGTACTCCGTCGCCTACCAGCGCACCTACCGCGGTCTGCCGGTCGTCGGCGGGGACGCCGTCGTGATGGCCGACTCCGAGGGCCGGGTGCGCGGCACGCAGTCGGCGCTCCCCCGGCGGATCGACGTACCGACCACGCCGAGCGTCTCGGCCGCCGCGGCCGAGAGCGTCTCACGGGGGCGACTCACCGCCGTGGACCGGGTGGAATCGCACCGCCTGGTGGTGCGCGCCGCGGGCAGGACGCCTCGCCTGGCCTGGGAGACGGTCCTCACCGGACGCACGGCCAAGGCGCCGAGCCGCCTGCACGTCTTCGTCGACGCGGGCAACGGCAAGGTGCTCGACAGCTACGACGACGTCAAGGCCGGTACCGGCAACAGCCAGTGGAACGGCCCCAACCCGCTGACCATCGACACCACCGCGTCGGGCGGGAGCCACTCGCTGCGCGATCCGAACCGGACCGGGCTGAGCTGCGCCGACTACAGCACCGGCGGCGTCTTCAGCAAGTCGAGCGACTCCTGGGGCACCGGCAACGCCTCCAGCAAGGAGACCGGCTGCGTCGACGTCATGTGGGCGGCCCAGCACGAGTGGAACATGCTGCGGGACTGGCTCGGCCGCAACGGGCACGACGGCAACGGCCGCAGCTGGCCGGTCAAGGTCGGCCTGAACGACGTCAACGCCTACTGGGACGGCTCGTCGGTCTCCATCGGGCACAACAACGCAAACCAGTGGATCGGCGCGATGGACGTGGTGGGCCACGAGTTCGGCCACGGCATCGACCAGTACACGCCCGGCGGCGCCAACAACGAGTCCGGTCTCGGCGAGGCCACCGGCGACATCATGGGCGCCCTGACCGAGGCGTACGCCGACGAGCCGGCGCCGTACGACGATCCCGACTACACCGTCGGCGAGAAGATCGACCTCGTCGGCGACGGTCCGATCCGGATCATGTACGACCCCTCGCAGACCGGCGACCCGAACTGCTACAGCTCCTCGATACCCAACACCGAGGAGCACGCGGCGGCCGGTCCGCTGAACCACTGGTTCTACCTCCTGGCCGAGGGCTCCGGCCCGGGCGGCGGCAAGCCCGCCAGCCCGACGTGCAACGGCTCCTCGGTCACCGGTGTCGGCATCCAGAGCGCCGGCAAGGTCTTCTACGGCGGCATGCTGCTCAAGACGAGCGGGATGACCTACAAGCGCTACCGCACGGCCACCCTCACCGCCGCGAAGAACCTCGACGCGAGCTGTGTCCTGTTCGACCGCGCCAGGGCGGCGTGGGACGCCGTCAGCGTGCCCGCGCAGAGCGGCGACCCGACCTGCACCTCCAACGGCAACAACGACTTCACGCTGTCCCTGGACCCGTCGTCCGGCTCCGTGAAGCCGGGCACCTCGGTGACCGCCGCGGTGCGGACCACGGTCGGCTCGGGCAACGCGCAGACGGTGCAGCTGTCGGCGAGCGGTCTGCCGAGCGGCGTCACCGCCTCCTTCAGCCCGTCCTCGGTGCAGTCCGGGGCGCCCTCCACGATGACCGTGTCCGCGTCGTCGTCCGCCGCGCCGGGCGCGTACACGTTCACGGTGAAGGGTGACGGCTCCCAGAGCCACACCGTCCAGTACACCCTCACGGTCGACAACGGCGTCAACCCGGGCGGCGGGGCGCCCGACATCGGCGTCGCCGCCGTGCAGGCGCACCTGACGCAGCTGAACACCATCGCCACCCAGAACAGCGGCAACCGCCGGGCGGGCAGCGCCGGTTACACGGCGTCGGTGGCCTATGTGAAGGGCAAGCTGGAGGCGGCCGGTTACACCGTCACCGAGCAGGCCTGCACCAGCTGCACCTACCGGGGCAACAACCTGATCGCCGACTGGCCGGGCGGCCCGTCCGACCAGACCGTCATGTTCGGCGCCCACCTGGACGGCGTCTCGGCCGGCCCCGGCATCAACGACAACGGTTCGGGCTCCGCCGCGCTGCTGGAGAACGCGCTGGCCCTGGCCGAGGCGAACCCGACGATGACCAAGCACGTCCGCTTCGCCTGGTGGAACGGCGAGGAACAGGGGCTGCAGGGTTCGAAGTTCTACGTCGGACAGCTCACCTCCGCCCAGCGCGCCACCATCAAGGCGTACTACAACTTCGACATGGTCGCCTCGACCAACGGCGGCTACTTCATCAACAACCTCACCTCCGCGGCGTCCGCCCCGATGAAGGAGTACTGGGACTCGCTGAACCTCGCCCCCGAGGAGAACGTCGAGGGCCAGGGCCGGTCCGACGACTACTCGTTCCAGCAGGGCGGCATCCCCACCTCGGGCTACGCCACGGGCGCGAGCGACACCAAGACCTCGGCGCAGGCCGCCAAGTGGGGCGGCACGGCGGGCCGTTCCTACGACCCCTGCTACCACCAGTCCTGCGACACCACCGCCAACATCAACGCGACCGCGCTCGACCGCAGCGCCGACGGGATCGCTTACACGGTGTGGAAGACCTCCGTCGGCAGCACCGCGCCCGTCGACGACTTCTCCGTCGCGGTGCAGCCGGCCTCCGGCAGCGTCCAACCGGGCGGATCCGTCACCGCGACCGTGAAGACCGCAACCACCAGCGGCTCCGCCCAGACCGTGAAGCTGACCGCCTCCGGCGCCCCGAGCGGGGTCACCGTCTCGTTCGCCCCGGCCTCCGTGCAGTCGGGCTCCTCGTCCACGATCACCGCCTCCGCCGGGTCCCGGACCGCGCCCGGCACCTACACCCTCACCGTGACCGGTACCGGCACGGCCACCCACACCACCACCTACTCGCTCGTCGTCGGCGGTGGCAGCAGCGGCTGCCAGGCGACCCAGGCCGTCGCCAACGGCGGCTTCGAGAGCGGGGTCGCGCCGTGGAGCCAGACGGACGGTGTGATCAACAACCGGACGTCGGAGAAGCCCGCGCACAGCGGCTCGTACACGGCGTGGCTGGGCGGCCGGGGCTCCACGCACACCGACACCCTCACCCAGTCCCTGAAGGTCCCGGCCGGCTGCTCGACGTACCAGCTGTCGTTCCACCTGCGCACCGACACCGCCGAGTCGGCGGGCTCCCCCGCCTACGACACGCTCACCGTCAAGCTGGGCGCCAGCACGCTCGCCACGTACTCCAACGCGGACGCCACGGACTCCTACGCCCAGAAGACCTTCGACGTCGGCGCGTTCGCCGGACAGACGGTCACCCTCGGGTTCACCAGCAGTGAGGACGCCTACCTGCAGACCGGTTTCGTCGTCGACGACGTGCTACTGAACGCGAGCTGACGAAGCCCGCACGGCACACCGGGCGGGGCGCGTGCGTACGCGCCCCGCCCTCACCGTTCAGCGGACGACGGCCGCCAGTCGGCGGGTGAAGTCGTCGCTCTCCGCACGGCCGACGCGTCCGGCGGCCAACCTGCCGAGCAGGCCCCGCAGTTCGTGCCCGAGCAGTGCCGATGCCGTGACCTCCGCGGTGTCCAGCACGGGCCGGGCGATGGCGATCGCCGCCTGCGGGTCGCGGGCGCAGGCATGGGCGTCCGCCATCCGCACCAGGAGCAGTGCCCGCGCCGAGCGCATACCCGGCGGGAGCAGTTCCAGCGCGGCGCGGCTCGCCTCGACCGCGCGCAGCGCCAGCCGCCGCTCCCCGGTCGTGACGGCCAGGTCCCGCAGCGCACCCGCGGCCCCGGACTCCACCCTCAGACGCACGGAGGCGACGGACAGCCAGGGCGCCTCCCGCTCGTCCTGCTCGCCGACCCGGTCCAACTGCACCCGGGAGCGGTCGATATGCCCCAGTACCTGCCGGATGTCGCCCCGCACCGCGTGTCCGCGCGCCAGGTAGACGTCGCTCATGGCACCGGCCCAGTCCCGCCCGGAGGCGGCCTGCCGAACGGCGCCGCCGTAGGAGAGCGCGGAAGCCGCGTCGCCCTCCAGCCGCGCCAGGGTGCTCATGTCGCTGAGCGCGGCCACCTCCGTCCCGACATGGCCGGCCAGGTCCGCCCACACCAGCGACCGGTCGAGCCAGGCCATCGCCGTCGCGTTGCGGCCCCGCAGCAGCCGCAGGCACCCGGCCGACTGCGCGTACTCGGCGGCCAGCGGCGCCAGTTGGCGCTGGTACGGGGCGGCGGGCAGCGCCATCCAGCGGAGCATGGCGTGCAGGGTGCGTTCGACGACGGCGGTCGCCCCGGGCCAGGATCGTTCCTCGTCGGCGCGCAGACAGACCGCGAGCAGCGCCGTCAGGGCGTGCACGGTGTCCGCGTCCAGCGGCGGGCGCGCGACGGCGGCCGGACCCAGCTCGCAGAAGGCCGAGTGCAGCGCGACGGTGTCGGCCAGCGCGGGCACGGCGCAGCCGTCGCGGCCGTGCACCGGGCACACCAGCCCGTAGGTGGGCAGTCGCGCGGGCAGGACGACGTCCGGCGGCAGCATCGAGAGCAGGTCGCCTCCCGCCGGTTCGCCGGGCAGCGGACCCGTGCGGGCGCCGGTCGCCGGCCGGCGCGCCGAGGACCCGTCCTCCGGGACGGTTCCCGGCCCCTCCGCCTCCGCGGCCTCGCAGGCGCCGAGGAGGTCGCCGCCCGCGGTCAGCAGGTCGTCCAGCCTGCGGGCGAGCGGCAGCGGCGTCCTGCGGGCGCCGTGCTCCAGTTTGCTGATGGCGGTGTGGTCGTATCCGACGCGGGCACCGACCTGGGCCTGGGTGAGCCCGGCGCGCCTGCGCCACTGGCGCAGCCGGGTTCCGAAGACCAGCCACGCCCCGGCGGTGCGGGCATCCGGCGAGGGGCCCACGTACTCGGTCACGCGGCGCTCCGCGGAGCCGTGCGGGACGCCTCTCCCGTGCCATGTTCATGGCTCATGACGGGAGAATAGCGAGCACGTGTGCGCGCTGTCCCCGGTGCGTCGGGAAGACGGCGCCGCCCCGTACGCCGCCCGGACGTCCACCCCGCCCTGTGCACAACACCCTTGCTCCCCGGACCGGTTGGACCGGGTGGGGCCGCATGAAGCAGTGGCTCGCCGGGCATACGACCGGTAATCCGAGTGGAGGTGGTGGCCGTGGGCCGCATCAGGATCGTCCGACGTCCGCAGCGGCCGTCACGGCCGCACCCTCTCGACCTCCGGACCCCGTCCGGCCGCCCGTTGCCGTACTGACTCCGAGCGGTGTCCGCGGCTTCCCCCGCCCCCGTACGGCGGTTGACATCGTGTCGGGCCGGTGCCGGGCGGCGGGCCCGGTTCCGCGGCGGCCTCTCCTGATCGATGACGGGCCCGGGCCGCCGTCCTCGGTACGGCACCGGCCGACGCGGAATCAGGAAGAAGGGGTCCCATGCGGGAAGCGACACCGGACCGGTCTCCGTCGGACGAGGGACCTGTTCGCGGTCCGGACGAGGAGGCCCAGGTCATCGTGGTCGGGGCGGGGCCCGCGGGCTCGTCGGCGGCCTTTCATCTGGCGCGGGCGGGGGTCGACGTCCTGCTCCTGGAGAAGTCCGGTCTTCCCCGGGAGAAGGTGTGCGGGGACGGCCTGACGCCGCGGGCGGTGCACCAGCTCATCCGGATGGGCGTCGACATCAAGGCTCCGGGGTGGACGCGTTCGCGCGGGATGCGCTGGGTGGCCGGGGACCACCGGGTGCACATCGACTGGCCGTCGCTCGGGCGCTACCCGGATTTCGGGCTGACCCGAAGCCGGCACGACTTGGACGACATCCTGGCCCGGCACGCCGTCGCCGCAGGGGCCCGGCTGCGCGCCGGGGTGAAGGTGACCGGGCCGTCGACCGACCGGGCCGGGCGCGTCACGGGCGTCACGGCCACGACGACCGCGACCAGGCAACCGCTGGCGTTCCGCGCGCCGATCGTGGTCGCCGCCGACGGCGCATCGGCCCGCCTCGCACTCGCCCTGGGGCTGCGACGGGACGCGCGCAGGCAGATCGCGACGGCCGCCCGCCGCTACTACCGCAGCCCGGAGCGCTCCCAGGAGGAGTACCTGGAGCTGTGGGCCGATCTGCGCTTCCCGGACAGCGACGACCACCTCCCGGGATACGGCTGGATCTTCCCCATGGGCGACGGCCGGGTCAACGTCGGTCTGGGTGCGCTGCCCCACCGCAGGCACGGTTCGGCCGATCTGCGCGCAGCGCTGGACCGGTGGCTGGACCGCACCCCGAGCGCGTGGGGGCTGAGCGAGGAGAACGCCGAGGGCCCCGTGCGGAGCGCGGCTCTTCCGCTGGGCTTCAACCGTCATCCCCTGTACACCCGCGGACTTCTCCTCGTCGGCGACTCCGGGGGCATGATCAGCCCCTGGAACGGTGAGGGCATCGGGCAGGCCATGGAGGCGGGGGAGGTCGCGGCCGAGGCCGCCGCGCTCGCGCTCGCCCTCCCCCCGGGACCCGGGAGGGAGCGGGTGCTGCGCGGCTATCCCGTGGAGATGAACCGCCGCTGGGGGCGCTACTACCGCCTCGGCAACGCGGCCGCCGGCCTCGTCCTCAGCCGGTCGGGGTTCCAGCCGGTCCTCAACCGGTACGTGATGGGGTCGCCGTTCCTGCTCAACACCCTCGCCCGGCTGCTGACCAACCTCACGGACCGGCCCTCGCGCGATCTCGTCGACCACCTGCTGAACGGTGTCGTACGCCTCGTGCCGGAACCGAGGATGCGGACCGGACGCTGAGCCGGGAGGTGCGTCGCCGGGCGTCACGCTGCCGCCCGTCGGCCGGAGCCGGGTCCCTGTGCCGTCACCCGCGACGGCTGTCGTCGGGCGTCGGCCCGGGACGACGGGAGGGCCCTCAGGACCGGCGGCGGGGCCTTCCGCGCCTGCTGCCGCCCTTGGTGCCGCCGCCGGAGGTGCCGCGTCGGCCCTTCCCGGCCGTTTGACCGGCCGACCTGCCGGTCGCCCTGCCCGCGCCGCCGGCCGAGGACTTGCGGCGCGCGCCGCCCGTGCGGGGGCCCTCGTCCTTCGACTGCGCCGGGGTCCTGGGACGTCCCCGCGTGCTGTTGACGGTCCGGCCTCGGACGATTCCGATGAAGTCGTCCACCAGGTCCGTCGTCTCGTCCTCCGGCCATGACAGGGCGACCCGCGACTGAGGAGCGTCGGTCACCGTCCGGTAGGTGAGGTCCTTGCGGTGGTGGAGGCGGGCGAGCGACTGCGGGACGACGAGGAGGCCCACTCCGGCCGCCACCAGTTCGACGGCGTCCCCGGTCGTGGCGGGGCGCTCGATCGCGGGACGTCCCGGCGGGCGTTCCCAGTCGAGGGTGTCGTCGAGCGGGTGCAGCACGATGTCGTCGGCGAGGTCCTCCGTGGAGACCTCGTCGGCCGCCGCGACGACGTGGTCCTTCGGCACCACCACGACCGTCGTCTCCGTGTAGAGCGGGATCGCGCTGAGGCCCGTCCGGTCGGTCGGCAGCCGCAGCAGCCCGGCATCGGCGCCGCCGTCCCGCAGCAGGCCGGCCGCATCGGCGGCCGACACCGCGACGAGCTCCAGCGGGACGTCGGGCAGCCGTTCGTGCCAGATCCGCACCCACTTGGCGGGCGTCACCCCCGGGGCATAGGCGAGCCGGAACACGGGGGCTTCTTCGGAGCTGGTCACCCCGCAAGGTTACCGGCCCCTGGTCAGAGGCGGTGCGCACGCTCGATACCCTGGACACCATGACGTCGCACAAGACCGCCCAGACGATGAAGCCCGCGACCGCGGCGAAGAAGCTGGGCGTGTACCTCGAGGCCACCCCCGCCGCGTTCCGGGAGGGTGTCGTCTCGCGCACCGAACTGAACGCGCTGCAGTCCGATCCGCCCGAGTGGCTGCGCGAGCTGCGACGCAACGGCCCGCACCCCCGTCCCGTGGTCGCGGCGAAG
Organism: Streptomyces sp. NPDC002476; assembly: GCF_042889785.1. Classification (NCBI taxonomy): domain Bacteria; kingdom Bacillati; phylum Actinomycetota; class Actinomycetes; order Kitasatosporales; family Streptomycetaceae; genus Streptomyces; species Streptomyces sp. NPDC002476. The sequence continues at coordinate 138,785 of NZ_JBIARH010000015.1, read as the reverse complement.
CTGGGGGTCTCCATCTCGGGTCTCGCCCGCGGCGGGATCACGGACGCGCTCACCACGGAGCAGATCGAGGAACTGAAGAAGGAGAACCCCGACTGGCTCCAGCGGGAGCGCACCACCCAGGCGGAGGTCCGGAAGGAAGCCGTCCGCATCAAGGAGAAGCAAGCGCAGAAGGAGAAGCGCGCGGAGGACTCGGGACGGAGCGCCGACCCGCGCGACTGACTCCCGCGTGTCACGGCGGCCCCGGGGCCGTCGCGAGGGAGCATGCCCCCCTCAAGGGGCGATTTGGTATGCCATCCCTCCATGACCCTTGCGGCTCTGGTGAATGTCCGCCCCTGGGGCGCCGAGCCCGTGGACATCGTGATGTCCGGGGCCGCGATCGAGGCCGTCGTGCCCGCGGGCCGGTCGAGCGGCGGCGAACGCAGGGCGCGGGTCCCGGTGCTCGGGCGGCTCAGTACCCGCTCGGGCGCACCAGCCCCGTCTCGTAGGCGTGGATCGCGGCCTGGGTGCGGTCGCGCACGCCCAGCTTGGCCAGGGTGCGGCTCACATGCGTCTTCACGGTCTGCTCCGCCACGACCAGACACTCGGCGATCTCCGCGTTGGACAGGCCCTGCGCGACGAGGGCGAGGACCTCGGTCTCGCGTTCCGTGAGGTTGCCGCTGCGTGGCGCGAAGGGACCGCGCGGAACCTCGGAGATCCGGGAGAACTCGGCGATGAGGCGCTTGGTGATGTTCGGCGAGAGCAGTGCCTCGCCGGCCGCCACCACCCGTACGGCATGGGCGAGTTCCGTGGCCGATGCGTCCTTGAGCAGAAAGCCGGACGCTCCGGCGCGCAGCGCCTCGTACACGTACTCGTCGAGGTCGAACGTGGTCAGGACGAGGACCCTGGTGGCGGACGACGACGCGGTGACCCGCCGGGTCGCCTCGATGCCGCCGACCCCGGGCATCCGTATGTCCATCAGTACGACGTCGGGGGCCAGTTCGGCGGCCTTGGCGACGGCGTCGGCGCCGTCCACGGCCTGCCCGACGACCTTGATGCCGGGCTCGGCGTCGAGCAGCACCGTGAAGCCCTGACGGACCATCACCTGATCGTCGGCGATCAGCACACGGGTGGTCGTCACGGAGGGCCTCCAGAGGATCCGACGGTTCTGCGGGGAGCCGCCCGGGCGGCGTCACGATCATCCCGCAGTCCGGTTCCGGGGAACACCAGGGGCCTCGTCGCCCGGGCCCCGGGCAACGCGGCGGCGGGGCGGGTGCGGGCCGGGTCGGCTCTTGCGGAGACCGGGGGCCGGCACGCCGATGAGCAGCCGCCGAACGGCGTCCCACGCGGCGCGCATCGCGCGGGTGACGGCGGGCGAGTCGCTGCCGAGGATGCGCGCCCAGGCCCCGCAGTCCTCGGGCAGGGTGCTCGCACCGAACGACAGTCCCGTGGCCGTGAACGCCTCGTGAAGGGTGTCGGCGACGCGGGCCGCCGGGGCGAGCGGGGTGACCGCGTACAGGGTGGCCATCAGGTCGTGGCCCGCGAAGACGGCCGGTCCGGTGACCGGGCCAGGGGCCCGTGTGTCGAGACGGACGGTGTCCACCGCCAGGAGCGCCCCGTCGGGGCGCAGGATCTCCAGGTCGGCGAAGAGCATGCGGTAGGCGTGCCGTTCGCCGCGGGCGAGCCGTCCGGCCGCGATCGTCTCACCCAGCAGCACGGTGGCGGTCGGGTCGGCGACCACGCGGGTGTGCTGGTAGAAGCGCGCGTCCCGGTACGGGACGACGGGGTCCGGCAGGTACTCGACGTAGCTCCCCTCCGCCGCGGTGAGGCCGACGGCCTGGGGCGCGTGGTCGAACTCCATCCGGTGCACCTTGGTGGCGGCCTGCGTGGTCAGGTGGACGGCGGTGCCGGGGCCGCAGTCGACGTCGATCCGGTCCGGCGACGCCGACGCGCAGGACGCCGTCCTCGGGCCGTCGGACGAGTTCGTCGTGGTCGTGGTGGTGGTGCCTGGCCTGCATGGGGTCGTGCATGGTGCTCCGGTTCCTGTCTGTGATGTCTTCGTGTACGGAACGGGGCGGGGCGGCCGGGTCGGGGCGGGACCGCCCGCGGTGCCCGGCGCTCCCCCGGCCCCGGGACGGTCGTCAGCTGGCGAACAATCGTGCCTCCGCCCGTTCGTGACGGCCCGCCATCACGTCCGCCATCGGGACGCAGCCCCCGAGATCGGCCCGTTCCCGCCGCAGGGCCGCCTCGACGGTCTCCTCGATCACGGGGGCGGCCGTGTGCAGCAGGACCTGCGCCCTGCGGTGGTCGGTCAGCCGCAGTCGCAGCGCGGCGCCCGCGAACCCGGAGGCGAAGGCGAACAGTTCGCAGGCGATGGCCTGGCGGGCGGTCACACCATTGGCCGCGTGGACGACGGCGGCGACGACCGGCCGGCAGCCGCGCACGACGCCCTCCAGGCGCGCGAGGGCCTCGTCGTCGTCCCCGTCCCGGCGGCGCCGTCGCGCTCGCCGGGCAATCCCGCACAACCATAACGACCTGGGGAACAAGAGGGAGTGGATCAGCGAACGGCGTCAATGCGGCATCGAATCCAGGGCGGAGGAGGGAGGCGGATGGGGCCTCCGCTGCTCGAAAGCAGCTGAGAGCTCGGGGAAGGGGCGTCGGTGACCGACGACAACGCGGGAGGAACCGGAATTCTGGCCGCCGCCGCGTTCGAAGGCGGTCTCCCCGGCGTCGCACCCCGTTCAGCCACCGGCTCGACGGCCGGCGAGCTCCCTCCCGGTCCGCGCGATGTGGGTGCGCGAGATGCCGGCCGCGTCGAGCAGTTCGGCGCTGGTCCCGGAGCCCGGCAGGTCGCGTACGGCGAGATGGGCGAACGCCGGGGTCAGCCGCTGCGCGGCGAGCGCGGACAGCACGGCCTCGCCGATGCCTCCCTCGGGGTGGTGGTCCTCCGCGACGACCAGTGCTCCGGTGTCCCGGGCGGCGCGGGCGAGTGTGTCGAGGTCGACCGGCTTGACGGAGTACAGATCGACGACGCGCGCGGGGACACCGTCGGCGGCCAGCGCGTCCGCCGCGGCGAGGCATTCGTGGAGGGTGACGCCCGCGCCGACGAGGGTGACCCGGTCCTCGGGGCCGGAGCGCAGGGTCTTGGAACCGCCGACGGGGAACGTCTCGTCGGGCGCGTAGAGGACGGGGTAGGCGCCCCGGGTGGCGCGCAGGTAGGAGATGCCGTCCAGGTAGGCCATGGCGGCGGTCAGGGCGGCGGTGGACGTGGCGTCGGAGGGGTAGAGCACGGTGGAGCCGTGGACGGCGCGCATCATGGCGAGATCCTCCAGACCCATCTGGGAGGGCCCGTCGGCGCCGATCTCGACCCCGCAGTGGGTCCCGCACAGACTCATCGAGATCCCGGAGACGGCCGCCATGCGGATGAAGTCGTGGGCCCGGGTGAGGAAGGCGGCGAAGGTGGTGGCGTAGGGGCGGTAGCCGCGCGCGGCCATGCCGACCGCGGAGGCGATCATCTGCTGTTCGGCGATGTAGGTCTGGAAGTACCGCTCGGGGTGGGCCTTACCGAAGTCCTCCGCGTGCGTGGAGTTGCCCACCTCGGCGTCCAGGGCCACGATGTCGGGCCGGTCGCCGACCGCGGCGAGCGTCTTGCCGAAGGCGACGCGGGTGGCGACGATCTCGCCGGTCCGGAACTGCGGCAGCACGACCCGCACCGGGGCGTGCGGGGAGACCGCGGGGGCCTCGGGCGGCCGGTGGCCGCGCACGGTGAGGTGGCGTACGCCGCCGAGTTCGGCGACGGCACGGGCGGCGAGGTCCTCGGGCAGCGCCTTGCCGTGCCAGCCCTCGGCGTCCGCGATCTCGAAGACGCCCTGGCCCTTGACGGTGCGGGCGACGACGACGGTGGGGGCCTGCCCGTCGCGCGCGGTGGCCAGCGCCTCGTCGACGGCCGCGAGGTCGTGGCCGTCGACGACGAGGGCTCGGCAGCCGAACGCCTCGGCGCGGCGTGCGTAGGCGCCGGTGTCCCATCCCAGCTCCGTGGGACCGCGCTGGCCGAGCCGGTTGACGTCGATGATCGCGACGAAGTTGGCCAGACGGTGGCGGCCCGCCTTGTCCAGGGCCTCCCACACCGAGCCCTCGGTCATCTCGCTGTCGCCGCACAGGACCCACACACGGTACGGCTCGTGCTCCAGGTCGCGTCCGGCGAGCGCGATGCCGACCCCGTACGCGATGCCCTGGCCCAGCGATCCGGTGGCCGCGTCCACCCAGGGCAGCACCGGAGTGGGGTGCCCCTGGAGGCGAGCACCGGCGCGACGGTAGGTGGTCATCAGCTCTTCCTCGTCGATCGCGCCGGCGGCGAGGAACATCGCGTACAGCAGGGGCGAGGCGTGTCCCTTGGAGAAGATCAGGTGGTCGTTGGCGGGGTTGTGCGGGTGCTGCCAGTCGTAGCGCAGATGGCGGGTCATGAGGACGGCCATCAGGTCGGCGGCGGACAGGCTGGAGGTCGGGTGCCCGGAACCGGCGGAGGTGCTGGCGCGGACGGAGTCCACGCGCAGTTGCTGGGCCAGTTCGAAGACCTCGTCCAGGCCGCTGTCGGGTCCGAGGGCGGTGCGGGTGTTCTCGGCCGTCATCACGGCCTCCTCTCGTCCGGTCCTCCGCTTCCCGTCCGCCGCCTCCCGACGGTCCGGTTCCGCGTTCCGGGCGTTCCACGGCCGTCGGCGCGCGGCCACGGGGCGGCGCGCCCGGGAGCGGGGCGGCAACAGGGGGCACGGCACCGTGCCCCTTGCCGACCGTATGTCCCGGGCGCGCGGGCCGCGATTCAGAGCCTGCCGGGTGGCCTTCGGCCGGAAAGCGGACGCGGCACGGCGCGTGCGGTGCCAAGGCGCCGGAAACGTGCGTGCCAGGGAACGGCCGCACCGGTCACCGGTCCCCCGGAAGGCTCTCAGGCGCGGGACGGTCCGACGGTGCGGTCGAGGAGGGCCAGCAGGGCGGTCCAGTGGCGCTCGTCCGCGTCGCGGTCGTACGCGGCGGTGTCCGCCTGGGTGAATCCGTGCCGCGCCCCGGCATAGACCTCGCCCCGGTGGCGCACGCCCGCCGCGGTGAGGGCCTCGTCGAGGCGGGCGATCTGCTCGGGCGGCAGCGCGGGGTCCTCGTCGGCGTGGCCGAAGTACAGCTCCGCGGTGATCCGGTCGGCGAGCAGATGGGGGCTGTCGGCGGACTCGGTGGCCAGCCGCCCGCCGTGGAAGCCTGCCGCGGCCGCGATCCGGTCCGGGTACGTGCCCGCGGTGCGCAGGGCGAGGCCCGCGCCCATGCAGTATCCCGTGACGGCGGCCGGCCCGTCGGCGACCGCGGGGCAGTCCGCCAGCCAGGTCAGGTAGGCGTCCGCGTCGCGCATCGCCAGGACGGGGGTGAGCGAGTGCAGGATCGGCCCGAGTCGCTCGAAGATCTCCGGACGTGCGGCCGGATCGATGAAGTCGGGCAGCTCGACCACCGGGGCCCGGCCGTGGCGGTGGAAGACGTTGGGGACCAGGACGGTGTATCCGGCTCCGGCGAGACGGTCGGCCATGCTCCTGAGCCGGGGGCGGAGTCCGAAGGCATCCATGTAGAGGAGGACCGCGGGATGCGGCATTCCGTCGTCCGGGTGGACCAGATAGGCGTCGGCGACGCCGTCCGGTGTGGCGATGTCCACGGACGTCCCGTGCACGGCGGTCATGGGCGGTTCCCTTCACTTCTCGCTTGCGGCGGTTCTTCGTGCTCGCGGCGGTGCTTCCCGGTCGTGGCGCCGGCCGGCGTGCGGGGACGGCCGGGCGGGAGGTGACCGGCGCCCCGGCGGGCGCGGGCGGCTCCGACCATGTCATGAGCACTGTTCCGGTCCCCCGACTCGGTATCGTCGAGCGGCAGCCTCGGTCGAAGAACAGTACTCGGGCGGACAGCAGGTGCGGTTTCCGGCAGGGGACCAGGACGGTGAAGGATGCGGAACCCCGATGACAGACAACTCCGACATGATCGAATTCGTTCGGGCGCGTCTCGCCGAGGAGGAGCGGATCGCACAGGCGGCGGGCGGGGACAGCTGGCGCTGCCCGTCCGGGATGTCCGGCGAGGTCCACGACCGGACCGGCGCCATCACGTTCAGCCTGCGCGGTCACGGTTTCGATCAGCACATCGCCCTCCAGGACCCCGCGCGCACCCGTCGTCGCATCGAGACGAGCAGGGTTCTCCTCAACGAGTACGCGGAGGTGGCCGACCGGGACACCGACCGCCCCGACCACGACTTCTCGTCCGGTCGCGCGGTCGGTCTCGGTTTCGCCGTGCGGCAGCTGGCCGCGGAACACGCGGGCCATCCCGACTACCGGGCGAAGTGGCTGCCGCGGTTCATCCACTAGGGCGTGTTTCGAATGTAGCGTCGTCCGCCCGAAGGGCGGGGCCCGCGGCGTCCGGTGCGGTGCATCGCAAGGCGGAGGGGCGTCCTCGTACGGGGCGTACGTGGACGATCCCGACAACGTGGCGAGGCGCCGTGCCAGACGCCGCGGGCCGGACGGGACTTTCGAAACACGCCCCAGGTCAGACCCGGACGTGCAGCAGCGAGGTCTCCGGGAGCGGCCGTCATGTCCGGCGGTGGCCGTCCGCCGACGGAACCACCGCTTCGCCGGGCACTCGACCGGCGCCGTCGCGGGTATACGTCCCCTGTCATCACCGGCCCGGGGACTGCACCGGAGGGAGCGGCGGCCATGGAACGGACCACATGCTGTGTGGTGGGCGGCGGGCCCGCCGGAATGGTCCTCGGACTGCTGCTGGCCCGGGCGGGGGTGGCGGTCACGGTCCTGGAGAAGCACGGCGACTTCCTGCGCGACTTCCGCGGCGACACCGTGCATCCGTCCACCCTGGGACTGCTGGACGACCTGGGGCTGGCCGGACGGTTCGGCCGGCTGCCGCAGCGCCGGGTGACGACGGTCCAGGTGCCCCTCGGACCGGACCGCTCGCTGGTCACCGTCGGAAACATCGGCGCGTTGCGGGGCCCGTACAACTACATCGCGATGGTGCCGCAGTGGGATCTGCTGAACCTCCTCGTGGACGAGGCCGCGCGGGAGCCGTCCTTCTCCCTCCGGATGAACACCGAGGCGATCGCGTTCCTGCGGGAGCGCACCGGTTCACGCCCCGGCCGAAGGGGGCGGAGGGTTCGGGGAAGGGTCACCGGGGTGCGGTACCGCACGTCCGACGGCCGCGTCGGCGAGCTGCGCGCCACCCTGACCGTCGCCTGCGACGGCCGGTTCTCGCTGGCCCGGTCGTTGCCCGAACTGGGGCTGCGGAGCTTCGCCTGTCCGATGGACGCCTGGTGGTTCAGGCTGCCACGGCGGGACGGCGACCCGCACGGGCTCGTGGGAGGCGTCGGCGACCGGTTCTTCAGCGCCATGATCGACCGCGGGGACTACTGGCAGTGCGCCACGCTGATCCCGAAGGGGACCGACACGCGGCGCCGCGCCGCCGGCCTCGACCGGTTCCGGGGCGAGTTCGCGGCCGGCGTCCCCTGGCTCGCGGACCGCGTGCACGCACTCGGCTCGTGGGACGACGTGAAACTGCTCGACGTACGGCTCGACCGCCTGCAACGCTGGCACCGCCCCGGACTGCTCTGCATCGGCGACGCCGCGCACGCGATGTCACCGGTGTTCGGCATCGGGATCAACCTCGCGGTCGAGGACGCGGTGGCCGCCGCCCGGTACCTCGTCGGGCCGCTGCGCGAGGGCGCGGTCGGTCTGCGGACCGTGCGCCGGATCCAGCGCCGCCGCCTGCCGACGACCGTCGCGACGCAGACCCTTCAGCGCTTCGCCCACACGAACATCATCGAACCGGTCCTCTCGGGCCGCCCGGCGTTCGGCGACGCGAGGCGCGCCCGGCGGCTGAGCGAGCTCGTCACGACCTCGCGGTGGCTGAACCGTCTGCCGGCGTACTTCTTCGCCTACGGGGCCCTGCGCGAGCGCCCGCCCACCGCCTCGGTGCGCTGAACGCGCACGGTGGAACGGCACCGGGCATCACGCACCGGACATCGGAGACGCGCGGAGTCAGGCGCGGGCGCGGTCGGGCGCGGGCGGAGTCAGGCGCGCCTTGCGGGCCGACATCCAGGCGTAGACGAGGACTCCCGCGAAGAGGAACAGCACGCCCTGATAGACGGCGGCGTAGCCGGAGCCCGCGAGGAGCCACATGGAGAAGCCGAAGGCGGCGAGGGCGAGCGCGGCGTCACGGGCGAGGCGGGCCGGGCGGACCCGGTCGCGCCGCCCCGAGGCGAGGAAGTACAGCTGGGCCGCCGTCGCCAGCAGGTACGGGACGGCCGCGGTGAAGGTCGTGACCAGCACCAGGATCTCGAACACCCGGGCCGACCCGGCCATGTAGTTGTAGACGGTCAGCAGGGAGGCGAGCACGGCCGCGACGACGACCCCGAAGGTGGGCACTCCGCGCCGCTTCACCACGAAGCGGTCGGGGAACAGCCCGTCGCGGGCCGCGGCGTACGCCGTCTGGGCGCTCAGCAGCGTCCAGCCGTTCAACGCGCCCACGATCGACACGAGCGCCGCGCAGGCGACCACCGCGCCGCCCCACGTCCCGCCGAACATGACGTTGACGGCGTCGGTGAAGGGCGCCTTCGACGTGAGCAGTTCGTCGTGCGCGACGGTGCCGAAGACGGCGAGCGTGCCGAGGAGGTACACCAGCGCCGCGCCGAGCGTGCCGAGGACGGTCGCCCGGCCGACGTTGCGCCGGGGGTCGCGCACCTCCCCCGCGCTGACCGCCGCCGACTCGACGCCGAGATAGCTGAAGAGCAGGATCGCGGCGGACGCGGAGACCGCGCCGAGGGCACTGCCGCCCGTGGCCTGGAAGGGGCCGAGGTTGTCCGCGTCGAAGAAGAACATCCCGCCGACCGCGACCAGGAGCAGGGGCACGAACTTCAGCACGGTGGAGACGAGCTGCACCGCGCCCACGTAACGGGTCCCGGCGAGGTTGGCGAGGGCGGGCACCCACTGCACCACGAGTGCGGCGGTCATCATCAGCCACGGCGAACCGTGCAGGGGCAGCAGCACGTCCAGGTAGCCCACGGCGGTGACGGCGAGCGCCGCGTTGCTCACCCAGGAGGTGATCCAGTACGACCAGGCGGCCAGAAAGCCCGCGAAGTCGCCGAATGCCTCGCGCACGTAGACGTACGGCCCGCCGGTGCGCGGGTCGCGCCGCGCGAGCCGCCCGAAGACGAGCGCGAGCGCGATGGCCCCGAGCGTGAGCACGCCGAAGGCGACGAGGCTGATGGTGCCGTACGGGGCGACGGACGCGGGGAGCAGGAAGATGCCGCCGCCGATGATGTTGCCCATGACCAGGGCGGTCGCCACCGGAAGCCCGAAGCGTCGGGCGTGCCGGCCGTCCTCTTCCCGCTCCGGGGGCCGCGAGGACCCCGGCGGGGCCGCGGAGGCCGGGGCCGGAGCCGATGGCGGAACGGTTCCGGTGTCGCGCATGGGTGGTGTGCCTTTCGTCCTTCCGGGATGCCGTCGCCCGCCCCCGCGGGCCGCGTCACGGCCCCCCGGCCGGCGCCACGGCGGCGGGCGGGTGTGCGGGCACACACCTCTGCCGTGGTCATCGCCCGGGGATTTCCTCCATGCTCGGATATCGGACACCTGAGACAAAATCGCCGCTGAATGTTCACCGAAGCACCCGCTCCGACCGGAAAACGGACGGGTTCGAGCGCATGGGTCGGCGCATTCTTCACCAGCAGCCCCGGCGCCGCCGTCACCCCGAGCCCCCGGCACCGCCTGCGCCGGACACACCCGAAGGGAAAAACGCGTCGACATCGCCCCATCGCCTCCGGCACAGTGACCGCCCATGACAAGCAGCGAGCTGTGGACCCGCGCGACCGCCGAACACTACGACGCCGAGGAGAGCGAGAGGTCCTCGCCCGCCTTCCTCGGACCGACTCTCGATTTCCTGGCCGAACTCGCCGGGGACGGCCGGGCACTGGAGTTCGCCGTCGGAACCGGGCGGGTGGGCGTCCCGCTCCGGGAACGCGGTGTGCCGGTCGCGGGCATCGAACTGTCCGAGCACATGGCCGCGGTCCTGCGGCGCAAGGTGGACGAGGAAACCCTTCCGGTCACCATCGGGGACATGGCCACGACCACCGTCCCCGGGGAGTTCAGCCTGGTCTACCTCGTCTACAACACGATCACCAACCTGCTCACCCAGGACGAGCAGGTCGAGTGCTTCCGCAACGCCGCCCGCCATCTGGCCCCCGGCGGCCGGTTCGTCATCGAGCTGGCAGTACCGCCGCTGCGGTTCCTTCCGCCCGGGCAGGTCGCGGTGCCGTTCGACGTCTCCGAACGGCATCTCGGCTTCGACACCTTCGATCTGGCCGAGCAGATCCTCGTCTCGCACCACCTCACCCGCGACGGCGACGACGGCCGATACCGCCGCGGCGAGTCCCGGCACCGGTACGCGTGGCCGGCGGAGCTCGACCTGATGGCACGGCTCGCGGGGCTCGAACGGGAACGCCGCGTCGCGGACTGGAGCGGGGAGCCGTTCACCGAGGACTCCACGAAGCACGTCTCCGTGTGGCGCAAGCCGGTCTGAGGCCGCCGCCCGGCCCTCAGGGACCCGCGTGCACCTGGCAGGCCCACAGGCTCGGGGTCCGCGGATAGGTGTCGCGCAGGGTGCGCACGGCCCGGTGCAGGGCCTCGGCCGCGCGGGCGACGTCGAGTGCGCCGTCGCCCGTGTTCAGCGCTTCGTAGACGCTCAGCGCGACCTCGGCCCCGATGGCGTCGTCGACGTGCCACAGCGAGCCGACGACGTGGGGGAAGCCGGCCATCTGGAAGGCGCTGACGATGTGCACGGCCTCGTCGGCGAGCTCGGGGCTGGTGCGCAGGGTGTCGCAGGCGGAGAGGTAGGCGAGCCGGACCGACGGCAGCCGCAGCCGGGCCAGGTCGCGCACGGTCAGCGGGTGCGCGGTGTGGTCGTGCAGGACGAGCCTGCTGCCGGAGGGACGTTCCGGGTCGCCCAGGGCGTGGCAGGCGAAATGGGCGTGGGCGTGGTGGTGCAGGGCGGAGACGACCGCGGAGCGCGTGGCGTCCGTATCCGCCAGCAGCGCGGCGCCGGGGAGGAGGCCGGCCAGCTGGTCCGCCTCCCGGCGTGCGCCCGGGAGCGGCGCCTGGCCGGTGGCCTGCGCGACGCTGACGACGAGCGTGCCGGTGCCCGCCGGGCGGGCGGCGCGGCGCCGGGCGTGGTGCAGGGCCCGCAGCGTCGGTGTGTACGAGGAGACCACCCGGTCCAGGGCGCCGGGAGCGTCGGCGGGGGCCGCCGCGTGCAGGGGCAGCGTGCCCAGGAGGCCGCCGGGCGACCACCACACGCGGGTGGCCTCGGGGAGGCGGTCGAGGACCGGACCGGTGGCCGCCCGCCACAGCCACGCGAGGGTCTCCCGTACGTCCTGTTGGGCACGCTGCGACTGTTTGCGGGAGGTTCCGGGTGTCTCGATGCGGACCAGCGCGTCCTGGAAGGTGCGCCGGCGCGCCGCCGTCGTCCGCTGGTCGAGCCCGGGGAGGGGCACGGCGTCGATGGAGTGCTCGGTGACGACCAGGGCGTCGCTGCCGTACGGCGAGACGTTGACCAGGATCACCGGGCCCGCCGCGGCGGTCGCGCGCAGTTCGCGCTCGTCCCACTCCCGCACCGGACGCAGCATGCCCAGCTCGGGGTGTTCGGCGCGGATCCGGTCCGTGAGGTCCCGCCACTCGGCCGCCAGCCGCTGCCGCAGATCGGCGCGGGCGTCGGGGCCGGGCGGTCGTTCGTCGAGGAACTCCCGGGTGCCGGTCGCGGTGTCGAGGGCCTCCCGGAGCTCTTCGAAGCGGTCGGCGAGGTCCGGGGCGGTCTCCCGGAGCCGTGTCAGATCGCTGTCGGCGTCGAAGGCATGGGAGAGGATCACTCCCCTGGCCTGTTCGAGCAGTCCGACCGCGAGCCCGGGCCGGCCGCAGCGCACCGCACAGGCCGCCGCCCGGGCGCCCAGCCCGACGGTCCCGCTCAGCAGGAACTCCTGGTCGTCGCGGACGAGATGACGGGGCGCCACGGAATGCAACAGGTCGACCGCCAGGGCGTAGCCGTCCAGGGCTCCTTCCCAGTCACCCAGCTCCGCCCGGACCTCGCCCCAGGCCCGTGCCGCGTCCAGGCGCAGGGAGGGCGCGCACTGCTGCTCCAGGGCCGCCGCCCGGAGCACGTCGGCCGCCTCGACCAGATCGGCCCTGCGGCGACGGCGGCCGGGCCCCAGGCCGCGCAGCACGTGGCCGAGGTTCGTCAGGCGCAACGTGCGCTGGGGGTGACCGGGCGGGGTGGACTCGGCCGCCCGGCGGTAGAGCGCGGCCACTTCGTCGCGGGCCGTCGACGACAGCAGGATGCGGGGGCTCAGGAGCCGTGCCCCCGCCGCGACCGTCAGGGCACCCGGGAGGTCGGGCGAGTTCGCGGGCAGCGCCGCGATCACCGCGTCGGTCAGCTCGCGCGCCTCGCGGGCGTCGCCGAGCCGCGGCGTGCGCGCGCAGCGCATCATCAGGGCGATGGCGAGGTTGTGACGTCGGCGCGGCAGCCGCGGGTCGCCCTTCGGGGTGAGGGCGAGCGCTTCTCTGAACAGCGGCACCGCCTCGTCGAGCAGGCCGACCGGGTCGGCGGCGCGTTCGAGGCCCATGAGCAGACCCATCCCCGTCGAGCTCAGCAACGCCGCCTGGTGCGCACGGCCCAGGCCGGGCAGCGCGGCGGCCCGGCGCCGGCACTCCTGGGCCTCCCGCAGGTCCTCGCCGTCCTCGGTGAGCTGGTGGCGCAGACCCAGCGCCGTGCCGAGGTTGAGCAGCCGCAGCCCGAGCAGCTGGTGGCCTTCGGGGGTGAGCGCCACCGCCTCCCGAAGGACCCGTACCGCCTCATTCAACTCCTCGGGTTCTCCGGAGCGTTGATAGCCGGTGGTGAGCACGAGTCCGAGATCGTTGAGCGCTGTGGGACGGTTCGGGTGGCCCGGCGGCGTGAGCGCCTCGGCCTGCCGCAGCCGGCGCAGCGCTTCCGCCAGGTCCGGCCTGTTCGCCTCCGGATCGCGCCTGTAGCGGGCGTACAGGGCCATCGCAGGGGCGAGAAGCGGCGGTTGGGAACCGTCCGATGCCTCCGAGGACGCGGTTGCCCGGGCAGTGAGGTCGATCGCCGCGTCCAGATCGGCCTGATCTCCTGTCGCGACGGAACGGGCGCGCAGGGCGTTGCTCAGGGCGTTGCGCAAGGCGTCCGTGTGACCGGGATTCGTGGTCGCCCGAAGCGCCTCGGTCAGCACGGCGACCGCCTCGTGCAGGTCCTCGAACCGGCCCGTGTGCTGTGCCCTCAGCACGAGGGCCATGCCCAGGTCGTAGCCCGCCGGCGCGGCTTCCGGATCGCCGGGCAGTGCCCGGCGGCACAGCTCCACCACCTCGTCGCACTCCTCGGGTGTCGCACCCTCGCGCTGTCGCAGCAGCAACAGCGCGCTCCTGAGGACGCCGAGGCCGTGGGACGGACGGGGGCTCCCCGGGGGTGATTGGGCCACTACGTCACGTGCGATGCCGACCGCCTCGTGCAGGTCCTCCGGGTCGTACGAGCGCAGGTAGCGGTCCAGGAGCCGCCCTCCCAGAGCGTCGAGGGCGAGGAGCCGCTCGGGCGAGTCGGCCGGGATCCTCCTGAGGACGCGGTGGACGAGCCCGACCGGATCCGCGGCCTCGAAGTCTCCGGACACGTCGCCGAACAGGTCCGAGAACGTCCAGGTCGTCCCGGCGCGGTCCAGCAGCCGGGACAGACCCGCGCGCCGATCCGCGTACCGGGGGTCGTACTCCGGCGTCGCGAGGACGGCGAGGCTGCCGCACCCGACCGCGGTGGCGAGCCGGATCTCGGGGGAGGGCATCATGGCGTCGAGCGCCGCGGCCAGTTCGTGGAGCCGGCGGACGTCTTCGGAGGCGTCCGGCGGCGGGCCGTGCTGACGTCCCTCCGCCGCGATCACCAACGCGTCGCACTGGGCCGCCCACTCGGCGGGTCCGTCCGCGTTCGCCGGGTCGGGGCGCATGGCGGGATCGGTGGCCGCGTAACCCGCCGCCAGTTCCGGCGGAACCAGCCCCGGATCGGCGACCCAGACCGGGAAGAGCAGTGTTCCCGCCATGCACCCGTGGACATCGGATCGATCCCCGGGGCCGGCCATCGCGCGGGCGACGCACAGCCAGCCGGCCGTGTGCCGGGCCTCCATGTCGGTCCTGGCGTCGGCGGTGCGCAGCAGTCCCCGGAGTTCCGCATCCGACTCGGGGCCGAACACCACGTCCCCGTCCACTCCACCGTCCGCCGTTCCGGCCCGCGCGAGTCGCGCGCGGATCTCCTGCAGGAACCAGTCCCGGTCGTACCTCACCCCACCACTCCTCCGCTGTCCGACCTCGTTGCCGCATCCGCTCACGCCCAACTCTGCCCGATCTACGGCACACTTGGACCATGACCGCGTCTTCCGACTTCCCTCAGGCCGATCACAGCGCGACAGCGGCTTTGTGCGTCCTGCTCGGCTCGCCGGACAATCTGCGCCAGCCCGGGGTCAGGGAGGCCGCGGAGCACGCGCGGGACCGGCTGCGGTCCGGTGCGGACGACGACGAGCTCGCGACCTGCTATCGCGCCCTGGACACGGCGTTGCGTCGGGCCGGGGACGCCCGCGGGCTGGTCAATGAATCCCGGGGCTGGACGGCCCCCGGCGTCGCTCCCCACATCAAGGTCGCCGTATGCCCCGGACCGGCCCAATGCCCCCGCGTCGAACGGGCCCGCGACCTGCTCCCCGCCCCGCACTGCGCGGTCAACGGCACTCGCATGCACAAAGGCCGACTGGGCTCCGCCCAGTGATCCCGCTCCCATGAACCCCCTCCTCGCCACCCTGGGCGGCAAACTCACCGAACGCTGGCTGAACCTGCTGGTGCTCCCCGGCGCGCTCTTCCTCGCCGTCGCGGCCGTCGGCGCCACCCTGGGTCACCGCCACTGGCACGACGTCGACCGACTGCGCACCGTCCTGGACGACCTCGCCGCCCGCCCCGCCCTCGACCGCGCGGGCACCGCCGCGCTCCTGGTCGCCCTCTTCCTGCTCGTCGCGACCGCGGCCTCACTCGCCGCGCAGTTCCTCGGCGGCGCGATCGAGCGGTACTGGCTGCGTTTCGGGCGGGACCCACTGTCGCGCGCCCTCACCGTCCGCCGCGTCCGTAGGTGGAGGCAGAGGGAAGCGAGGCTCGACGAGGCCGTCGGCCACGCGCACCGAACAGGCGCCGGGCCCGACGACACGGTGATGGTCCCGAGCGGCACACTGGCCCGGATCCAGTCCCTCACCGAGGCCCGCGACCGTGTCGCACTGCGCGAACCGGCCCGCCCCACCTGGTACGGCGACCGCATGCAGGCAACGGCCGACCGTGTCGAGGCGGCCTACGGAGTGGACCTCGCCGCCCTCTGGCCCCGGCTGTGGCTGGTCCTCCCCGAACCCGCCGTACGCCACATCCAGTCGGCCCACGACTCCTTCGGCGCCGCAGCCCGCCTCGCCGCCTGGGCCGTCGGCTACGCCCTGGTCGCCTGCTGGTGGTGGCCTGCCGTCCTGGCCGCCCTCGGCTGCGCTGCTGTGGCCCGCTCCCGCGCGCGCACCGCTCTGGATGCGCTGGCCGGCCTTGTCGAGGCCGCCGTCGACGTCCACGGCCGCGAACTGGCCACCCGGGTCGGCCTGCTCCCGCCGGAGGCACAGGGGCTGCTGGCCCATGACACGGGGGACGGAATGTCGGCGGTGTTCAGAAAGGCCGAGTGACCGCCGCCGGACCATGGCAAGGCCGCTGACCGGTCCTCGTCGGCGCAACCGGTGGGAGTGCCGGGCGGCGCGACGGGGCAGATGTCGCCGGGAGCGGCACTCGCACCAGGAACGCCACGGGCGCGGCGCACTCGCACAGGACGCGACCTCGCCGCGCAGGCAGCCGAGTGAGCCGCTGAGGTGTCCGCACGGCGAGGAAGGCGGCCGGCGTCCGGTGCCGCCCGGATCAGCCCGACTTCGGCGGCTTCTGCGTGTCGAAGGCGAAGAGGGTGTTCTTAGCCGCGGCCACGATCACCGCACGCCCCGCGACGGTCACGCGCGGGCTCGCGCCCTGCTCGCCCGTCAAACCATCGGCCTGCGGGTCTGTCGTCCACAGGGGTTTGCCGTCGTACGGCGACAGCGCGACCACCCGGCCGGTGGCCGAGCTGAAGTACAGCGCGTCGGCTCCCGCGACGGGACCCGACGCACCCTCCACGGCAGTCTGCCGCGACCACTTCTTCCGGCCGGTCGCGGGGTCGAGCGCCGTGACGAGACCGGTCTGCCCGCTCACGTAGACGGTGCCGTCCGCCATGCCGGGCGTCCCCGCGTATGTCTCGGCCAGACGGGAGTACGTGACCTTCCGGGAGGCCGGGTCCACCCGCGCCACCCCGTCGTAGCCGGCCAGCGTCGCTCCTTCCTTGTGTCCCTGAAGGAGTACGAGCCTGCCGTCGGCGACGCCCATCGGCACGACGGGGCCGTCGACCGCGATGGGCCCGCCCAGTGCCCCCGAGGATCGGTCGACCGTGCGCAGGGTGGGGTGGCGCACCTCCAAGGCATCCACCTCCGCATCCGTCGCGCACATCGCGAGGAGCTGTGGGCCCACCGGGACGGGAGCGCACTGCGCACCCGCGGGGAACGACGTCGTCCAGGCGATCTCACCGCTGTGCGCGTCCCGGGCCTCGAAGCGGGAGTTGGAAGCGTCGACCGTCACGACGGCGGAGCCGACCACGAGGGCGTCCTGACTCCGACCCATGACGGCCATCGACTGGGCGCCGGACGGCACGGACCACAGCTCCCGGCCGTTGTCGGCGTCGATGGCCACCACCTCGCCGGGAGGGTCCTGCGGGGCGTCCTGGGCGGCGAAGCGGTAACCGAGCACCGTGTCGTCGGTGGCACCCACCAGGTGCATGCCCTGGACGGGGATGCCCGGGCTCTTCGCCGTCCACACCCGCGAGCCGTCCTTGGCCCTGATACGGGTCGCGACGACACCGCCGCCCCCGCAGAACAGCGCGTCGCCGTGCGCGACGCAACGCAGCTCGTCGGGAATGTCCTCGCGACCACCCGGCACGGTCTTGCGCCACGGCTCGAAACCGTCCGGAAGTGCGGCACCCTGCGTCGCAACGCTGTTGTCCTCGCCGCCACCGCTGTTCCCTCCGAAGCCGCCCGCCTCCAGTGCGGCGACTCCCCCGCCGATCGATGCCACCGCGACCGCGGCCGCGAGCACAGGACGCCATCGGCGACGCAGACGGCGGCCGACGGGCGTGCAGGTGCTCCCTGTGTCGGGACCGGCCGGGGCGGCGGTCGGGGCGGACGGCGCCGGGGTGTCCCGCGTCGCGAAGTGATGCTGAGTGATCATGTCGCGGGTGCGGCCCGTGCCAACCCCGTTCGCGTCGGTTCCACCGAGGTCGGCCGGCAGGTCCCGCAGCAGCACGAGGAGTTCGTCCGCAGAGGGGCGTCCCTCGGGGTCCTTGTCCAGGCACAGCTCGACGACCGCGCGCAAGGCCACCGGCACGGCATCCAGTGACGGCTCCTCGTGCACCACCTGATACGCCGTCATGTATGGGCTGTCCGCGTCGAAGGGCCCGTGACCCGTCGCCGAGTACACCAGCAGCGTCCCCAGCGAGAAGACATCGGACCGCGGCCCCACACCACGCGGCGCCTGCAACTGCTCCGGCGACATGAAGGGCGGCGTACCGATGACCCGGCCTGTCATCGTCAGCGTCTGCTGGTCCACGGCGCGCGAAATGCCGAAGTCGATGACGCGCGGGCCCTCGGGCGAGAGCACGACGTTCGAGGGCTTCAGGTCACGGTGGACGACCCCCACCCGGTGGATGTCGCGCAGCGCCTCCGCCAGCCCGATGGCGAGCCTCCTCAGCTCCGCTCCGGTCAGCGGGCCCTTCGTGGCGATGTGCTGGGCGAGCGTGTGCCCCTCGATATAGGTCGTCGCCATCCACGGCTGCTCGGCCTCAGGGGCGGCATCGACCACGGCGGCGGTGAACGCGCCGCTCACCCGCCTCGCCGCCGCCACCTCCTGCCGGAAACGGATGCGGAACTCGTCGTCCTCCGCGAACTGCTGGTGGATCAGTTTGATCGCGACAGGTCGCCCCGAACTCGTACGGGCCAGAAAGACCGTGCCCATGCCACCCGAGCCGAGTCGCGCCTCGAGCGGATAGCCGCCGATCTCGACTGGATCACCTCCGCGCAGCGACACCCTTCCCGCCCTCCCGTCCCCCGTGCACCTCTGCCACCACGGGCCTGCGTACCTGTCCTGCACACAAACTAGCCGCAGGGCAGTACGGCAGAGCAAAGCGGGTGACGATCACGGAGCCCAGGGCCGCTCCCGTGCCGCACACGACGAAGCCCCGCCGAGAGCATGACGGAACTTCCTTCGTGCCGCCGGACACCGCACGGTGCGGCCGGACTTCCCCTCTGCGGTCCCGCCGAAGCGATCGGCTAACCAACGAAGCTCAGACGCACCTGACGGTCGGGATTGTCCTTGTTGGTGTCGACCAGGCACACCGACTGCCACGTCCCCAGTTCGAGTCGTCCGCCGATCACCGGCAGCGTCGCGTGCGGTGGCACGAGGGCGGGCAGTACGTGGTCGCGGCCGTGCCCGGGCGAGCCGTGACGGTGCTGCCAGCGGTTGTCGGCGGGCAGCAGGGTGTGCAGGGCCGCGAGCAGGTCCTCGTCACTGCCGGAACCCGTTTCGAGCAGGGCGATTCCGGCGGTCGCGTGCGGCACGAAGACATTGAGCAGCCCGTCCCTGGCGGCGGCGGTCCGGGCGAGGAACTCCTCGCAGTGGCGCGTCAGATCGGTGACGGTCTCCGTCGTCCCGGTGGTGATGCGCAGGACGCTGGTGCTGAAGGGGGATGACATGGCTCCCATCTTGCCGCCCTCGCGGCGCGGTCGCGCCGTCCACGCCTTCCGCACACGGACGCGCCTTCCGCGCGGGAACGCGGGCCTGCGCCGGTGCGGGGCTTCCGAGGCGGGGCAGGAAGATCCTCGCCGCTCGCGCGGTTAGTAGAAGCGTGAACAACACTGAGGTGGCCGCAGCGCACACGGTCGACGCCGTCGTGATCGGCGCCGGACAGGCGGGACTGTCCGGCGCCTACCATCTGCGGCGCGCGGGCCTGGAACCCGACCGCGACTTCGTCGTACTGGACCACTCGCCGCGCCCCGGTGGCGCCTGGCAGTTCCGCTGGCCCTCGCTGACGTACGGCAAGGTGCACGGCATGCACGCGCTTCCCGGCATGGAGCTGACCGGCGCCGACGACGACCGGCCCTCCTCCGAGGTGATCGGCGCGTACTTCGACTCCTACGAGCGCACCTTCGACCTGCGGGTCCACCGGCCGGTGGACGTGAGCGCGGTACGCGAGGGCGACGGCGGCCGACTGCTCGTCGAGACGTCCGAGGGCACGTACGCCACCCGCGCCCTGATCAACGCCACCGGCACCTGGGACCGGCCGTTCCGGCCGCGCTACCCGGGGCAGGAGAGCTTCCGCGGGCGGCAGTTGCACACGGCCGACTACCCCGGGCCCGACGCGTTCGCCGACAGGCGGGTGGTGGTGGTCGGCGGCGGTGCCTCCGGCACCCAGCACCTCATGGAGATCGCCGAGGTGGCGGCCGGGACGTACTGGGTGACGCGTCGGCCGCCGGTCTTCCGGGAGGGACCGTTCGACCAGGACCGGGGCCGGGCCGCCGTGGCGCTGGTGGAGGAACGGGTGCGGCACGGACTGCCGCCGCAGAGCGTGGTGAGCGTGACCGGACTTCCGTTGAACGACGCCGTCCGACGGGCCCGTGCGAAGGGAGTGCTGGACCGGCTGCCGATGTTCGACCGGATCACGCCGACCGGCGTCGCCTGGGACGACGGCCGGACGATCGACGCCGACGTCATCCTCTGGGCGACCGGGTTCCGGGCCGCCGTCGGTCACCTCGCGCCGCTGAGGCTGCGCGAACCCGGCGGCGGCATCAGGCTCGACGGCACGCGGACGGTCAGGGACGCACGCGTCCATCTCGTCGGATACGGGCCGTCCGCCAGCACCATCGGCGCCAACCGGGCCGGGCGGGCCGCGGTGCGCGAGATCACGCGGCTTCTCGCGGTACCGGAGTCCGAAACCGTCGCGGGCGCGGGTCCGGGTGCGCCCAGCGCGGACAACCGGGCGCTCGCTCCTGCCGCGATCCGACCCCGTCATCCGGTCCTACAGACAGCTCAGCCCACAGAACAAACGAACAAGGGATCGGATGTTCGCTAGAACGCGTGATCGTTTCGCATTTCGTTGCTCAGCGCCCCTGCGACGGTTGATGATTACAGGGCGCAAGCAACGGGCTGCAGACCGCGACTGCGCTGTCCCACATATGCACCATGTACAAGGAGAAAATCCTCATGAACATCCTCACCAACCTGCTCGCCGGCATCGTCCACTTCGTGGGTTGGCTCGTCTGACCGTTGCTCCACCCGGCGCCGTCGCTCCCCGTCCCACGGGAGCGGCGGCGCCGCCGCGTGTACGGGCCGCTCGGGGCCGCACGCCCGGCCTCGCCGGTCAGGTGGCCACCGGGGCCAGTCGGCTGTCGCGACGGACGAGCGCGGCATAGCGGCCGTCCTGCCGGAGCAGCTCGTCGTGGGTGCCGCGTTCGGTCGTGCGACCGCCGTCCAGGACGACGATCTGGTCCGCGTCGCGGACGGTGGAGAGCCGGTGGGCGATGGTGATGGTGGTGCGGCCCGCGGAAAGCGCGTCGATCGCTTCCTGAACCGCGAATTCTGTTCGGGTGTCCAGGGCGCTCGTCGCCTCGTCGAGCACCAGCACCGGCGGATCGCGCAGGATCGTACGGGCGATGGCCAGGCGCTGCTTCTCGCCGCCCGAGAAGCGATGGCCCCGCTCCCCGACCAGGGTGTCGTAGCCGTCGGGCAGTGCGGCGATGTGGTCGTGGATCTGCGCCGCGCGGGCCGCCGCCTCGATCTCGGCGTCGGTCGCGTCCGGTTTGGCGAAGCGCAGGTTGTCGGCGACCGAGGCGTGGAAGAGGTACGTCTCCTGGGAGACCACCCCCACGGCCCGCGCCAGGGTGTCGAAGTCGAGCTCGCGCACGTCGACGCCGTCGATCAGGACCCGGCCGCCGGTGACGTCGTAGAGCCGGGGCACCAGATGGCTGAGGGTGGACTTGCCCGACCCGGTGGGTCCGACGATCGCCAGGCTGCCGCCCGCCGGTACGGTCACGTCGATGTCGCTGAGGGTCGGACCGTTCTTCTCGTCGTAACTGAAGTCGACGTGCTCGAAGCGGACCTCGCCGCGGATCCTCTCCAGCCGGACGGGGTGGTCGGGCTCGGTGATCTCCACGTCGAGGTCGAGGTATTCGAAGATCCGCTGGAAGAGCGCGAGGGACGTCTGCATCTGCACCCCGGTGGAGAGCAGGCTCACGGCCGGCCGGAACAGCGCCTGCTGGAGCGAGACGAAGGCGACGAGCGTGCCGATGGAGACGGCCGGACCGCCCGATCCCAGGGCCAGCCCCGCCGCCCAGTAGATGACGGCGGGCATGGCGGCCATGACGACGCCGATCGTCGCCATCCGCCACCGCCCGGCCATGCTGGAACGCACTTCGAGATCGACCAGCTTCTCCGACTCCTCGGCGAAGCCCTTGGCGAGGGAGTCCGCCCGGCCCATCGTGCGGCCGAGCAGGATGCCGCTGACGGAGAGCGACTCGGTGACCGTCGCGGCCATGGCGGCCATCTGCTTCTGTCGGCGGGTGGTGATCTTCTTGCGTTCGCGGCCGACCTTGCGGCTGATCCACACGAAGACCGGCAGCAGGAGCAGCGAGACCAGGGTGAGCCGCCAGTCGAGCGCCAGCATGGCGACGACCGTGGCGACGACCGCGGTGAGGTTGGAGACCAGCGAGGTCGCGGTGGAGGTGACGGTCGCCTGCATGCCGCCGATGTCGTTGGCGATGCGGGACTGCACCTCGCCGGTCCTCGTCCGGGTGAAGAAGGCGAGTGGCATGCGCTGCAGCTGGGCGTAGACCGCAGTGCGCAGATCGTGCATGACGCGCTGGCCGACCGTGGTGGAGATCAGCGTCTGCAGGACGCCGAGGACGCCGTTCGTCACGGCGGCCACGATCATCCCGAGGGCGAGCAGCGACAGCAGTCCCGTACGCGCCTGCGGAATGGCGGTGTCCAGGATCTCGCGCAGCAGGAACGGCGAGGCGACCGACACCAGCGACGAGGCGCCCACGAGCAGCGCCACCAGGGCGAGCCGGCCTCGGTAGGGACGGAACAGGCGCAGAATGCGACGCACCTCGGCGGGCGGGTGTTCTCCGTCCCGGGGCGGGGGCGTCCAGTTGATTTCGTCGGGTTTCATGGGCTCCTTCGACGGTGCGGGGCCGCGGGGGACCCACGGTCCGGCCGGTCCGGCATCCGGCCCGGGGGGCGGGTCCGGATCGAGGGCCGGGGCTGCGGCATTTCAAGAGCTTAGCTCATTGTTACCTTCACTCACAATGAATACGGTCCTGATATTGTTCCGCCATGGACTCCTCCGACGCAGACGGCGTGCTCGCCGAGCAGTTGTTGCGGGTGACCCGCAGGCTCCAGCGGATCCAGAGCCGCCAGCTGGAGCCGATCGGTATCACTCCCGCGCAGTTCCGGCTGCTGCGCATCGTGGCCCATTACGACGGGCCGCCCCGGATGGCGGATCTGGCCCAGCGGCTGGACGTCGTCCCGCGCGCCGTGACGAGTCTGGTCGACGGCCTGGAGACGAGCGGCCGGGTGCGCCGCGCCCCCGACCCGGACAACCGCCGGGTGATCCGGATCGAGATCACCGAGGAGGGCCTCGCCACCCTCCGGTCGCTGCGCGACGCGCGCCGGGCCGCCGCGGAGGAGATCCTGGCCCCCTTGACCACCGATCAGCGCGAGGTGCTCGGCGGGCTGTTGTCCGCCCTGGTCAACGGCATGCCGGAGCGCCACTGCTAAACCTGTGGGAACGCGCGTCCGGCCGTACCGAACGAACAGAACAGAACCGCCGAGGAGAGCCCGACATGCCGCTGCTGGAGCCGAAGCCCGAAGCACTCCGTCCCGGTGCGGAACGCACGCCGTCCCCGGACCGGGTCCCCGACCGGCGGTCCCAGGGCACGCCCGAACCGCTGCGCAGCGCGCTGATCGGCCTGCTGGGGGCCGAGAAGGTGCTGTGGAAGGTCTCCGACCTGGTGAAGTACGCCTCCGACGCCAGCCCCTACCGGTTCGTGCCCCAGGTCGTCGTGGTCCCGGAGGACATCGCCGACGTCGCGGCGATCCTGTCGTACGCGCACGACAACGGCCGCGAGGTCGTCTTCCGCGCGGCCGGCACCAGTCTGAACGGCCAGTCGCAGGGCGAGGACATCCTGGTCGACGTGCGCCACCACTGGGCGGGCATCGAGGTGCTGGACGGCGGCGCACGCGCCCGTGTCCGGCCCGGGACGACGATCGTGCGGGCCAACGCCACGCTCGCCCGCCACGGCCGGCTGCTCGGCCCCGACCCGGCCAGTGCCATCGCCTGCACGGTCGGCGGAGTCGTCGCCAACAACGCCTCGGGCATGACCGCGGGCACGACCCGCAATTCGTACCGCACCGTCTCCTCCCTCACGTTCGTCCTGCCGAGCGGCACGGTCGTCGACACGGGCGCCCCCTCGGCGGACGAGGACCTGGCCCGGGCCGAGCCCCGGCTCTGCGAGGAACTGCTGGCGCTGAAGGCGGAGATCGAGGCGGACGCCGGGCTGACCGCGCGCATCCGGGCCAAGTACGAGATCAAGAACACCAACGGCTACCGCCTCGACGCCTTCCTGGACGGGTCGACGCCCGTCGAGATCCTGCGGGGGCTGATGGTCGGCTCCGAGGGCACCTTCGGCTTCATCTCCGAGGTCGTCTTCGACACGCTTCCGCTGGACCGACGCGTCTCCACCGGTCTGCTGTTCTTCCCCTCCCTGACCGCGGCGGCGGCGGCCGTGCCGCACTTCAACGCGGCGGGGGCGATCGCCGTCGAGCTGATGGACGGCAACACGCTGCGCGCGTCGGTGAGCGTCCAGGGCGTTCCCGCGGACTGGGCCGGGCTGCCGAAGGAGACCACGGCGCTGCTGGTGGAGTTCCGCGCGCCGGACGAAGCGGGACAGGAGGCGTACGAGCGGGCCGCCGCGTCCGTCGTCGAGGGGCTCGACCTGGTCGCGCCGGTGGCCTCGGTGACCAACGAGTTCACCCGCGACGCCGGGACCATCGCGGGCTATTGGAAGGCCCGCAAGGCGTTCGTCACCGCGGTCGGCGGATCGCGGCCCTCGGGGACGACGCTGATCACGGAGGACTTCGCGGTGCCTCCCTCCCGGCTGGCCGATGCCTGCGAGGCCCTGCTCGCGCTCCAGGCGGAACACGGTTTCGACGCCGCCGTCGCCGGGCACGCGGCGCACGGCAACCTCCACTTCCTGCTCGCCTTCGACGCGGCGAAGCCGTCCGACGTCGAGCGCTACGCCGCGTTCATGGACGACTTCTGCCGACTGACGGTGGAACGCTTCGACGGCTCCCTGAAGGCCGAGCACGCCACCGGCCGCAACATCGCCCCGTTCCTGGAGCTGGAGTGGGGCCCGAAGGCCACCGAGCTGATGTGGCGCACGAAGCAGGTCATCGACCCGGACGGGGTGCTGGCCCCGCGCATCGTCCTCGACCGCGACCCCAGGGCCCATCTGCGCGGCCTGAAGACCATCCCCGAGGTGGAACCGATCGCGGACCCCTGCATCGAGTGCGGCTTCTGCGAACCCACCTGCCCCAGCCACGACCTGACCACGTCCCCGCGCCAGCGCATCGTGCTGCGCCGGGAGATGATGCGGCAGACGGGCGGCTCACCGGTGGAGTCGCGGCTGCTGGACGCGTACGGCTACGACGCCGTCGACACCTGCGCGGGCGACTCGACGTGCAAGCTGGCCTGCCCGGTCGGCATCGACACGGGCGCCATGATGAAGGACTTCCGCCACCGTCGGCACTCGCCGCGCGAGGAGCGGATCGCGGCGCTCACCGCGAAGAACTTCAAGGCGGTCGAGGCGGCGGCACGGCTCGCGGTCGCCGCGGCCGACAGGATCGGCGAACGCATCGGCGACGGACCGCTGGAGACGATCACCGGGCTCGCCCGCAAGGCCGTACGCCCCGATCTCATGCCCGAGTGGCTTCCCGAGACCCCAGGCGCCGCCGCCCGGAGGCTCCCCCGCACCTCCCGCGTCGGTGCGAAGGCCGTCTACTACCCGGCGTGCGTGAACCGCATCTTCGGTGGCCCGGAGGGCCATCGCGGCCCGTCCCTGCCGCAGGCCGTCGTCGCCGTTTCCGCCCGCGCCGGGAAACCGGTGTGGATCCCGGACGACGTCGCGGGCACCTGCTGCGCGACGATCTGGCACTCGAAGGGGTACGACGAGGGCAACACCGTGATGGCCAACCGCATCGTGGAAGCGGCCTGGGGCTGGGCGGCCGGCGGCAGGCTGCCCCTGGTCGTCGACGCCTCGTCGTGCACGCTGGGCATCGCCCACGAGGTGGTGCCGTACCTCACCGACGACAACAGGGAGCTGCACCGGGAGCTGACCATCGTCGACTCCCTGGTCTGGGCGGCCGAGGAACTGCTCCCCGGGCTGACGGTGCTCCGAAAGGTCGATTCGGCGGTGCTGCACCCCACGTGCTCCATGCAACACCTGGGCGATGTGGAGCAGTTGCGCGCGGTCGCGGAGGCCTGCGCGGAGGAGGTCGTGATCCCCGACGACGCCGGATGCTGCGCCTTCGCGGGCGACCGCGGGATGCTGCACAAGGAGTTGACGGAGTCGGCCACGGCCAAGGAGGCGGCGGAGGTGAACACCCGTGAGTACGACGCGTACCTCTCCGCCAACCGCATGTGCGAGATCGGCATGGACCGGGCCACGGGCCATTCGTACTACTCCGTGCTGATGGAGCTGGAACGGGCGACGCGGCCGGGAGCGGTCGTGCGCTGACCCGCGCGGGGCCGCCCGGCGACCGCCTCGCGGCCGGTCGTCCGACGGCCCCGTCGACGTCCTCACCCGCCGGGTGGGTCCGGTCATGACCGGACCCACCCGGCTTTCGCACGCGCACGAGGCCCGTGGTTCACGAAAGTCCATGGTTTGGGATCAGGAATCCAATCGTTCCCCTTGCGCGTCGACGGACTCGGCGGCCAAGGTCCTCCACGAGGTTCATTCACCGGCCGCGCACGTCAGACCCCCCTTCTGGAGGATCGATGAACGACGCAGCACAGCACGACGACGGTACGCAGCACGACGCCACACAACACGGGAACCCCCGGCACCACGGCGCGGAGAGCGGCGCCCCGGGCCCGATGAGCCGCCGCTCCGTCCTGTGGACGACGGCCTCGGTGGCCGGTGCCGGGCTCGCGTTCGGCGGTCTCGGTGCCGGAACCGCGTCCGCCGCCCCCGCCCCGGGTCCGGAGGCGGTCGGCGCGGAACAGGCGTCCGCGCCGCGGCGCCAGGGGCGCACCATGGTGGGGGTTCCGTTCGACCGGCGCTCCACCGTCCGGGTCGGGCTGGTCGGGCTCGGCAACCGCGGTGGCAGCATGATCGACCTCTTCCTCGCCATGGAAGGCGTACGGGTCATGGCAGTCTGCGACCCGGTCGGGGTCAAGGCCGAGCGAGCGGCGGCGAAGGTGACCGCCGCGGGGCAGCCGTCGCCCGCCGTCTACACCAACGGCGAGCACGACTACGAGAACCTCTGCCGGCGCGGAGACATCGACTTCGTCTACGTGGCAACGCCCTGGGACTTCCATTTCGAGATGGCGAAGACCGCCCTGCTGAACGGCAAGCACGTCGGCGTGGAGTGCCCGATCGCGCTCCGGCTGGACGAGCTCTGGGAGTTGGTCGACCTCTCCGAGCGCACCAGGCGTCACTGCATGCAGTTGGAGAACTGCTGTTACGGGCGCAACGAGATGCGTGTGCTGCGCATGGCGCACGCCGGGCTCTTCGGCGATCTGCTGCACGGCGCGGGCGCGTACAACCACGACCTGCGCGGCCTGATGTTCGATCCGGAGTACTACGAGGGCCCGTGGCGCAGACTGTGGCACACCCGGCTGCGCGGGGACCTCTACCCCAACCACGGCTTCGGTCCGGTCGCCAACTACATGGACATCAACCGCGGCGACCGTGCGGTCAGCATCACCAGCGTCGGCTCCCCGTCGCTGGGACTCGCCGAGTACCGCAGGAACAACATGCCGCCCGGCGACCCGAGCTGGAAGGAGACCTACATCGAGTCCGACCGTACGATCAGTCTCGTCCAGACCGCCAAGGGCCGGGTCATCCGGCTGGAACACGACGTGTCGACCCCGCACCCGTACTCGCGGATCAACAGTCTCGGCGGGACGAAGGGCGTCTTCGAGGACTACCCGGCGCGCATCTACATCGAGCCCGATCACACGAACGACGCCTGGGGCGACTTCTCCCGGTACGCCCAGTGGGACCACTGGCTCTGGAAGGAGCACGCCGACCCGCCGGGCGGACACGGCGGAATGGACTACATGCTGGTGTTCCGGCTGATGCAGTGCATGCGGCTCGGCCTGGTCCCGGACTTCGACGTGTACGACGCGGCGACCTGGACGGCACCCGTGCCGCTGAGCCATCTGTCCATCAAGGCGAAGGGCGCGCCGCAGCAGATCCCGGACTTCACGCGCGGTGAGTGGAAGAAGGCCCGTTCCGGCATGGATTCGGAGAAGCCGGAGGAGATCTGACGGCCCGCGCGGGCCGCGGGGCCACGGCTCCGCGGCCCTTCTCCGCCACCGGTGCGGCGGCCGGGGCATGTCCAAAACGACTCCCCCCGGAGAAAATTCGATTGCTCCGGCCGCCGGGCCGGGGACAACCTGGGGCGGTTTTGCGGCTTTCTCCGAGCCGTCCGGCACACCGACCCCTGGGACCTCATGAAGATTCGCGATCTTCCGTACTCGGATCCCGGCGTTCCCGACGTCCGCTCGGGCCCGCGTTTCCTGCTCTGGCTGGGGCGCGGTCAACTCCGCGGCCAGCTCAAGGCGATGGGGTGGGGGCTGCTCCACCAGTGCGCGCTGGCCGGGTTCTCGCCCGCGGTCGGTTTCGCCGTGCAGGCGGCCGTCGACCGTTCCGGCGCCCGGCTCGCGTGGGCGGGCGCCCTGTTCGCCGTCCTGGGCGTGCTGATCGCGCTGGGCGACACCATGCTCCACCGGACCGCCGTCACCAACTGGATCACCGCCGCCGCGCGCGTCCAGCAGCTGCTGGCGCGCAAGACCGCGGAGCTGGGTTCGGCACTGACCCGCCGCGTCGCCGCGGGCGAGGTCGTCGCCGTGTCCACCGGCGACGTCGAGAAGATCGGCTGGTTCGTCGAGGCGCTCTCCCGCTTCGTCGCGGCCGTCGCCGCGATCGTGCTGATCTGCACGGCGCTCGTCGTCCATCTGCCCGCGCTGGGCGTCCTGGTGACGCTCGCCGTGCCGTTGCTGGCCCTGGCCGTGCTGCCGCTGCTCCCCCGGGCCGCCCGGCGCGCCGATCTCCAGCGCGAGAAGGCGGGACGGGCGACCGAACTGGCATCGGACACCGTCGCCGGGCTGCGGGTGCTGCGCGGGATCGGCGGCGAGGAGCTGTTCCTCGGCCGCTACCGCCACGCCTCGCAGGAGGTCCGCCGGGCGGCGGTGCACAGCGCGCGGATGTGGTCGCTGATCTCGGCGGTCCAGGTGCTGCTTCCGGGGCTGCTGCTGATCTCGCTGGTCGGGTACGGGGCGGCGCTGGCCCGCGACGGCCGGATCGAGGTCGGGCAACTCGTCACGGTGTACAGCGCGGCGGCGCTGATGCTGTTCCCGCTCCGCCGCGTCGAGGAGATCGCGATGGCGTACTCCTTCTCCCGGCCCTCCGCCCGCCGCGCGGTGCGGGTGCTCTCGCTGCGCCGCACCGACCCGCCCGCGACCACCGGCTCCCCGGCTGCCGCGGCCGCGCCCTTCGGCGACCTGTACGACCCGGTCACCGGGCTGCTGGCACCGGCCGGTCTGCTCACCGCGGTGGTCTGCGGCGATCCGGACGAGGCGGGCCGCCTGGCCGAACGGCTCGGTGGCCACGCCCCTGCGGGAACGGGCGCGGGCGCGGACACCGCGACCGGCACCGGCCCGGGCCAGGGCCCGGACGAGGGCGTGCCGGAACGTGCGGGGGCCGGTGCCGCGACCGGGCCGCAGCCGCCGTCCGTCCTTCTCGGGGGTGTGGCCCTGGACGAACTCCCGCTGGACGCGGCCCGGACCGCCGTACTGGTCCAGGACAAGGATCCGGTGCTGCTCTCCGGCACCCTGCGCGAGCTGCTGGACGTCCCTTCGTCCGGCCGGGTGCCCGCCGACGAGGCGTTGTCGGCCGCCCGGTGCGGCGATGTGCTGGACGCGCTGGCGCAGGCGCCCACCGCCTCGGACGGCGACCCGATGACGGCCCGCATCACCGAGCGCGGCCGTTCGCTCTCGGGCGGGCAGCGCCAGCGGCTCGCCCTGGCGCGTTCCCTGGTGACGGATCCGGAGGTGCTGGTCCTCGACGAGCCGACCTCGGCGGTCGACTCCCACACGGAGGCCGGGGTCGCCGCCGGGATCAAGGAGGTGCGCCTGGGGCGCACCACCGTGGTGCTCGCCTCCTCGCCGCTGCTGCTCGACGCGGCGGACCGGGTGGCGCTGGTGCGCCGGGGCACGGTCGTCGCGGTCGGAACGCACCGTGAACTGCTGCACACGGAACCGCGCTACCGGACGGTGGTCACGCGCGAGACAGACGACGAGATCGCGAAGATCGCGGACCGGGCCGCCCGGGGCCCGCACGATGCGACCGAGGAAATCGAGGAGCGGGCATGATCGGCGTCGCGAGACCCTCCCACGACCCGGCGGCGCCGGAGTCGGCGACGACCCTGCCGGTGGGCACCCCCGCCACGGTGCGGAGCTACGTACGGGAGCTGCTGCGGCGCCATCGCGGGCCGTTCGCCCTGCTCGTCTCGTTCAACGCCGTCGCGGTGATCGCCTCGGTCGCCGGCCCGTATCTGCTGGGCGGGCTGGTCCAGGACCTCGCCGACGGCGTCGGGGACCTGCGTCTGGAGCGCACGGTCGCGGTGTTCGCGCTGGCGCTCGTCGTGCAGACGGTGTTCACCCGGCTGATGCGGCTGCGCAGCGCGATGCTCGGTGAGGAGATGCTCGCCGATCTGCGCGAGGACTTCCTCGTGCGGTCGGTGCGACTGCCGCCGGGTGTGCTGGAGCGCGCGGGTACGGGCGATCTCCTGTCCCGGATCACCACGGACATCGACCGGCTGGCCGAGGCGATGCGCGAGGCCGTGCCGCAGCTGACGATCGGCGTGGTGTGGGCCGGGCTGCTGGTCGCCGCGCTCACGGCGACGGCCCCTGCGCTGGCGCTCTCGGTCCTGGTCGCGCTGCCGCTGCTGGTTCTGGGCTGCCGCTGGTACTTCCGGCGGGCGCCTTCCGCGTACCGTTCGGAGGCCGCCGGATACGCGGCGGTGGCGGCGGTCCTCGCGGAGACGGTGGACGCCGGGCGGACCGTGGAGGCACACCGTCTGGGGACGCGCCGGGTGGCCCTGTCGGACACCCGCGTCGGGCAGTGGACCGCGTGGGAGAGGTACACGCTGTACCTGCGTTCCGTGCTGTTCCCCGTCATCAACGCCACCTATGTGCTGATCCTCGGCGCGGTGCTGATGCTCGGCGGCTGGTTCGTGCTGGAGGGCTGGCTGACCGTCGGCCAGCTGACGACGGGTGCGCTGCTGGCGCAGATGATGGTCGACCCGATCGGGCTGATCCTGCGCTGGTACGACGAGCTGCAGGTGGCGCAGGTGTCGCTGGCGCGACTGGTCGGCGTCCGGGACATCGAGCCGGACGCGGGCGACGCCGGGGTCGTCCCGGACGGCCGGGACGTGCGGGCCGACGAGGTGCGCTTCGGCTACCGCGCCGGGCTGGACGTTCTGCACCGGGTGTCCCTGGACGTGGCGCCGGGCACGCGCCTGGCGCTGGTCGGTCCGTCCGGGGCGGGCAAGTCCACCCTGGGCCGGCTGCTGGCCGGGATCTACTCCCCGCGCACGGGTGAGGTCACGCTGGGCGGCGCGCGGTTGTCGCGGATGAGGGCGGAGGACGTACGAACGCACGTGGCGCTGGTCAACCAGGAGCACCACGTGTTCGTCGGGTCGCTGCGGGACAATCTGCTGCTGGCGCGGGCGGGTGCCGAGGACGCGGAGCTGTGGGCGTCGCTCGCGGCGGTCGACGCGGACGGCTGGGCGAGGGCCCTGGAGGAGGGGCTGGACACCGAGGTCGGCTCCGGCGGTCTGGCGCTGACCCCGGCCCAGGCCCAGCAGATCGCCCTGGCCCGGCTGGTCCTGGCCGATCCGCACACGCTGGTGCTGGACGAGGCCACGTCGTTGCTGGATCCGCGGGCCGCCCGGCATCTGGAGCGGTCACTGGCCCGGGTGCTGGAGGGCCGTACGGTCGTGGCGATCGCCCACCGGCTGCACACCGCGCACGACGCGGACGTGATCGCGGTGGTGGAGGACGGCCGGATCAGCGAGCTGGGCAGCCATGACGCGCTGGTGGCGGCGGATGGCGCGTACGCGGCGCTGTGGCGGTCCTGGCACGGCTGAGGCGGCGGTCCCGGCCGCCCCTCGCGCGCCCCGGCCGCCGCGGCCGGGGCGCGCGGCGCGGGTCAGAAGACGTTCAGCGCGGCCGCCCCGCCCAGCCCGCCGAGCACCATGAACACGGGCATCAGCACCTTCAGCTCGACCCAGCTGCCGGCCCTGAACCGCATGGCCTTCGGCGGTCCGACCGGGTACCAGCGCTTGCGGCCCACCGGTATCGGCCACAGGATCGGGCAGCCCGAGACGGTCAGCGCGTCGCCGATGTCGTGGACGAGCGCGCCGAGGACGATCGGCAGCCCGAGCCACAGGTACTCCTGGCCGGGGGCGGTGAACAGCCAGTCCGATCCGTTCCCCGGCTGGTCCAGCACGCCCGCCAGGATCCAGGCACTGGTGGCGCCGAGCAGCCACACCAGCACGTCGCTGGACATCCGGGCGGCCCGCCACAGCAGTCCTTCGACGGCCAGCACCAGGTGGACGAAGAGGATCCCGAGGACCGCCCACCGGCCGCCGGTGATCGCCGCGACGGAGGCCCCGGCACCGATCAGGACCGCCCAGAGCCAGGTGTGCGTCAGGGTCCGGTGACCGCCGTTCCTGCGCGGGTCGCCGGAGCCCCGGGTTGCCTTGTACACGGCGTGCGAGAGTGTGTCGACGACCTCGCAGAGCCATCGGGAGACCGGCCCGAAGGAGCGGGAGATCGTCGCGGACTTGTGGTCGAGGTCCGGAGCGAGCGCCGCGCCGGCCGTGATCAGCGCACCGACGACGAGCACCGGCCACGGCATCGCGTGGTCCGTCGCCGAGACCGCCGCGCCCACCCCCAGCCAGGCCGCCGCCCCGGACAGTGAGTGTGCCGGTCCCATCATGGCGCTTCCCGCCCCCAGTTCCGTGTCGCCGCCACGACCGCTGCGGCGCGGCCGAGTTGAGTGGGAAAGCGTATCGTCCGTGATCTTCATACTGTCGTCCGGTTCCCTCATCCGGGCGGAAGACAGGCAAGATGGGGGCGTGACCCTTATCGATCAGCTGCCCCCGACCGACGACCCCGACGCCCTCTTCGAGGCTTTCTCGTCATGGACCGAGACCCGGGGCATCACCCTCTATCCGGCTCAGGAGGAGGCGCTGATCGAGGTGGTGTCCGGGGCGAACGTGATCCTCTCCACCCCGACCGGCTCCGGGAAGAGCCTGGTCGCGGCGGGTGCGCACTTCACGGCGCTGGCCCAGGACAAGGTCACCTTCTACACCGCGCCGATCAAGGCCCTGGTCTCGGAGAAGTTCTTCGACCTGTGCAAGCTGTTCGGCACGGAGAACGTGGGCATGCTCACCGGCGACGCCTCGGTCAACGCCGACGCCCCGGTGATCTGCTGCACGGCCGAGGTGCTGGCGTCCATCGCGCTGCGTGACGGGAAGTACGCGGACATCGGCCAGGTCGTGATGGACGAGTTCCACTTCTACGCCGAGCCGGACCGCGGCTGGGCGTGGCAGATCCCGCTGCTGGAGCTGCCGCAGGCCCAGTTCGTCCTGATGTCCGCCACGCTCGGCGACGTCAGGATGTTCGAGGAGGACCTCACCCGCCGTACCGGCCGCCCCACGTCCGTGATCCGCTCCGCCACCCGGCCGGTGCCGCTCAGCTACGAGTACCGGCTGACCCCGATCACCGAGACCCTCACCGAGCTCCTGGACACCCGGCAGGCGCCCGTCTACATCGTGCACTTCACCCAGGCCGCGGCCGTCGAGCGGGCTCAGTCGCTGATGAGCATCAACATGTGCACGAAGGAGGAGAAGGAGAAGATCGCCGAGCTGATCGGCAACTTCCGCTTCACCACCAAGTTCGGCCGGAACCTTTCGCGCTACGTGCGGCACGGCATCGGGGTGCACCACGCGGGCATGCTGCCGAAGTACCGGCGCCTGGTGGAGAAGCTCGCCCAGGCCGGTCTGCTGAAGGTGATCTGCGGTACGGACACGCTCGGCGTCGGCGTCAACGTCCCCATCCGCACGGTGCTGTTCACGGCCCTCACCAAGTACGACGGCACCCGTGTGCGCACGCTGCGCGCCCGGGAGTTCCACCAGATCGCGGGCCGGGCCGGGCGGGCCGGCTTCGACACGGCGGGCTTCGTCGTGGCACAGGCGCCCGAGCACGTCATCGAGAACGAGAAGGCGGTCAGGAAGGCGGGCGACGACCCGAAGAAGAAGCGCAAGGTGGTCCGCAAGAAGGCCCCGGAGGGCTTCGTCGCCTGGTCGGAGACCACCTTCGACAAGCTGATCCAGTCCGATCCGGAGCCGCTCACCTCCCGCTTCAAGGTGACGCACACGATGCTGCTGTCCGTGATCGCGCGCCCCGGCAACGCCTTCCAGGCGATGCGGCGCCTGCTGGAGGACAACCACGAGCCGCGCAAGGCGCAGCTGCGCCACATCCGCCGGGCCATCGCGATCTACCGCTCGTTGCTGGACGGCGGTGTGGTGGAGCGGCTCGACGAGCCCGACGCGGAGGGCAGGATCGTCCGGCTCACCGTCGACCTCCAGCAGGACTTCGCGCTCAACCAGCCGCTGTCCACCTTCGCGCTCGCCGCGTTCGACCTGCTGGACCCCGACTCCCCCTCGTACGCCCTGGACATGGTCTCCGTCGTCGAGTCGACGCTCGACGACCCGCGCCAGATCCTCGCCGCGCAGCAGAACAAGGCGCGCGGCGAGGCGGTCGGGCAGATGAAGGCCGACGGCGTCGAGTACGAGGAGCGGATGGAGCTGCTCCAGGAGGTCACGTACCCGAAGCCGCTGAGCGAGCTGCTGTGGCACGCGTACGACGTGTACCGCAGGAGCCACCCGTGGGTCGGCGACCACCCGGTGTCGCCGAAGTCCGTGATCCGTGACATGTACGAACGCGCCATGACGTTCACGGAGTTCACCTCCCACTACGAGCTGGCCCGCACCGAGGGCATCGTGCTGCGCTACCTGGCGAGCGCGTACAAGGCGCTGGAGCACACCGTCCCGGACGACCTCAAGTCCGAGGACCTCCAGGACCTGATCGCCTGGCTCGGCGAGATGGTCCGCCAGGTGGACTCCAGTCTGCTCGACGAGTGGGAGCAGCTCGCCAACCCGGAGCTGGAGACCGCCGAGGAGGCGCAGGAGAAGGCCGACGAGGTGAAGCCGGTCACGGCCAACGCCCGCGCGTTCCGGGTGCTGGTGCGCAACGCGATGTTCCGCCGGGTCGAGCTGGCCGCGCTGGACCAGGTCGCCGAACTGGGCGAGCTGGACGGCGAGTCGGGCTGGGACGAGGACGCGTGGGGCGAGGCGATGGACGCCTACTGGGACGAGTACGACGACCTGGGCACCGGCCCGGACGCGCGCGGCCCGAAGCTGCTGAGGATCGAGGAGGATCCCGCGCACGGCGTGTGGCGGGTCCGGCAGACGTTCGCCGACCCGAACGGCGACCACGACTGGGGCATCGGCGCGGAGATCGATCTGGCCGCCTCCGACGAGGAGGGGCGCGCCGTCGTCCGTGTCACCTCGGTCGGTCA
The DNA here is from genome assembly GCF_042889785.1 of Streptomyces sp. NPDC002476. Classification (NCBI taxonomy): domain Bacteria; kingdom Bacillati; phylum Actinomycetota; class Actinomycetes; order Kitasatosporales; family Streptomycetaceae; genus Streptomyces; species Streptomyces sp. NPDC002476. Next base: position 103,630 of record NZ_JBIARH010000015.1, on the reverse strand, counting down.
GTTGTGAGGGCGTACGCCATGAGGGCCGCGCCGCTGCGAGAGTGGAGACGAACCGCATGACGAACCCCGCCGATCGTCTGGTCGACCTGCTCGACCTGGAACGGATCGAGGTCGACATCTTCCGGGGGCGCAGCCCCCACGAGTCGCTGCAGCGGGTGTTCGGCGGCCAGGTCGCCGGGCAGGCGCTGGTCGCGGCCGGGCGGACCACGGACGGGGACCGGCCGGTGCATTCGCTGCACGCGTACTTCCTGCGTCCGGGGCGCCCGGGGGTGCCGATCGTCTACCAGGTGGAGCGCATCCGGGACGGCCGGTCGTTCACCACCCGCCGGGTCACGGCCGTTCAGCAGGGCCGGACGATCTTCAGCCTGACGGCGTCGTTCCACCGTCCGGAGGAGGCCGGTTTCGAGCACCAGCTGCCGCCCGCCCGGGAGGTTCCCGGCCCCGAGGAGCTGCCGACCGTCGCCGAGGAGGTGCGCGCGCACCTCGGGACGCTGCCCGAGTCTCTGGAGCGGATGGCCCGTCGGCAGCCGTTCGACATCCGGTACGTCGACCGGCTGCGCTGGACGCGGGAGGAGGTTGCGGGGGCCGAGCCGCGCAGTGCGGTCTGGATGCGCGCGGTCGGGCCGCTGGGCGACGATCCGCTGGTGCACACCTGCGCGTTGACGTACGCGAGCGACATGACGCTGCTGGACGCGGTCCGCCTCCCGGTGGAGCCGCTGTGGGGCCGGCGCGGCTTCGATCTTGCCTCGCTCGACCACGCGATGTGGTTCCACCGGCCGTTCCGGGCGGACGAGTGGTTCCTCTACGACCAGGAGTCGCCGATCGCGACCGGCGGTCGGGGGCTGGCGCGCGGCCGGATCTACGACCGCGCGGGCAACCTGCTCGTGTCCGTGGTGCAGGAGGGGCTGTTCCGGGCCCTCGGCTCGTAGTGCCCCTCCCGGCAACGTTTGCCCCGTCGCGTCGTCCGGCACGCACGCTCGCGGCGTTGGCCAAAAGCCCACGTAGCCCTTCCCCAAGCTCTCGACTTCGTTCGAGCAGGGGAGGCCCCATCCGAGGGCTTCCGGCTGCCTTGCGATCGCACGCACCGGACGACGCTCCTTCCCGCCAAACCTTGCCGGTCACGGCACTAGCCGTACCGCTTCAGACGCCGGGCAGCGGGTCCTGCTCGACCTCGTGGCGGCGGGTGCGGATGTCCGGGGGCGCGGGGTGCAGTTTGGCGTCGCAGGAGGGGCCGAGGCCGGTACGGCGCGACTCCGTCCCCGTGAGAGGGCGGCCGCACAGGCGGCAGCGCACCATCCGTCGGCGGGGTGTCCGGCCGGCTGTGCCGTTCTCGGCCGCGGGCTCGGCGCCTGGTTCGAAGAGGGGTTCTGCGGGGTCCACGGCACGATCGTCCCAGGCGGGCCTCTGCTCTGCGACTTCCCGGCGGCACGCCACGCGAGGGGTTCATGGGTGAGCGCCCCGGGCGACCCGGCGTTCGAGTTCGTGTCGATCAACCGACGGGCAGGACAATGGCTGTTGGAAGCCACCCTCACAAGGAGCGCCGCATGACTCTGTACGACATCCCCCTGCGCACCCTCTCCGGCGAGCCCGCCTCGCTCGCCGAATACCGCGGCCGCGCGGTCCTGTTGGTGAACGTCGCGTCCCAGTGCGGGCTCACCCCGCAGTACGCGGGCCTGGAACGGCTGCAGAAGGCGTACGCGGACCGGGGTTTCACCGTGCTGGGCGTGCCGTGCAACCAGTTCGCCGGCCAGGAGCCCGGGAGCGCGGAGGAGATCCAGACCTTCTGCTCGACGACGTACGGGGTCACCTTCCCGTTGCTGGAGAAGACCGAGGTGAACGGTGAGGGACGTCACCCGCTCTACGCCGAGCTGACCGCGCTGGCGGACGCGGACGGCGAGGCGGGCGATGTGCAGTGGAACTTCGAGAAGTTCCTCATCTCGCCGACGGGCGAGCCCGTCGCCCGGCTGCGTCCGGGCACGGACCCGGATTCCGCGGAGCTGGCGGCCGCCATCGAGGCCCAGCTGCCCGTCTGACGGCCGGCTCCGCGCGGGCCCGCACCTCCGGCGGGCCCGCGCGCCGCGTCAGCGGATCTGCATGCCGGAGAGGGTGCGGGCGATCACCAGTCGCTGGATCTCGCTCGTGCCCTCGAAGATGGTGTAGATCGCCGCGTCCCGGTGCATCCGTTCCACCGGGTACTCGCGGGTGAAGCCGTTGCCGCCGAGGATCTGGACGGCCTGCGCGGTGACCTTCTTGGCCGTCTCGCTCGCGTAGAGCTTGGACATGGAGCCCTCGGCCGAGGTGAACGGCTTGCCGGTGGCGGCCATCCAGGACGCCCGCCAGACCAGCAGCCGGGCCGCGTCGATCTGCGTGCGCATGTCCGCGAGCTGGAAGGCGACGCCCTGGTTGTCGATGATCGGACGGCCGAACTGGGTGCGGGTCTTCGCGTAGTCCAGCGCCACCTCGTAGGCGGCGCGGGCGGTGCCGACCGCCATGGCGCCGACGGCGGGGCGGGACGCCTCGAACGTGGCCATCGCCGCGTTCTTCACCCGCTCGCCGCCGGACGCGGCGCGTTCCCGGGCCCTGGCCAGTCGCTGGTCGAGCTTGTCCTTGCCGCCGAGCAGGCAGTGGCCGGGGACGCGTACGTCCTCCAGAACGACCTCGGCGGTGTGCGAGGCGCGGATGCCGTGCTTCTTGAACTTCTGGCCCTGGGAGAGGCCGGGGGTGTCCGGCGGCACGATGAACGAGGCGTGCCCCTTGGAGCCGAGCCCGGGGTCGACCACGGCGACGACGACGTGCACGTTGGCTATGCCGCCGTTGGTCGCCCAGGTCTTGGTGCCGTTCAGCACCCACTCGTCCTTCGCCTGGTCGTACACCGCGCGGGTGCGCATCGAGGCGACGTCGGAACCGGCGTCCGGTTCGGAGGAACAGAACGCCGCGACCTTGACGTCGTCGGCGTCGCCGTACATCTGCGGGATCCAGGTGCCGATCTGCTCCTCGGTGCCGTTGGCGAGGACGCCCACGGCAGCCAGGCCCGTACCGACGATCGACAGGGCGATGCCGGCGTCGCCCCAGAACAGCTCCTCCATCGCCATCGGGATGCCGAGCCCGGTGGGGTCGAAGAACTGCTGGGCGTAGAAGTCGAGGGAGTAGATGCCGACCTTGGCCGCCTCCTGGATGACCGGCCAGGGGGTTTCCTCACGCTCGTCCCACTCCGAGGCCGCCGGGCGGATCACGTCGGCGGCGAAGCCGTGGAGCCAGTCGCGGACCTGCTTCTGGTCGTCGTTGAGTTCGAGCGTGAACTCGGCCATGTTGCCCCTCCAGGTATTGCCCTGAAATCTATGGTTACTTTCGGTAACAGAAGTCTGTTACCGGTAAGTAGCCCGTGTCAACCGGACAGGTGCCGATCCGCGCCCCGCGGGGTGGGGTGTTACGTTGCGCAGGGACGACGCACGGGAACGGCGGGGGCGGGGAGAGGGCGACATGGAGACCACAGGACGGGCCGAGCGGCAACGGACAGCGGCCGAGAACCGCCGCCGCGAGCTGCTGGAGGCCGCCGACCGCGTGGTGCTCAGGGACGGGCCGGGCGCCTCGATGAACGCCATCGCGGCGGAGGCCGGGATCACCAAGCCCATCCTCTACCGGCACTTCGGCGACAAGGGCGGCCTCTACCGCGCCCTCGCCAAGCGTCACACCGACGCCCTGCTGATCGCCCTGCGGGCGGCGCTCGACGCGCCCGCCGAGCGCCGCCGGCGCGTGGAGTCGACGCTCGACACCTACCTCGCGGCCATCGAGGCCCGGCCGCAGGTCTACCGCTTCCTGATGCACCCCTCCGACGACTCGGCGGCCTCGGCGGAGCGGGGCTTCGACGTCGGACGGCACTCCGCCCCGCTGCTCCGCAGACTCGGCGAGGAGCTCGCCAAGGTGATCGCCGAGCGGGTGGACCTGGGACCGGACGGCGAGGCGATGGCCCGCATCTGGGGTCATGGCATCGTCGGCATGATGCACGCCGCGGGAGACTGGTGGCTGGGGGAACGGCCCTGCTCCCGCGAACAGTTGGTACGCAGCCTGGCGGACCTGCTGTGGGGCAGGCTGGCCGCCGTGGACGACCGGCCCGGGGGCCCGGGGTTCTGAGGGCGCGGCCGACCGCACCCCGCGCCCGGCCCGGTCGTGCCGCTCCCGGGCCCGCCCCGCGTCAGCCGCCCCGCGCCCAGGGCGCACGGCGGGCCGCGCGCAGCGCCCTGGACCGGCGCAGTCCGGTGAGCCGGTCGGTGTAGACCCTTCCGTCGAGGTGGTCGCACTCGTGCTGGAGACAGCGGGCGAAGAAGCCGGTCCCGGTGATCCGGACGGGCTCGCCCCCGAGGGTCGCGCCCTCGACGACGGCCCGGTCGAAGCGCGGGGTGCCGGCCTCGATGCCGGGGAGCGAGAGACAGCCCTCCGGTCCGCGCACGGTGACGCCGTCCGCCTCGACCAGGCGCGGGTTGACGACGTGTCCGAGGTGCCGGACGTCCTCGTCGTCGGGGCAGTCGTAGACGAACACGCGCAGCGGCACACCGATCTGATTGGCCGCGAGCCCCACGCCGCCCGCCGCGTACATGGTGGCGTACATGTCCTCGACGAGGCGGGCGAGCGAGGGGCCGAAGTCCGTGACGGGATCGCAGGCGCCATGCAGCACCGGGTCTCCGAGCAGGCTCATGGCGCGAACCAGTCCGGAACTGCCGGGGATCGGGCGGTTTCGCATGGCGGCCATCGTACGTTCCGGCCGCCCCGGGCGGTCCCGGCGGTGCCGAGGTGCGGCGTCCGGGCCGGACATCGATAGGCTGGGCGCGGACCGATGCAAGGAGGATCTAGGACGATGGCAGGCAACACGGAGCCGCTGTCGCCGCGGGCCAAGCTGGCCGTGACGGCGGGCAAGGCCGCGGCGGCGGTGTCGCGCGCCGCGGGGCGCGGCAGCGGATCGGTGATCGGCGGCCGGGTGGCACTCAAGCTCGACCCCGACCTGCTGGGGCGGCTGGCGCAGCACCTGGACGTGATCCTCGTGTCGGCGACGAACGGCAAGACGACGACGACCCGGCTGATCGCCGAGGCGCTGCGGGCCGCAGGCCCGGTCGTGTCCAACGCGCTCGGCGCGAACATGCCGGCCGGTATCACCTCGGCGCTGGCGGGCGGCTCGGACGCGCAGTACGGCGTGATAGAGGTCGACGAGAAGTACCTCGCCGGGGTCGCGCGCGACACGACGCCCAAGGTGATCGCGCTGCTCAACCTCTCCCGCGACCAGCTGGACCGCGCCGCGGAGACCCGGATGCTCGCGGAGAAGTGGCGCGAGGGCCTGTCCGGCTCGAAGGCCGTGGTCGTCGCCAACGCGGACGACCCGCTGATCGTCTGGGCGGCGTCCTCGTCCCCCAACGTGGTGTGGGTGGCGGCGGGTCAGGCGTGGAAGGACGACGCCTGGTCCTGCCCGTCGTGCGGCGGTGTGATGCAGCGCCCCGGTGACGACTGGTTCTGCGGCGAGTGCGGATTCCGCCGCCCCGCCCCCAGCTGGGTCCTGCACGGCGACTACGTCCTGGACCCGCACGGTTCGGCCTGGCCGATCCACCTCCAGCTGCCCGGCCGCGCCAACAAGGCCAACGCGGCCACGTCGGCCGCCGTGGCCGCCGTCTTCGGTGTGCCGCCGCAGGTCGCGCTGGAGCGCATGTACCAGGTGCAGGCCGTGGCCGGCCGCTACGACGTGGTGACGTTCCTCGGCCGCGAACTGCGACTGCTGCTGGCGAAGAACCCGGCCGGCTGGCTGGAGACGTTCTCCCTGATCGAGCCGCCGCCGACCCCGGTGGTCCTGTCCGTCAACGCCCGCGGCGCGGACGGCACCGACACCTCCTGGCTGTGGGACGTGGACTACACCCAGCTCGCCGGCCACCCGATCTTCGTGCTCGGCGACCGCAAGCTGGACCTCGCGGTCCGGCTGGAGGTGGCCGGTCTCGACTTCCGGGTCTGCGAGAGCCTCGACGAGGCCGTGCAGCAGGCCCCGCCCGGCCGTATCGAGGTCATCGCCAACTACACCGCCTTCCAGGACCTGCGCCGTCGTGTCGGCAACTGACCCCGGCCCCGGCCACCTCCGGAGAGGACGAAGCATGAGCAACAACGGTCTGCGTGTCGTCTGGGTGTACCCGGACCTCCTCAGCACCTACGGCGACCAGGGCAATGCGCTGGTGGTCGAGCGCCGGGCGCGGCAGCGCGGTCTCGATGTGCAGCGCGTCGACGTACGCAGCGACCAGCCGATCCCGACGTCCGGCGACATCTACCTGGTCGGGGGCGGCGAGGACCGGCCGCAGCGTCTGGCCGCGGAGCGGCTGCGCCGCGACGGCGGACTGAACCGGGCCGCCTCCAACGGCGCGATCATCTTCTCGGTCTGCGCCGGATACCAGATCCTCGGCCACGAGTTCATCAACGACCTCGGTGAGCGCGAGCCCGGTCTCGGGCTGCTCGACGTGGTCTCCACCCGCGGCGAGGGGGACCGGTGCGTCGGCGACGTGCTCGCCGACATCGACCCGCGGCTCGGCCTGCCGCCGCTGACCGGGTTCGAGAACCACCAGGGCGTCACCCACCTGGGGCCGACGGCGCGGCCGTTCGCCCGGGTTCAGCTCGGCCGGGGCAACGGCACCGGGGACGGCACCGAGGGCGCGTACAACGACACCGTCTTCGGCACGTACATGCACGGGCCCGTGATGGCGCGCAACCCGCTGATCGCGGACCTCCTGCTGAAGCTGGCGCTGGACGTCAACGCCCTTCCGCCGACGGACGACCGCTGGTACGAGGCGCTGCGCGCCGAGCGCATCGCCTCGGCGACGCAGCCCGCCTGATGAGGCGCTTTTCGCTCAGCTGAGCGGCGTCCAGCAGGCGGACGCCCGGTTCGGTCCCGCCACCCCGCGCCGGTAGGGTGGCGGGCATCCAACCGGACGACGGGGTCCGGTCGTCGGCCCACGTTGCAAAGGTTTTTCGGGCAATGCGAATTGGTGTACTCACCTCCGGCGGCGACTGCCCCGGCCTGAACGCAGTCATCCGTTCCGTCGTGCACCGCGCGGTGGTCGACCACGGCGACGAGGTCATCGGCTTCCACGACGGGTGGAAGGGTCTCCTGGAGTGCGACTACCGCAAGCTCGACCTCGACTCGGTCGCCGGCATCCTCGCCCGCGGCGGCACGATCCTCGGTTCCTCCCGGGTCCAGCCCGCCCATCTGCGCGGCGGCGTCGAGCAGGCCAGGGGGCACGTCGCCGACCTCGGTCTCGACGTGATCATCCCGATCGGCGGCGAGGGCACGCTGAAGGCGGCCCATCTGCTCTCCGAGGCGGGCCTGCCGATCGTCGGCGTCCCCAAGACCATCGACAACGACATCGCCGCCACCGACGTGACCTTCGGCTTCGACACCGCTGTCGGTGTGGCCACCGAGGCACTCGACCGGCTCAAGACCACCGCGGAATCGCACCAGCGGGTGCTGATCGTCGAGGTCATGGGCCGCCACACCGGCTGGATCGCCCTGCACTCGGGCATGGCGGCCGGGGCGCACGCCATCGTCGTGCCGGAGCGGCCCTTCGATGTCGACGAGCTGACCGAGGTGGTCGGCAGGCGCTTCTCGGCCGGCAAGAAGTTCGCGATCGTCGTCGTCGCGGAGGGCGCCAAGCCGCGCGAGGGCTCCATGCGGTTCGAGCAGGGCGCCAAGGACATCTACGGGCACGAGCGGTTCGCCGGCGTCGCGACGCAGCTCTCCACCGAGCTGGAGCAGCGTCTGGGCAAGGAGGCCCGTCCGGTGATCCTCGGCCATGTGCAGCGCGGTGGCACCCCGACGGCGTACGACCGTGTGCTCGCCACCCGTTTCGGCTGGCACGCGGTGGAGGCCGCGCATCGCGGCGAGTTCGGGATGATGACGGCGCTTCGGGGCACGGACATCGCGATGGTGCCGCTGGCGCGGGCCGTCGAGACGCTGAAGACGGTCCCGGCCGAGCGGTACGCCGAGGCCGAGTGCGTGCTCTGACTCCTCCCCTCGCCCCGCACAACCGCCCCCGGTCGCAGCCGTGACCGGGGGCGGTTCTACTCTGGTCGGGACAACCGGCGCGTATCGGGGACGTCCACAGCGGGAGTGAACAGATGGATCACAGCGGGCACGGCATGAACATGGATCTGCCGCCGTTCACGCTGGAACGGGGGCTCCAGTTCTCCCCCGACGCGTTCTTCCTCATCGGCTGCCTTCTCGCACTCGGCCTGTACGGGTACGGCGTGCTGCGGCTGCGCAGGCGCGGGGACGCCTGGCCGGTGGGGCGGACGGTCTTCTTCTTCGTGGGCGTGCTGAGCATCGCCCTGGTGATGTGCACCAAGCTGAACGACTACGGCATGGTCATGTTCAGCGTGCACATGGTGCAGCACATGGTGATCAGCATGCTGTCGCCGATCCTGGTGCTGCTGGGAGCCCCGGTGACCCTGGCGCTCCGCGCGCTGCCGGTCGCGGGCCGCGGCCGTACCGGCCCGCGCGAGCTGCTGCTCATGCTGCTGCACAGCCGGTACATGAGGGTCATCACGCATCCGGTCTTCACGATCCCGATGTTCATCGCCAGCCTGTACGCGCTGTACTTCACTCCGCTGTTCGACTTCCTGATGGAGTCGAAGACCGGGCACATCGCGATGATGGTGCACTTCCTCGCGGTCGGCCTGGTGTTCTTCTGGCCGATCATGGGCGTGGATCCGGGTCCGCACCGGCCGGGGTACGTGATGCGGATGCTGGAGCTGTTCGCCGGTATGCCGTTCCACGCGTTCTTCGGCATCGCGCTGATGATGGCCACCACGCCGATGGTCGACACGTACGAGCACCCTCCGGCCTCGCTCGGCATCGATGCGCTGAGCGACCAGAGCGCGGCGGGAGGCATCGCCTGGGCGTTCAGCGAGATTCCCTCGGTGCTGGTGCTGATCGCGCTGGTCTTCCAGTGGTATCGCTCCGAGCAGCGGGCGGCGAAGCGCTCCGACCGCGCGGAGGAGCGGAACGGCGACCGGGAGCTTCAGGCGTACAACGCCTATCTCGCCTCCTTGCAGGCGCGCGGGCGGTAGCGGCGAGCCCGCTTCCGGGGTGACGATGGCACCCACGGCCGCGTGGCCGGTGAGGAGGGTGCGGACATGTCCGGGTCCACGAAGTCCATGGGCGTGATCACCATGGTCGCCCTGGTGGTGGTCACCGCGTACACGGTGGCGCTGGGGAGCAGCGGCTGGCTCTGGTTCGGCTGGGTGGTGCTCGGGCTGATCACCCTGGGGATGGCCGCGACGCGCCGGTCCTGAGCCGCCGCCCTCCCGCCGCCCGGGACGGTGAGGAGGAGGTTCCCCTCCGGCACCGGCTTCCCGGGCGGGGCGGCCACCGCGGGGGCCGTGGCGGTGAGGGTGTGCAGTGCAGCGGTGGCGAGTACGGTGCGCGGACGCATCGGGGTTCTCCTGTGGCGGGGGTACGGCCGTCCCCGGCCGGGTGCCGGACCTTCCGGCACCGGGTGTGTCTGGATCTCGGACGGGTCGGCGGAACGGCCGAGGTGCGGGTCTGCGGCGTCCTCGCCGGGGTGCGGGTGTGCTCCCCGTACGTGTTCGATCTGACCGGAATCGCCGGCCTTGGGGACAACGTCCTCGACGTCCTCGTGTTCAACACACTGGCGCCGCGCCTGGACACGACGAGCCCGACCCGCTTCGTCCTCCCGGGCCAGCGCGTGAGCGGGCTGCTGGGTCCGGTGGTGCTGCGGGTCGGTGGTCCCGCTCCGGTGTGAGCGCGGCGCACCGCCCTCGCGCATCGCATCCGCGTCCCCGGTGGGCCCCGCGCGCTCCGGCGGGAGGGCAGGCGCTTCGGGCGGCGCCGCCGGTGCACGCACGCGGCAGGCCCGTCCGACGAACCGTGGGGGTTCCCCGAACCGTCACGCCGACAGCGAATCCGCGCTCGGTGAACTCCGCTGTCATGGGCGGTGGTTCCGGCCTAGCGTCCCCTCATGAGCATGGGACGCGCATGGGTACTGGGAGCGACGGGACAGATCGGGCGGGCGGCCGTGCGGGCGCTCGTCGAGGACGGCTGGGAGGTGACGGCCGCTTCGCGCGGCGGTGGCAGGGACGAGCGGTGGGACGGCGCGGTGCGCGCGGTGGCCCTCGACCGGAACGGGGACGGGGCGCTCGCGGCGGCGCTCGGCGACGGCTGCGACCTGCTGGTCGACGCCGTGGCCTACGGGGCGGACCACGCCCGGCAGCTGACCGGTCTCGCGGACCGGATCGGTTCGGCGGTGGTCATCTCCAGCGGCGCGGTGTACGCGGACGAACAGGGCCGCGGCTTCGACACGCAGGACGAACCCGACGGGGCCCCGCGCTACCCCGTGCCGATCCCCGAGACGCAGTGCACCGTACGCCCGGGCGACGCCACGTATGCGACACGGAAGGTGCGGCTGGAGCGGGATCTGCTGGCGGCGGGCGAGGCACTGCCGGTGACGCTGCTGCGGGCGGGCGCGATCCACGGGCCGTACTGCCGTTCACCGCGCGAGCTGTATTTCGTGAAGCGGGTCCTGGACGGCCGGGCGCGGCGGGTGCTCGCCTTCGGGGGCACGTCCCGCTTCCACCCGGTCCATGTCTCCAACCTGGCCGAGCTCATCCGGCTGTCCGCGCGACGGCCCGGCTCGCGGGTGCTCAACGCCGGGGATCCGCAGGCGCCGACGGTCGCGGAGATCGGCGAGGCCGTCGACGCGGTGCTCGGCCGACGGACCGAGAACGTGCTGATGGCGGGCGCGCCCGGGAAGGACGGGGTCGGCGCCACCCCGTGGAGCAGCGCCCATCCCATCGTGTACGACATGGCGGCCGCGGAGCGCGAACTCGGGTACCGGCCGGTGACCGGGTACATGGAGTCCCTTCCGGAGACCGTCGAATGGCTTGCCGGCCGACTGGAGGGCAGGGACTGGACGGAGGCGTTCCCCGTCCTGCTTCGTTCGTACGGAAGGCAGTTGTTCGACTACGACGCGGAGGACGCCTGGCTGGAGGCGTACGACCGCGGGGCATGAGACGCGGTGCCGCGCACGGCACGGGCGGCCGGTGGTCGAATCCACCGGCCGCCCGTGGCCGCCGCTCACTCGCGTCGCGGTCGTGCTCGCGTCACTACGGCTTCGGCGTGGCGTGCGGGTCGCAGGTCACGTCGGCGCGGTCGGTCCTGCCCGTGAGCAGGTAGGCGTCCACCCGCTCGTTGATGCAGGGGTTGACCAGGCCGGTCACACCGTGCGAACCGGCGTTCCGCTCGGTGATGAGGCGCGAGCCCTTGAAGCGCTTGTGCAGTTCGACGGCGCCCACGTACGGGGTGGCGGCGTCGCGCTCGGACTGCACGATCAGCACCGGCGGAAGACCCTTGCCGGTCTTGACGTTCAGCGGGCTCTGCTGCTTGGCCGACCAGGTCGCGCACGGCAGGTTCATCCAGGCGTTGGCCCAGGTCATGAACGGGTACTGCTCGTGCAGCCGGGTGTTGTCGCGGTCCCACTTCCGCCAGTTCGTGGGCCACTTGGCGTCCGTGCACTCGACGGCCGTGTACACGGCGTTGCCGTTCTCCGACGCGATGTTCCCCTTGATGTCCGACATGTCCGGGGCGGCGGCGTCGACGAGTGCCTGGGTGTCACCCTTCAGGTACTCGCTCCAGGTCCGGGCGACGGGCACCCAGGAGGAGTCGTAGTAGGGGGCGCTCTGGAAGAAGCCGATGAGTTCGGCGGGGCCGACCACGCCGCCGATCGGGTTCTTCTTGGCGGCGGCGCGCAGCGTCAGCCACGCCTGCTCGACCTTCTCGGGGGTGTCGCCGATGTGGAAGACGGAGTCGTTCTTCGCGACCCATGCCTTCCAGTCGTCCCAGCGCTTCTGGAAGGCGATGTCCTGGTTGAGGTTGGCCTGGTACCAGATGTTGTCCCGCGCCGGGTCGACGACGCTGTCGACGACCATGCGGCGGACGTGGTCCGGGAAGAGGGTGCCGTAGACGGCACCCAGGTAGGTGCCGTAGGAGACGCCGAGGAAGTTGAGCTTCTTCTCGCCGAGGGCGGCGCGGATGACGTCCAGGTCGCGTGCGGTGTTCGGCGTGGTCATGTGCGGCAGCATGTCGCCGCTGCGTTCGGCGCAGCCGTCCGCGTACTCGGCGGCGAGCTTGCGCTGGGCGAGCTTGTCGGCCTCGGAGTCGGGTACGGGGTCGGCCTTGGGCGCCTTGACGAACTCCTGGGGGTCGATGCAGGAGATCGGCGCGGAGTGCCCGACGCCCCGCGGGTCGAAGCCCACGAAGTCGTATGCCTTCGCCGTCTTCACCCAGAGCGGATTCCCGCTGGTGATCCGGGTCGGGAAGCGCAGACCCGAGCCGCCGGGGCCACCCGGGTTGTAGAGCAGGGCGCCCTGTCGTTCGGCCTCCGTGCCGGTGCTGATGTGCCGGTCGACGGCTATGCGGATCTGCTTGCCATCGGGCCTGGCGTAGTCGAGCGGCACGGTCACCCAGCCGCACTCGATCTTCTTGGCCAGGCCCCAGTCGGCCGGGCAGTCCTTCCAGTCGATGCCGGACCGGGCCGCCCGGGCCGCGGCCAGTTCGACACCGCGCGCCTCGGACACGCGGTGGTGACGCCCCTCGGCGCTGGCCGTCGGCGCGGTCACCGCGCCCGACATGAGCATGCCCGCCACCAGGGCACCGGCCGAGCCGAGAGCTGCTGTGCGTCTCAAGTGGAACCTCCCCCAGGCCTGAAGTGCCGCCGGTGGCGGCGTGATTCATTCAGGACCTTTCGCGGATCCTGTCGGCTGGGAGGTTCCTGAGAACAGGTCGCGGACCCACTTCTTTACCGAATCGATAACCGGACGCCCGTGTCCCGCTGAGCGGTGTTCGGCGCGCACCGGGCCTCTCGCGCTCCGCGGCCTCCTGCGCCCCGCTTCCTCGCAGGCCCCGGGGTGCGCGGCTCCGTGCCGTACGCGCCGGACGCGCGGCGTCGGCACGGCGAGTTCTGGCCACACTGCGGGAACGGCCCTGACGATCGGATCGCGGTCGCACGCGGATCGGTGGCGGGCTTCCGGACGCGCGAGCTGCTCGGTCGGCAAGCCCCTCGGGAGCGTCGCGGAGCGCGCACCGCTCAGCGCGTACGAAAGCCCTGAGCGCCCGTCACCTCGGCGCACGCGGCGCCCGCGCGGCGCGGGTCATCGGCGGGTGCGCCCGGCTCAGCGCCCCGGCTCGTCGCGCTCCACGCGCTCCTCGTGTCCGGTGTGTCCCGCGTGTCCCGTCCCCGTGTGCTCCGCCGCAATGCCGAATCGTCGACGTTCGCCGGGAGCGGACACCGAGGAGCCGATCGAGGAGACCGAGCTGATCACCCGCTCCTCGGCGGCCTCCGCGCCGCTTTCCAGTCGCTCCAGGTCAGCGGCCGAGACGAGGGCGACGAGCGGTTTGCCGTGCCGCGTCACGACCACGCGCTCGCCGCCGTAGACGACGCGGTTGATCAGTTCGGCGAGCTCAGCTCGGGCTTGCGTCACCGGAATCTCGTAGGCCATGCTCCCTAGCTTATGTAATGTCCACCTGGTCCGCCGTGGTCCGTGGCGACCGCGAATATCCAGGTCAGAGGCTCTCGCATGCTCCCCAGCGCTCGCGTTTGTGAGAGATGTGTGAGACGAGGCGAGACGAAGAGTTTTCTGGTCGCCCTGATTCCTGGCGGGTCTCCGGCGCGGCGGTACGCCCCGCTCGAGGGGCCCGCACGGAGTTCCTGCCGGGCGGGTGCCTGCCCGTCGACGCACCGGGGGCTGGGCGGAGATCCGCCCAGCCCCCGGACACGTACGGAGTCGTGCCCGGGCCGTCCCACGCCGCCGGCATCCACATGACGCCTCGGACAGCGGAGGCCAGGATCGTCGGCATCCTCGGCCGGGTCGTTTCCACCGCACCGTCATCGGCATGCCGAGCCCGGTGGGCCGCGACGGGGGCAGTCCGGTCAAGACCCCGGACAGTCGACCTCCCCCACGCCTCTGCTGTCACCGCTGCTCAGACCTTCCCGTGACGCTGTCGGACCAGGTGTGGACCGAGCGGTGGTGAAGCGGGCTCGATCGGGTGGTGCCCGTCGACGGCGCGAGGGGCGCGATCCACGCATCCCGTTCACCCCGGCCCGTAACGAAACCGGTGACACCCGGGACAACTGACCGCCCGTCATCGCCTCGCGCACGCCTGAGAGTATGGGGAGCCATCGCTGCCCCACCTCCTGGAGTACAACATGCCCCGTCGCGATCTCGTGCTCCTGGTCTCCCGCCCGCCTGACGGGGCAGTGCCGGGAGGGCCGTTCACCGGGACCGCCGACGCGTCGGCGGCGGTCACCGCCGCGTTCACACGGCCGGCACGGCTCCGGCGGCCGACCGGGCCGGACGCGCTGCCGCACCGGACAGGTCCGCGCCCGGACCACTGACACGGGCCTGCCGGACGACCCGCAGCACGCGGGCCGTCGCGCACGCGGTCATCCGCTCGCCGGTTCCTGCCCCGCCCCCGGTCGACGAACGCCTGACGACCCACCACTCCCCACGATCCCGGAGACACCGCCATGCCACGCGTCCTCCTCGTCGAAGACGACCCCTCCGTGCGCGAGGGCGTCGAGATCGGACTGTGCCAGCGCGGGCACGAGGTCCATGCCGCCGTGACCGGCGAGGCGGGCCTCGAGGCACTGGGTACCTTTCGCCCCGACATCCTGCTGCTCGACCTGATGCTCCCCGCGATGAGCGGCGTCCAGGTGTGCTCCCGGGTACGTGAGACCAGCCAGTTACCGATCATCATGCTGACCGCGCGAGGCGACGACGTCGACATCGTCGTCGGCCTGGAGGCGGGTGCGGACGACTACATCGTCAAGCCCGCCCGCACCGAGGTCATCGAGGCCCGCATACGTGCCGTGCTGCGCCGCGCCGAGAGCCCGATCGACGCGAGGCCCGCCGTCGAGCGCCACGGTGAACTCGACATCGACCGCGCCGGTCACACCGTCCTCAGGTCGGGCGACCCGGTCGCCCTCGCGCCCTCCGAACTGAAGCTGTTGCTGCACCTGTCCGCGGTACCGGAACAGGTCTTCAGCCGGCAGCGGCTCCTGAAGGAGGTCTGGGATCACAGTTTCCACAGCGACATCCGCCTGGTGGACGCCTGTGTGCGCCGACTGCGCGCCAAGATCGAGGATCCGTCCCGCGACCCTCGCTACATTCAGACCCTGCGGGGCTACGGCTACCGTTTCGGTCCGCTGTGAGGATGCCCGGCGCGGCCGCCGCGTTCGGGCTGCGCACCCGGCTGGTGATCGCGTTCCTGCTGGTTGCCGCTGTCAGCGCCGTCACGACCGCCGCGCTGACCTACCGGCAGGCGCGCAACGCGGTCCTCGTGCGTGCGCAGGACACGGCCGTCGCCTCCTTCCGCGAGGAGGTCGAGCAGTTCGTCCCCAGCCTGCCCCTGGATCCGGATGCGCTGCGGTGGGACCTCTACGACATCGCGGCACGCGCCAAACCACATCCCTGGATCGTCTTCGCCGAGTACGGTTCGCTGCGCGTCTCATCGAGTGACCGGCCCGTCTCCGGTGTTCTGACCCCGGAGCTGCGCCGCACCACGCTCACCTCGCCACACGGCAGCTTCCAGCGGGTCGTCAAGGACGGGAACGCGTATCTGACCATCGGAATGCCGGTGATGACACGGGTCGTCGCCGGTGGCGCCGCGGTGCCGAGCGGCCTGGTTCTCTTCGCCGTGATGCCCATGACGAACGAGGACGTGGACATCGACTCCCTGGTGACCGCTGCCCGCGACGGTGCCCTGCCGGGGCTGGCCGTGGCCCTGGTGCCCGCACTGCTCGCGGCACGCAGCGTGCTGCGCCCCGTCCGTGAACTGCGGCGTGCCGCACACTCCATGGGCGGCGGGCAGCTCGACACCCGTATCACCGTACGCGGCCGGGACGAAATGGCCGACCTGGCCAGGACGTTCAACGAGTCGGCGGCCCGCCTCGAACGCTCCGTGGAGGAGTTGCGGGAAGCCGGAGCACGGGCCCGGCGCTTCGCCTCGGACGTCTCGCACGAGTTGCGCACCCCGCTCGCCGGTATGCTCGCCGTCACGGACGTGGTGGACGAGGAGGCCGGGACGCTCGCCCCGAACACCGCTCGGGCGGTGCGCCTGATCAGCGCCGAGACCGGCAAACTCGCGGTGCTGGTGGAGGATCTGATGGAGATCTCCCGTTTCGACGCCCGCGCGGCGGAACTCAACACCGATGAGGTGGACGCGGCGGAGGCCGTGCGCAACTCCCTGTCCGGCAGGCAGTGGCTCGGCCGCGTCCGCGCCGAGCTCCCCGACGGCCTGCGTATCCGCCTCGACACGCGCCGCTTCGACGTCATCGTGGCCAACCTGGTCGGCAACGCCCTGCGCCACGGTGCCGAACCGGTCACCGTGCGGCTGTCGGCACGCGGGGACGCGCTGATCACCGAGGTGCACGACAGCGGCCCCGGGATCCCACCGGACGCTCTGCCGCACATCTTCGACCGCTTCTACAAGGCGGACGCCGCGCGTTCCCGCTCGTCGGGCAGCGGGCTCGGGCTCGCGATCACCAAGGAGAACGTGCAACTGCACGGCGGCACGATCCACGTGCGGAACGCGGCCGGCGGCGGCGCCCTGTTCACCGTGGACTTGCCCTTCGACGGGCCCACGTCCGGGAGCGGCGCGCCGGACGGTCCGTCACCCGCGCACGGTGGCACGGGACCGGTGGAGAGCCGCGACCGGACGGAGACCATCACGTGAAGAAGTCGCCGTTCCGTGGGGGTCGGACGGCCCGACTCGCCGCGCTGCTGATGCTCGCCTGGGGCCCGCTCGTGGGCTGCGGCATCCAGGAGACGGCCGTGATCGAGGCCGGCAGGCCGGTTGTCGCCGATCTGCTTCCCCCGCGCGAGGAACGGATGCTGTTGTTCTTCCTCTCCCCCGACGACGAACTGCTGCCCGTGCCACGAACCGTCGAAGCACAGTGGGAGAACGGAACCGCGGGCTCCGTCGGGCCGGACGGCGCGTCGCCCCACCCGGACGAGTCGCCCGGACGGGACGGCCTCGGCGGTTCGTCCTTGCCGGGCGCGGGGACGAGCGAGTCCCCCTCGCCACTCGCGGCCGTCACCGCCCTGCTCGCCGGACCGGACAAGGCCGAACGGCGGGCCGGGTTCCACAATGCCGCATCGCTGTCCCGTGCGGCGTCCGCCGCGAACCGGATCGTCATGGGTGACCGCACCGTCGAGGTCATGCTGCGTCTGCGGGTGAGAGGGCTGACCGCCGCCGCCCGCGACCAGATCGTCTGCACGGCCGCGTTCGCGGCGCATGCGCAGGGGGCTGTGTCCGTGACCCTGGCCGGGCAGGACGGGCGCCTCGCCCCGGCCGACTGCCCCGTTCGACCGGTCCGGGTGCCGACACGCTGAGCCGTGGCGGCGGGCGGGCGCCTGGCCCGGCACCGGTCGAGGAGCCGGCCTCCGTATCGTGCGGACGAGTCGGCGTCGTTCCCGCACCGGCCCCGGGTGGCGGCGGCATGGGACGAGCGGCCCGCCGGAACATCGGTTCCGGCGGGCCGCTCGTCCCGGCTCACCCGGGGCCGTGCTCCGCCCGTCGTTCTCTCATCCGGTTGCGCGGCGCCCCTGGTTGTCGGCCCGGTCCCGCCTCACCTGCCGAAGAAGGCGTTGTGGATTGTGACCGTCGACTCGTTGTCGTCCTTGTCAGTGACGACGGCCTTCAGCGAGATCGCCTTGTCCTTCGCCGGGGCCTTCACCGTGATCCTGTCCGCGGTGACCGGGACGGGCAGCCACGTCGTGCCGTCGTACGACACCAGGACCCGCAGGGTCTTCAGGTTGGCGCCGGCCGCCGCGCCTTGCACCTCGACGGGGACGGTCTGCTTGCCGCCTGCCGGAACGGTGGAGTCCAGCGCGAGCCGCGGGAGGAAACGGACCGTGGAGACCGGGAGCTTGGTGGGGCTCTCGGTGCGGGCCGAGTCGAAGGTCCACGAGGCGTCGATCCGGGTCCCGGTGCGGTTGAACTCCGGGTTCCGGTGGATCGTGGTCGACACCGTGTACGTGGCGGGTTCCGACGGCAGCGCGAAGGGCTCCTGGTCGATGGCGACGTCCTTCTTCACGTACAGCTCACCGTTGCGCTGGACGGTGGTGCTCGCGCCCGAGTACCGGGCGATCCCGAAATGGCCCGCCCCGTCGCTGACCAGCGGCAGCGAACCGAAAATGGTGTCGCCGTCGCGCACGATCCCCTCGTTCGCGTTCATCCGCGGCCCCGGTGCACCGACGTTGTAGGTCTCGGTGTACGTCTCCCCCGCCTTGTACCGCCGCGGCTCGTCGAGGCCGTAGAGCGCGTCGAAGTTCCGCCGGCCCGAGGGATCCGCCCCGCCCAGTACACCCGCGACGATGTTCCAGGCGGCCCCGTCGGCCGTGGACAGATACACGTTGCGCGTTCCCGGTGCCGGCTGCACGGTGTAGGGGGCGTCGACGCCGCCTCCGTAGTCCAGTATGCCGTTCGCCGCGAGGGCGCCGTCGAGGCCGGGTACGGACGATCCGACCTCCGCCTTCACCAGGGCCATGTCCCCTGGCTTGTAGGTCTTGCTGTAACCGGTGGCCAGTTTCTTGACCGGGCCGCCGGTGAGGACGTTGTACTCGTCGCTGCCCCGCTGCCAGTTCGCGGACCACTGCTGGGCGAGGACGCCGTCGTCCATCTCGGGCCCCTGGTACGCGGTGCGCAGATGGTCGAAGCTGCCGAACTCGCCCCCCTCGATGATGAAGGTCTCGGGTGTGCTCACGGTGTACATCATTCCGGCGCGCGTGTAGCGTGCGGCCGCGTCCGGCACCGCGAAGGCGACGGGCCGGGTGGTCCGGGCGTCGAGGGTGACCGTGGTGGGACCGGTCACCGAGAACTGCGGGTTGTTGATCAGGTCGATGCCCTTGGCCGGGGCAGCGGGGTCGACCAGCATGTCGGCGGCGAGACTGTAGGTGCCTCGCGGCAGTCGGACCGTGGCGGAGCCCGACGACAGGTCCGGGAAGAACCGACGGCCCGTGGCGGACCCGCTGTAGCCCTTCAGGTCGGCCTGCCAGTTGGCACTGGCCGCACCGTCCCGTCCGAGGGTGTTGAAGGTGACCTCGTACGACTCGGCCTCGCGCTCCACCGATGCCGCGGTGCGCACGCTCCGGCCGCCTCCGGTCGCGACGACCGTGACCGAGTACGAGCCGTCGACCGTACCGCCGAGCCGGGTGTCGGCCGTCAGGTCCACAGCGGCGGTGCCGCCCGCCGGGACCGTGATCCGCTGTGCCCCGAGGGTGAAGAACCCGGCCGGGGCGGGCTTCTCGTCCCCGCCGGTGGGCGCCTCCAGCGACAGGTCCAGCGTCACGTCGGTGGTGCCGCTGTTCCGGTACTTCACCTGCTTGCCGACGGGTGTGTCGTCGGTGTGGGGCCACTGCTGGGTGCCCAGGGCGACCGAGGCCGGTTCGGAGACGAGCGTCTGGTCGATCGCCTTGTCGACGGCGAGCCGACCCGCCCCCTGCTGGAAGACCGAGTGGGAGCCGCCCTTGGCCGAGCCCGTCAGGACCGCCTTGATCTGTGCGCCCGTCCAGGTGGGGTTCTTCTGCTTGAGGATCGCCGCGGCGCCCGCGACGTGCGGGGTCGCCATCGACGTGCCGCTCATGCCGACGTATCCGGGAGGGTTCTGGTCCGGGGTGCCGCTCGCCGCTGCCGCCGTGATCTCCACGCCCGGTGCGGTGATGTCGGGCTTGACGGCGCCGTCCCCGATGCGGGGCCCGACGCTGGAGAAGTCGGCGATCAGGTCGTCGTCGTCGACGGCGCCGACCGTCAGCGCCGCGTCGGCGCTGCCGGGGGACGCGACCGTGCCCCGGCCCGGCCCGCTGTTGCCCGCGGCCACCGCGAACAGGATGCCCTTCTCCGCGGAGAGCTTGTCGACCTGGGCCTCCAGAGGGTCGATCCCCGGGGTGTCGGGGCTGCCCAGGCTCATGTTGATGATGTCGGCCCCCTGGGCGACGGCCCAGTCGACCCCCGCCAGGATGCTGGAGTCGTCACCGCTGCCCTGATCGTCCAGCACCTTGGCGCTGATCAACCGGGCCCCGGGCGCCACGCCCTTGAACCGGGCGTCCTTGGCCCCCGTACCGGCGGCGACGGAGGCCACGTGCGTGCCGTGTCCGACCCGGTCCCGGGCGTCCGGGGAGCCGCTGAAGTTCCGTTCCGCCACCACCCGGCCCGTCAGGTCCGGGTGGGTGGCGTCGATTCCGGTGTCCACGACGGCGATCTTCACACCGGTGCCGTCGTAGGAGCGGGCCCAGGCCGCCGGAGCGCCGATCCGGCCGGTGCTGCGGTCGAGCGACGCCTTCCGTACGCCGTCCAGCCAGATTCGCGCGATGCCGGAGGCCTTGGCCGCCGAACCGTCGCTCCGCCGACGGGTCAGCGCGTCCCACAGGGAACCCGCGCTGTCGGTGGTGCTGGTGACGGCGTCGGCGTCGAGGGCCGACAGGGTCCGGCGGACGGTGGTGCCGTCGGAGGAACGCACCCCGGCGCGGGCGGACCCGGCCGCCGACCCCCGGTAGCCGACGATCACCTTGAGGCCGGCGCGGTTGGCCTTGAGGCTCTCCGGTTCGGTGAGTCCGGTGATGTCGAACAGCCGCCGGTCCAGCGTGCCGTCGGCGATCAGCCGCCGGGCGTCACGCGGCACCGCATAGGTACGGCCGTCGTAGGTCCCTGTGAAGAAGGGAATGTCCTGTCTGCCCTTCGCCCGCTGGATACCGCCGACCCGGCCACGGGAGTCCACGAGGACCCGGTCACCGGTGATCAGGGTGACGGTGCGCACGGCCTTGCCGACCGTCCCCGTGTCCTTGGCGACGACCGGAAGTGCCGGGTCCGGGCCGCTGGTCCTCGCCGATGCCGGGCCGGTCATGCCCGCCGTCAGGACGACGGCGGCCGCGGCTACGACGGCATACGCCTGTTTTGATCGTTTACGCAAGATTGCCCCTGCTCAGGAGTGAATCGGGCGGGCGAGGGCCCGGCCCGCATGGGGCGCTCTCGAATACTCGTGCGGCCCCGAGGACTTGAAGTATTCCGGGGGCGCTCGGAGGCACTCAATGATCGTTGTGTAACAACGCTTCACCACGAGGAACCCGGCCGGGCCCCTTGTGGTGACGGTGCGTCAGGTCTTTCGTCGGGCGGCATTCTTCGCGCGGACGCGTGAGTCGTCCGCAGCCCCACCGCGAGCACTGGACGTACTGCGGATTCGTCCGGGACCGCGACACCGCCGCCCGCACCGCCCCCGCCGCCCGGCCGGCCGACGGCGAGGTCACCGTGTGCCGGGAAGACGGGACCCCCGGTGTCGCCTCCGTCCTCGAGGAGGCGTGGCGCGGACATCGGCACGAACTCACCACCGGCCTCGCCGTCCGCGGCGTCTTCAATTTCGAGACCTTGCAGGTCTGCGCCGCGACCACGCCGGCCGGGTTCTGCCGCCCGACCGTCCCTAGTGCCGCTCCCGGCAACGTTTGCCCCGTCGCGCCACCTGGCACGCTCGCTCGCGGCGTTGGCCAAAAGCCCACGTAGCCCGCTACGAGGGCTTCCGGCCGCCTTGCGATCGCACGCACCAGGCGCCGCTCCGTCCGGGCAAACATTGCCGGTCACGGCACTAGGAGATCCACGCTGGTCAGGCAGCAGGACGCGGCCGACGTGACTGCTGACGGCTCCCTCGCCCACCCGACGTATCGCGTGGTCGAGGGCGCCCCGGATCCGGCCGACCGCCTCACCGAGTTCTTCATCCACGCCTACGGCCCTGCCACCGACGACCTGCCGGCGCTCCGGCATCCGGCCGACGGCCGCCTCGCCACGCCCGGACTCGACCGTCCGCAGAGATCCGACACCTACTCGTCACCGTCTTCAGGCCACCAGCCGTAGCTACGGCCAGACTGCTGCACTGGTCCAACTGGCGCAGACGCCACCAGACAACAGCCCGTCGCAGCCACTACCGACAACGAACCGCCGACGAACCCGCTGGGTAGATCGCAGAACCCACCACAACCTTCTGTACGTCCTGTACATTTTTCACAGATGCGGACGCGAGCCCGGTCCGGAGCCGCGCGCATCCCGCGAGGAGAGGCAACGCCATGCTGTTCCGCCCCACCGCCCGGCACGTGCTGCCCGAGTTCACCGAGCGCACGCCCCACGGGACCCGCACCCTCGACCCGTACTCCAAGCTGCTGGCCGAACGGATCGTCTTCCTCGGCACCGAGGTCGACGACACCGCGGCCAGTGATCTGATCGCGCAGTTCATGTATCTGGAACACGCCGCCCCGGACCGGCCCGTCTCCCTCTACATCAACTCCCCGGGAGGCTCGTTCGCGGCCATGACCGCCGTCCACGACACGATGGAGTACCTCACCTGCGAGGTGGAGACGTACTGCCTGGGCCGGGCCGACGCCTGGGCCGCCGTCCTGCTCGCCGCGGGCGCCCCGGGGCGGCGGCACGTACTGCCGGGGGCGCGCGTCGTAATGCGCCAGCCCGCGCTCGCCGAGCCCGTCCACGGCCGGCCGTCCGATCTGGAGATCGAGGCGCGGGAACTGGACCGGGTCCGCGAGACGCTCGTCACCCTGCTGGCCCGTCACACGGGCCGCGACGCCGGGCGGATCGACGAGGACATCGAGCGCGACCTCGTTCTCGACGCTGCGGGCGCCCGGGCCTACGGCCTGGTGGACCACGTCGTTGAGAGCCGGAAGACGTCGTTCCCGTCGCCCGGCTCGCGGTGAGGACCCGATGCGTCCGTCCGATCCTCCCCCGCTGCCGGCGCTGACCCGTGCGGAGGGCGAGTTCATCGACTGCTACCTCGACGTCCTCGACCAGCTGGGCCGGATCAACCCGGCCCGCGGCAGCGACACCTACGGGGCACTGCGCGCCGCGCAGGCGCTGGCCTCGCGCGCCGGGGCGCTGCGGGACGCCCTGGCACTGATGCACGAACGCGGCGAGGCGCGCATCCACGCGGGGACCCTGGCACGGGCGCTGCGCGCCCTGGACGGGGAACGCCGGTCCGCTCGCGTCACCCTGCCCCCGTGACACCCGGTCGATAGGTCGCCCGTTCGCTCCGCGAGTCGATCCCCCGTCAACTCCGCCGCGCGACACGCCCGATGTGCAATCTGATTTTCCTACTCTTTTCAGAGTAAGAAACGGCGTTTTCGGCGAAATCTCGACTTGCGGACTCCTGGGGGCGGTGGGCGAAATCCGCCCTCCCGCCCCTGGTGGGCGACCGGTTGGCATGCGCGGCGCGCCATCCAAATGCGTCAGCTCCACTCGAGCGGTTCAGTCGTGAGGACTCTCACATATCGCCGTTTCAGCTCGGAAATCCGACTGTCGGTGAGTCAAGATCCCTGGGACGACAAGCCCCCGCCACCGCGGCGGGGCGGTCCGAGCGGACGCCGAGTCCTGCCGCCGCCCGGATGACTGGTCGACAGAAGTGGATCGGCAGGAGTGGAGGACCCGAGCACAACGGGTCGACCGGAACATCGGTCGTCCCTCGGGGTGAAGCCGCCGAGCGCGGCCGGGCACCTTCGCCAGCCCGAACCCGACAGGTCATCCTTCACAGGCGGCTGACGAAGGGTTGCGCATGACTGCGCAGGTTCATGTCCCGTCTCTGCTCGCCCGGGCCGGTACGGCCTCGGTTCTGACGCTGGCCGCCGTCGGCGGCACCATGCTCGCCCCGGGCGCCGTCACGGAGGCCCAGGCGGCCACTCCGTCGCTCAAGGCGCTCAACGTCGCGGCGTCGAAGAAGGGCTCGCCGTACAGGTGGGGCGCTACCGGCCCCCACCGCTTCGACTGCTCCGGGCTGACGGTCTACTCGTTCAAGAAGGCGGGCAAGAAGCTCCCCCGCACCGCCCAGCAGCAGTACAACAGGACCCGCCACGTCTCGGCCTCGCACCGCAAGCGCGGAGACCTGGTCTTCTTCCATTACGGCCGAAGCGTCTACCACGTCGGGATCTACGCCGGGCACAACAAGATCTGGCACTCGCCGAGGACCGGCGCGGTGGTCCGGCTGGAGAAGATCTGGTCGAAGAGCGTCTACTACGGACGCGTCCGCTGACCCACGGCCTTGCGGGCCCCGGAGCCGCCGGACGGCTCCGGGGCCCGTCAGCCGACGGGGGCGGTGCGCCGTACGGTCTCCACCGCCGTCGCGATCTGCTCGTCGGTCAGGTCGGCGCGCGCGGTCAGCCGCAGCCGGGAGATGCCGTCCGGCACCGACGGCGGCCGGAAGCACCCGACCACGACCCCCTCCTCGCGGCAGTCCGCCGCCCAGCGCACCGCCGCGTCCGCCGAGGGGGCCCGTACGGAGACCACGGCGGCGTCCGGACGCACGGCTGCCAGACCGGCCGCGGTCAGCCGCCCGTACAGCCCCACGGCGACCTCGCGGACCCGCCCGGCGCGTTCCGGTTCCCGGCCGAGCAGGCGCAGGCCGGCGAGCGCGGCGCCCGCGGCGGCCGGCGCGAGGCCCGTGTCGAAGATGAACGTCCGGGCCGTGTTGACGAGGTGTTCGATCACCCGGGCTGGGCCGAGGACCGCTCCGCCCTGACTGCCGAGGGACTTGGAGAGGGTGAGCGTGGCGACTACTCCCTCGTCGCCCGCGAGACCCGCGGCGGCGAGCGCGCCCCGGCCGCCCTCCCCCAGCACCCCCAGGCCGTGCGCGTCGTCGACGAGCAACGCGGCCCCCTCCGCCCGGCAGGCCGCGGCGAGCGCCGGCAGCGGTGCGGCGTCGCCGTCGACCGAGAAGACCGAGTCGGTGACCGCCAGCGCGCGCCCCTCGTGCGTCCGCAGCGCCTTGCGCACGGCGTCGGGGTCGGCGTGCGGGACGACGACGGTCCCGGCCCGGGACAACCGGCACCCGTCGACGATCGAGGCGTGGTTGCCCGCATCGGAGACGATCAGCGCGTCGCGGCCGGTGAGAGCGGTGAGTGCGGCGAGATTGGCCGCGTACCCCGACGACAGCACCAACGCCGCCTCGAACCCGCAGAATTCGGCCAGTTCGCGTTCGAGTTCGGCATGCAGATCGGTGGAGCCGGTGACAAGCCGTGAACCGGTCGCCCCGCCGCCCCAGCGGCGCGCGGCCTCGGCCGCCGCGCCGGTGACCTCGGGGTGCCGGGTGAGGCCCAGATAGTCGTTGCTCGCGAGATCCAGTGACGCCGTCTCGGCGGGCCGCGGGCGGAGCGTACGGACGAGTCCGGCATCCGCGCGGCGACGTGCCGCGTCATCGATCCAGTCGAACGGGGCGTAGGACATGAGCGGTCCCTTTTGTAGGCAGTTCACAGACCCTAACCGCGGGATCAGCGGGTCATGGTGTGGCAATGCACACACCCTTCCCGAGGCGTGTTGTCCGGTTCCTCCTTGGCGGCGGGGCGGGCCATGGGACAGGATCGACGCCATGGACCTCCTGAACACGCTGGTGGACAAGGGGCTGCGGCGCGAGCTGCCGACCCGCGAAGAAGCCCTCGCCGTACTGGCGACCTCGGACGACGACCTGCTCGACGTGGTGGCCGCGGCCGGAAAGGTGCGCCGTCAGTGGTTCGGGCGGCGGGTGAAACTGAACTATCTGGTCAATCTCAAGTCCGGGCTCTGCCCCGAGGACTGCTCGTACTGCTCGCAGCGGCTCGGATCGAAGGCCGGGATCCTCAAGTACACGTGGCTGAAACCGAACGAGGCGTCGAAGGCCGCCGCGGCCGGGGTTGCGGGGGGCGCCAAGCGGGTGTGCCTGGTGGCGAGCGGCCGCGGTCCGACGGACCGTGACGTCGACCGGGTGTCGGAGACCATCGAGGCGATCAAGGACCAGCACGAGGGCGTCGAGGTGTGCGCCTGCCTCGGGCTGCTCACCGACGGGCAGGCCGAGCGGCTGCGCTCGGCGGGCGCCGACGCGTACAACCACAACCTCAACACGTCCGAGGAAACGTACGGGGCCATCACCACCACGCACACCTACGCGGACCGGGTGGAGACCGTGCGGCAGGCGCAGGCCGCCGGCCTCTCGGCGTGCTCCGGACTGATCGCGGGGATGGGCGAGAGCGACGCCGACCTGGTCGACGTGGTCTTCTCACTGCGCGAACTGGACCCGGACTCGGTGCCGGTGAACTTCCTGATCCCGTTCGAGGGGACCCCGCTGGCGAAGGAATGGAACCTCACCCCGCAGCGGTGTCTGCGCATCCTGGCAATGGTCCGGTTCGTCTGCCCGGACGTGGAGGTGCGGCTCGCGGGCGGGCGCGAGGTGCATGTGCGCTCGTTGCAGCCGCTGGCCCTGCATCTGGTCAACTCGATCTTCCTGGGCGACTACCTCACCAGCGAGGGGCAGGCCGGGCAGACGGACCTGGACATGATCGCGGATGCCGGTTTCGAGGTGGAGGGCGCGGACACGTCGACGCTTCCCGCGCACCGCGCCGCGGCGGGCGGCTGCGGCGGGCACGACGGGGGGTGTGCGCCGTGCGGTGACACGCCCGCGCAAGCTGCCGGTGGTGGTGACGCGCCCCCGCAAGTGGCCGGTGGTGGTGACGCGCCCGCCGAGGCCGTCACCGGTGATGCCGACGCCCCGGCCGCGCGTCCGGATCTGGTGGCGGTGCGGCGGCGCGGCGCGGGTACGGATCTCGCCCCCAATGCCTGAGTCCTACTCCCCCGCCGAACTGCGGTCACTGGACCGCGCCCATGTCTGGCATCCGTACGGCCCGATGCCGGGACGCCAGGATCCGCTGGTCGTGGAGTCCGCGTCCGGGGTCCGGCTGCGGCTGGCCGAACCGGCCCACGGGCACCGCGAGTTGGTCGACGGCATGTCGTCGTGGTGGTCGGCGGTGCATGGCTACAACCACCCGGTGCTCAACGCGGCGGCACGCGGCCAGCTCGACCGGATGAGCCATGTGATGTTCGGGGGGCTCACCCACGAGCCCGCGGTCCGGCTGGCCGCCCGGCTGGTCGAGATCACCCCGGAGCCGCTGCGGCACGTCTTCCTCGCCGACTCGGGTTCGGTGTCGGTCGAGGTCGCGGTGAAGATGTGCCTGCAGTACTGGCGCTCGGTGGGGCGGCCCGCCAAGCAGCGGCTGCTGACCTGGCGCGGCGGCTATCACGGGGACACCTGGCAGCCGATGTCGGTGTGCGACCCCGAGGGCGGCATGCACGAGCTGTGGTCGGGCGTGCTGCCCCGGCAGGTCTTCGCCGACGCGCCGCCGGGCGGCTTCCACTCGCAACCGGACCCGGAGTACGCACGCCATCTGCGGGAACTGATCGCGGAGCACGCGGACCGGCTGGCGGCGGTGATCGTGGAGCCGGTGGTGCAGGGTGCGGGCGGGATGCGCTTCCACTCCCCCGCCTACCTGGCGGTGCTGCGCGAGGCGTGCGACGCGCACGACGTCCTGCTGGTGTTCGACGAGATCGCCACGGGGTTCGGCCGTACGGGGACGTTGTTCGCGGCCGGTCACACGGGGGTCTCACCGGATGTCATGTGTGTGGGCAAGGCGTTGACCGGCGGTTATCTGACGATGGCGGCGACGCTGTGCACCTCACGGGTCGCCGAGGGCATCTCGCGGGGCGAGGTGCCGGTACTGGCGCACGGTCCGACGTTCATGGGCAATCCGCTGGCCGCGGCCGTGGCGTGCGCGTCCGTGGATCTGCTGCTGGGCGGGGACTGGCAGCGGGACGTCGAGCGGATCGGTGCGGGGCTGCGGGACGGTCTCGCCCCGGCGACGGACCTGCCCGGGGTGCGGGAGGTGCGGACACTGGGCGCGATCGGTGTCGTACAGCTCGACCACGAGGTGGACATGGCCGCCGCGACCCGTGCGGCGGTGCGGGAAGGGGTGTGGCTGCGGCCGTTCCGCGACCTCGTCTACACCATGCCGCCGTATGTGACCGACGACGACGACGTGGCGCGGATCTGCCGTGCTGTGTGCGCGGCCGCGAGGGAGGGCTGAGATGAGCGTTCTGGTGGTGACGGGCACCGACACCGAGATCGGCAAGACGGTCGTGACCGCCGCCGTGGCGGCGGTGCGGCGGGACCGGCGCGTCGCGGTCCTCAAGCCCGCGCAGACGGGTCTGGCACCTGGTGAGCCGGGGGATGCCGCAGAGGTGGCACGGCTGGCGGGCGGCCATGTGACGGCGGTCGAACTCGCGCGCTTCCCGGAGCCGTTGGCGCCCGCCACGGCCGCCCGGAGGGCCGGCCTCCCGCCGGTGCGCCCGTACGAGATCGCCGAGGCCGCCGAGAAGCTGGCGACCGAGCACGACGTGGTGCTGATCGAGGGCGCGGGCGGTCTGCTGGTCCGTTTCGACGACATGGGCTCGACCCTCGCCGACGCGGCCCGGCTGCTGTCCGCGCCCGTGCTGGTCGTGGCGCGGGCCGGTCTGGGCACGCTCAACGCCACCGCCCTGACCTCGGAGGCCCTGCGGGCCCGGGAGCTGGAGTGCCTCGGTGTGGTGGTGGGCAGCATGCCCGCCGAACCGGACCTCGCGGCCCGCTGCAACGTGGCGGACCTCCCGGCGGCGGCGGGCGCCCCGCTGCTGGGGGCGGTGCCGGCCGGGGCGGGGGCACTGACGCCCGCCGATTTCCGTGCAGCGGCCGGGAGTTGGCTGGCCGCCGAGCTGGGCGGGACCCGGAACGCCGGATGAGCGACCGGGCCGTGGTGCGGCCGGCTGCCGCCCCGGTCCGGCGCCCGCCGTCGCCGGGGCGCGCACCACGAGAGGCGGGCCGGGCAGGGGCGCGGGGAGAACATCTGCTTGGCTCGGGCCATGGACGATCAGCGCATCCGTTGCGCCACCCCCTCCGACATCGACGACGTGCTCCGGTTCTGGCGAGCGGCCGCGAAGGGCACGAGCATCAGCGACGACCACGACGGCGTGGCCCGGCTCATCGAACGGGACCCCGAGGCGCTGCTCCTCGCGGAACGCGCCGACGTTCTCGTGGGAACGGTGATTGCCGGATTCGACGGCTGGCGGTGCTCGGTCTACCGGCTGGCCGTACACCCCGACCGCCGCCGTCGAGGCATCGCCACTGCCCTGTTGGCAGCCGCGGAGGAACGATTCGCCAACCTGGGCGGACGGCGGGTCGACGCCATGGTCCTGGAGGCCAACGAGCGGGCGCACCGCACGTGGGCCGCAGCCGGGTACCACCGCGAGGACCACTGGCGACGCTGGATCAGACCGCTCGGGCCGGGGACGGACGTCGGCAGCGGGGCCCGGGAGAATCGCCCGTGAGCGCCGACGAGCGGGCCGGAGCAGCGTCGCGCCCCACGACACCACCGGCGGACTGAGAAGCGGCCCACGGAAAAGCGAGCGTTTTTACCGATCCTTTACCATGGATGGTTCCTGACCGATTCCTTTCGAAAGGTGTGTACGTCCGCCCATGGGCGAGCCCCCCAGCTGTAGACGTAGCCGAAACAGACACAGCCGACATCGAGCGGTCCACCCGCCCCTGCCCGACCATGGGACGGAGGTGACCCGATGACCGAAGTGCTTCTGCTGCTCGTCGCGGTGCTGCTCTCCCTCGCGTGCGGCGCCTTCGTCGCGGCCGAGTTCTCGCTGACGACGGTCGAGCGCGGTCAACTCGAACGCGCCGTCGAGCAGGGGGAACGGGGCGCGGCGAGCGCCATGAAGGCCGTGCGCAGCCTCACCTTCCAGCTGTCCGGCGCCCAGCTCGGCATCACGGTCACCAACCTGGTGGTCGGCATGCTCTCCGAACCGTCCATCGCGAAACTGATCCGCGGACCGGTGGAGGCCGTGGGCCTGCCCCCCGGCGTGGCATCGTCCGTGGCACTCGTGCTGGGAACCGCCCTGTCCACGGTGTTCCTGATGGTCGTCGGCGAACTCGTCCCGAAGAACTGGGCGATCTCCTCGCCGCTCGCGGTGGCGAAGGCCGTGGCGACCCCGCAGCGGGCCTTCACCGCCGTGTTCCGGCCGTTCATCAGCCACCTCAACCACACGGCGAACCGGATCGTGCGCCGCTTCGGTCTGGAACCCGCCGAGGAGCTGGCCTCGGCCCGCGGCCCGCAGGAGCTGGTGGCGCTGGCCCGACACTCCGCGAAGGAGGGCGCCCTGGAGGCGGACACCGCCGAACTGTTCGTCCGCACCCTCAACCTGGCGGAGCTCACGGCGCAGAACGTCATGACGCCTCGGGTGCAGGTCACCGCCCTGGACGTGCAGGCGACCGCCGAGGACGTCGCGAACGCCACCCGCGCGACCGGCCTGTCCCGTTTCCCCGTCTACCGCGGCAACCTCGACACGGTCGTCGGCGTGGCGCACATCAAGGACGTGCTGGCCGTCCCGGCCGAGCAGCGAGCCCGTACGCGTGTCTCGCAGATGCTGCGCGAGCCGCTGCTCGTGCCGGAGACCCTCACCGTGGACCGGCTTCTCGACCAGCTGTCCGGCAAGGTCGCGATGGCCGTCGTCATCGACGAGTACGGGGGCACGGCGGGCGTCGTGACCCTGGAGGACATCGTTGAGGAGGTCGTCGGCGAGGTGCGCGACGAACACGACCCGCACGAGACGCCCGACCTGGCACCGGCCGGTGAGGACGCCGACGGACGGACCCTCTGGTCGGCGGACGGCGCCGCGCGCCTCGACCAGTTGCAGAGGATCGGGCTACGGGTGCCGGACGGCCCGTACGAGACACTCGCCGGGCTCGTCGCCACCGAGGTCGGGCGCATCCCGGCCGCGGGCGACACCGTCGAACTGGCCGGCTGGCGGATCGACGTCGTGGACGCCTCCGGCCGCCGGGCCGCGCGGGCCCTGCTGCACGCGCCGCTGCCCGGCGAGGACGACGAATGGACGGAGGACGCACGATGACCGCCGTCCAGCTCTTCATCGGACTGATGACCCTGGTCGTCAACGCCTTCTTCGTCGGCGCGGAGTTCGCGCTGATCTCCGTGCGCCGCAGCCAGGTCGAACCGCAGGCCGAAGCAGGGAACCGGCGGGCCCGAAGTGTCATATGGGGCCTGGAACACGTGTCGGCGCTGCTCGCCGCGGCACAGCTGGGCATCACACTGTGCACGCTGGTCCTCGGTGTCGTCGCCGAACCGGCCATCGCCCATCTGCTGGAGCCCGTCTTCGACGTGGTGGGGGTGCCCGGCGAGCTGATCCACCCGATCTCGTTCGTGATCGCCCTGTCCGTCGCGACGTATCTGCACATGCTGCTCGGCGAGATGGTGCCGAAGAACATCGCCCTGGCCGAGCCCGTACGGGCCGCCCTGCTGCTCGGGCCGCCGCTGGTGGCCCTCGCCAGGGCGCTGCGCCCGGTGATCTTCGCCGTGAACGCCTTCGCCAACGGGCTGCTGAAGCTCCTGCGGGTCGAGGCGAAGAACGAGGTCGCCGCCACGTTCTCGGACGACGAACTGGCCCGGCTGGTGAAGGACGCCGGGGATGCCGGTCTCGTCGACGACCGCTCGGCCGAGCGGCTGCGCCACGCGCTCGAACTGGGGCGTCGGCCGGTGCGGGAGGTGGCGCTGCCGGTGGACCGGGTGACCTACACCAGGATCGGGACGACGCCGGAGCAGCTGGAGCGGCTGTCGCACGAGACAGGCTTCTCCCGCTTCCCGGTGATGGACAGCGAGGGCCGCATCCTGGGCTACCTCCATGTGAAGGACGCGCTGGACGCCACCCCGCGCGACCTGCCGTTCCCGGTGACGGCGATGCGGCCGATCGCCAGGGTGCGCGCCGGGACCCCGCTGGACGACGTGCTGACGGCGCTGCGCCGCAGCCGCACACACCTGGCGGCGGTGCTCGACGAGCACGGCCGGCTGGCGGGCATGGTCACGATGGAGGACGTCCTGCGCGAGCTGGTGGGGCGGCCGCAGGCGCACTGACCGGTCCGCAGCGGCCGCGGACGTCCGACCGTGGCCTGGCGGAGGGGCACGGGGCGCCGTTCGGCGGGTCCGCGTGCGGCGCGCCTGTCCGGCGGCCCCTTTCCCCGGCCACCGGGCCCTCCGTCGGCGGGTGGGGGGGACGGGTGCGTCGGGTACGTGGGATGGGTCCGGCCCGGCCCGCGGTCGGTGGACCGCGGGCTGAACGGGGCGGGTCGAGACGGGTCGAGACTGTCCCGGAGGGGCCGGGTCACCCCGCGATACGATCGCATCGCCATGGAGATGAATGCCTCATACACCAGTTTGGTCGCGGTCGGCGACTCGTTCACCGAGGGCATGTCGGACCTGCTGCCCGACGGCACGTACCGGGGCTGGGCCGATGTTCTCGCCGGTCGGCTCGCGGTCCGTGCGCCGGGATTCCGCTACGCCAACCTGGCGGTACGGGGCAAGCTGATCGGCCAGATCGTCGACGAACAGGTCGAGGCCGCCGCCGCTCTGCGCGCGGACGTCGTGACGCTCGTCGGCGGGCTCAACGACGCGCTGCGGCCCAAGTGCGACATGGGCATGGTTCGTGGACGGCTCGAAGAGGCGGTCGAACGCCTCGCACCCTCGTGCGGGAGGCTCGTGCTCATGCGCAGCCCCGGCCGCAACGGTCCGGTGATGGAACGTTTCCGTCCGCGCATGGAGGAGCTGTTCTCCCTGGTCGAGGAGCTGGCCGCCCGCCACGGCGCGGCCGTCGTCGACCTCTACGGGGCGCCGGTCCTGGGCGATCCCCGGCTTTGGGATGTCGACCGACTGCATCTGACGGCCGACGGGCACCGCAGGGTGGCCGAGGCGGTCTGGCAGACGCTGGGGCTGCCGCCGGAGAGCGACTGGCGGACGCCGCTCCCGGAGAGTGCTCCCGCGAAATGGGTGGTGCGGCGCGTCGAGGACGCCCGCTTCGCCCGTAGGCACCTGTTGCCGTGGATCGGCCGTCGGCTGACCGGCCGCTCCTCCGGGGACGGGCGTACGGGCGCCCAGTACAGCGCCGAACTGGGACAGGCGTTCTGGGTCACCCCGGAGCGTGACGGCGACCCCGGCCCGGTGGCGACGTGGCGCAAGGTGGACGTGACCCCGCTCTCGTAGTAATCCACAAACCCGGCCACGGCGCTGGCCTGCACAAACCGCCAGTAGAATCCGGTCATGTGACTGCTGTGTCTGCGAAGCCTCGCATCCCCAATGTCCTGGCCGGCCGCTATGCCTCCACGGAGCTGGCCGTCCTCTGGTCCCCCGAACAGAAGGTGAAGCTGGAGCGTCGGCTGTGGCTGGCGGTGCTGCGCGCGCAGAAGGACCTCGGGATCGAGGTGCCGGACGCCGCCCTGGCCGATTACGAGCGGGTCCTCGACGAGGTCGACCTGGCCTCGATCGCCGAGCGCGAGAAGATCACCCGGCACGACGTCAAGGCCCGGATCGAGGAGTTCAACGCCCTCGCCGGACACGAGCAGGTCCACAAGGGCATGACCTCCCGGGACCTCACCGAGAACGTCGAGCAGCTCCAGATCCGGCTCTCCCTGGAACTGATGCGCGACCGCACGGTGGCGGTGCTGGCCCGGCTGGGCAAGCTGGCGGCCGAGTACCGCGGGCTGGTCATGGCCGGCCGCTCCCACAACGTCGCCGCGCAGGCGACCACGCTCGGCAAGCGGTTCGCGACCGCTGCGGACGAGCTCCTGGTGGCGTACGGACGGCTCGAGGACCTGCTGGGCCGCTACCCGCTGCGCGGCATCAAGGGCCCCGTGGGCACGGCCCAGGACATGCTCGACCTGCTGGGCGGCGACTCCGCGAACCTCGCCGACCTGGAGCGGCGCATCGCCGAGCACCTCGGCTTCGCCCACGCCTTCACCTCCGTCGGACAGGTCTACCCCCGCTCGCTCGACTACGACGTCGTGACCACGCTGGTGCAGTTGGCCGCGGCACCGTCGTCGCTCGCCAAGACGATCCGCCTGATGGCCGGGCACGAGCTGGTGACCGAGGGCTTCAAGCCCGGTCAGGTGGGCTCGTCCGCGATGCCGCACAAGATGAACACCCGCTCCTGCGAGCGCGTCAACGGCCTGATGGTCATCCTGCGCGGCTACGCCTCGATGACCGGCGAGCTGGCGGGCGACCAGTGGAACGAGGGCGACGTGTCATGCTCCGTGGTCCGCAGGGTCGCCCTCCCCGACGCGTTCTTCGCGTTCGACGGGCTGCTGGAGACCTTCCTGACGGTTCTCGACGAGTTCGGGGCCTTCCCGGCCGTCGTCGCCCGCGAGCTCGACCGCTATCTGCCGTTCCTCGCGACCACCAAGGTCCTGATGGGTGCGGTCCGCGCCGGCGTCGGCCGTGAGGTCGCCCACGAGGCGATCAAGGAGCACGCGGTCGCCTCGGCCCTGGCCATGCGCGAACAGGGGGCCGAGCGCAACGAGTTGCTCGACAGGCTGGCCGCCGACGAGCGCATCCCGCTCGACCGCGCGCAGCTGGACGCCCTGATGGCCGACAAGCTCTCCTTCACGGGCGCGGCGGGCGACCAGGTGGCCACCCTGATCTCCCGCATCGAGGAGATCATCGAGCGGCACCCCGAGGCCGCCGCGTACACGCCGGGCTCCATCCTCTGACGGCCGAGCACCTGCGCCGATGACACCCGAGGAGCTCCGGGCTGCCCGCGACCGCACTGTTCCCGATGTGGTCGCGGACGGCCTGCGTGTGCTCTTCTGCGGGATCAACCCGAGTCTGACGACCGGGGCGACGGGTCATCACTTCGCCCACCCCGGCAACCGTTTCTGGCCCGTGCTCCATCGGTCGGGGTTCACCCCCCGGCTGCTGAGCCCGACGGCGCAGACCGAACTGCTGCGGTACGGCCTGGGCATCACCAATGTGGTCGCCCGGGCCACCGCACGCGCCGACGAACTGTCCGCCGAGGAGTTCCGCGAGGGCGGGCGGATCCTGGCGGCCAAGGTCGAACGGCTGCGACCGGAGTGGCTGGCGGTCGTGGGTGTCACCGCGTACCGCACCGCGTTCGGCATGCGGACGGCCCGGATCGGTCCGCAGGACCACACGGTCGGCGGCGCCCGGGTCTGGGCCCTCCCCAATCCCAGTGGTCTCAACGCCCACTGGACGACTCCGACGATGGCGGAGGAGTACGGGCGCCTGCGCGCCGCCGTCGAGCACGGCGACCCCACCACCGCGTGAAGCCCGCCGCGCAAGGACCTCACCACGCGCGAACCCCACCACGAGACCCTCACCGCATGAAGGCCCGCCGGTCGCGGCACCCGGCGGCATGGGCCGCCGGCGACCACCGCAGCCCCGTGGCCACGCGGGGCGGCCTGTCGTCCCCATGCCCCCCGGCCGGCCGAAACCGTGGGCCCCGTGGTCATGTCCCCGGGGCACGGCGGGGGCCGGCCCGCCCGCGTCATGGCGGATCGGTCTCCGTCACCACGACGTTCAGCTCGCAGCCCGGCCCGTCCTCCTCCAGGTACAGGCCCATCGCGATCCACCGGTCCTCGATCCGCCACAACTGGAGGTATTCGCAGCCCGCGACCGTCTCGGCCCACGCCTCCGGGATCTCCTCCCCTGCCGTCATCCGCTCCTGCGCACTCCACAGACTGATCACCTGCGGCTCGCCCCAACGACTCGTGAGCAGGGTCAGCAGCGCATCGTGCTCCGCGAGGCGCTGCGCTCGGTGTTGCAGCCGTGCCGCCTCGTCGTCGTCCCAGTGGTCGACGTCCGCGTGCAAGGACGCCGTGTGATAGCCGGGCCCGCTGACTCCCGAACCCGACCGGATGCGCTCCGCGGGAAAGACGCGGGTCCGCATCCCGTCGATGAGGCGAAGGTGATGTGCGGTGGTCATGCCGTCAGTAAACCGCCCAGCACTGACATTCGACCTCGCGGTCCCGGGCTTTGAAGGCCCCTCAGCCCTTTCCGTGCCCTCCTCCGTCTTCCCGGCGACCCGCGAAGCAGGGATCCGGATCCGGCACGGACGTGGACATCGGCGTGGGCGTGACACAGCACGTGGCCACCGATGCGACGGCGGGACTACACGTCCCTGCGTCGGACAGCCCACCAGCCCGCCAGCAGCGCGGCCGCCGCCCAGGCAGCGGTCACGGCGAGTCCGCCCCACGGTCCGAGGCTGCCCTCGGGGTTCTGCTGGAGCACCAACTGCCCGGCCCGGTCGGGCAGGTACTGCGCGGCGTCACCCGCGATGTCGCCGACCACGAAGGAGACGATGAGGATGAACGGTATGAGGAGGCTGAGCACGGCCACGGCGCTGCGCAGCAGCACCGCCAGGCCGGCGGCGAACAACGCCATCAGGGCCAGGTAGATCCCGCCGCCGAAGGTCGCCCGCAATGCCCCGGGCTCACGCAGATCGATCGCGTACTCCCCCAGGAACAGCTGTCCCACCAGGAAGGCGCTGAAGCTGGTGGCGAGGCCGACGACCAGGGCGAGCGCACCGACGAGTGCCATCTTCACCCCGTAGAGAAGGGTGCGGTGCGGCACGGCGGCCAGAGAGATCCGCAGGGCCCCGTTGACGTACTCGGACGAGATCGCGGTCGCGCCGAAGCCGATGGCCGCCACCTGCCCGAAGTTCAGGGCGTAGAAGGCGCCGAAGACCGGATCGGCGCCCGTGTTGTCCGCCTCCGCCCGGCCGACGGTGGCGAACACGAGCACGGTGACGACGAGGGTCACGAGAAGCACCGCTATCAGGGATCCGATCACGGACCGCACCGATCTGATCTTGATCCACTCGGAGTGGAACACTGCCGCGGTCGACATGGTCAGGCCTCCTGAAGGTCGGTGGACGGGGCCGACGCGGACGCGAAGTCCATGGCGTCGGAGGTGAGGTCGAGGTAGGCCTGCTCCAGCGTCGGGCGCTCGTCGACGAGTTCGAGGATCGCGATGCCGTGCTCGGCGGCCACGGCACCGATCTCGGCGGCCTGTGCGCCTTCGACGCTCAGAATCCCTTCGTCGCCCGGAACGGGCTTGTGTCCCTTGCCGATCAGTGCCTCCCGGAGCCGGGCGGGATCGGTCGTGCGCACGCGTACCACGGGGCGGCTTCGGGACTCCAGGAAGTCCCGCATCGGCAGGTCCGCGAGGAGTCGGCCGCGGCCGAGCACCACGAGATGATCCGCGAACGAGGACGTCTCGTTCATCAGATGGCTGGATACCAGGACCGTGCGGCCTTCCCGGGCGAGACGTCTCATCAGCTCACGAATCCAGATGATGCCTTCCGGGTCCAGCCCGTTCGACGGCTCGTCTAGCATCACGATCTCCGGGTCGCCGAGCAGGGCCGCCGCTATGCCCAGTCGCTGGCGCATGCCCAGTGAGAACGTCTTGATGCGCGCGCCGCCGACCGCGCCGAGTCCCGCCTCGTCCAGGACCTCGTCGACTCTGCGGGCGCCTATACCGTTGCTCACTGCAAGGGCGAGCAGATGATCCCGCGCGGTGCGCGAGCCGTGGGCGGCCTGGGCGTCGAGCAGAGCCCCTATCCGCCGCAGTGGATTGTCGAGCGCGGTGTAGGGCTGCCCGCCGACCGTCGCTGTACCCGCGGTGGGCCGGTCCAGTCCGAGCACGAGTCGCATGGTGGTGGACTTGCCGGCACCGTTGGGGCCGAGGAAGCCGGTGACCCGGCCCGGGCGCACGCTGAACGTGAGCCGGTCCACGGCGCGGGTCGTGCCGTATTCCTTCGTGAGTTCGTGGACGTCGATGCTGGTCATGTCGTCAGCTTGGCGGTCCCACAGGGGTACCGGCCTCCCCCGTGGGAGGGGATCTTCTCCCTCGCTCGGGGGAGTCACCCGGCCCGGGCGGACTGGCACGATGGCCGCATGCTCCGCCACATCCGACCGCTGGCCACGTCCGCCACCTACACCCGGTGGCTGCACCTCCTCATCCCACTGGCCGTCTGCAGCGTGTGGATGTTCATCTCCATGGACACTCCGTGGGTGCTCATGGTCCTGGCCATACCGGTGGGGTTGCTGCCGGGCATGCGGCTGGCGGAAGGGGTGCAGGCCCAGCTGCTGCTCACGCCCGCGGAGCACGGCAGCCCCCACGCGGCGATCTCGGCCACGGCGGCGGCCGACTGGGCGGACCGCTGGCGCACCGTCCTCTGGCTGGAGCTGCGACTGGTGTTCGGCGTCGCGGTGGGTGTTGCCACTGTCTGGCTGCCGATGATCACGGTGGACCTCGTCATCAGTGGTACCGGCGGCAACGTGGAACAGAGTTGGCTGACAGCCGTACTGCAGCCGCATTGGTGGTATCTCCTGCTCACTCCCCTGCCCCTCCTGGTTCTGCTGGCCGTGGTCGTGGCGAGTGGTGAGCTGATCACCCTGGCCGCACGCAGCCTCCTCGGCCCGTCACCGGTGCAGCGGCTCACCGCCTTGGAGGAGCGCACCGAACAGCTGCTGGAGCGCAATCGCATCGCGCGGGAGCTGCACGACTCCATCGGGCACGCGTTGACCGTCGCCGTCGTGCAGGCGGGTGCGGCCCGGGCGGCCGACGATCCGGAGTTCACGGCGCGGGCGCTGACCGCGATCGAGGAGACCGGCAGGGACGCGCTCGACGATCTGGAGCGGGTCCTGCGGGTGCTGCGTGAAGCGGGGGCGCCGACGGGACGGCAACCGACGCTGGTGGAGGCGGACCGGCTTCTGGACTCCGCACGCCGGTCGGGGGCGAAGGTCGACGCGGACGTGTCCGGTCCGTTGGAGGAGGTTCCCGCGGCGGTGTCCCGTGAGGGCTATCGCATCCTTCAGGAATCGCTCACCAACGTGCTCCGTCACGCCGGGACCGTTCCCGTCCGTGTGCGGATCAGCGTCGCGAACGGCCGACTGGAGCTGAACGTGACCAACCCGCTGGGTGATTCGACGGGTTCGGCAGGTGGCGGGAGCGGGCTGCGGGGCATCCGCGAGAGGGCCACGCTACTGGGAGGAAAGGCCAGGACGGGTCCGCACAGGGGCGAGTGGAGGGTGTACGTGAGCCTTCCGTCGCACGGCCTAGGCTGATCGGATGGCGGTTACCGTTCTTCTGGTCGACGACGAACCCCTCGTCCGTGCTGGGCTGCGCGCTGTCCTCGATGCGCAGCCCGACATCGAAGTGGTGGGCGAGGCGGACGACGGCGCGGCCGTCATCCCCCTGTTGCGTCGGCTGCGTCCCGACGTGGTGGCCATGGACGTCAGAATGCCTCTGATGGACGGCATAGAGGCGACACGACTGGTGCTGCGCACCGTGCCGGACCCGCCGAAGATCCTGGTGGTCACCACGTTCGAGAACGACGAGTACGTATACGAGGCGTTGCGTGCGGGAGCGGACGGCTTCCTGCTCAAGCGGGCACGGCCGACCGAGATCGTCCATGCGGTGCGTCTGGTCGCGGAGGGCCAGTCGTTGCTGTTCCCGGCGGCGGTGCGACAGCTCGCCGCGCAGTACGGCACGAACAAGGCGCGGGCGGTCATGGAGCGGGCGTCGCTCACCGAGCGGGAGGCGGCGGTGCTGCGGCTGATGGCCAGAGGGCTGTCGAACGCGGAGATCGCCGCCAAGCTCGTGGTGGGCGTGGAGACGGTGAAGACCCATGTCAGCGCCGTACTGGCCAAGTTGGGCGCCAGGGACCGCACCCAGGCGGTGATCGCGGCGTACGAGTCCGGGTTCGTAGCCCCGAGCTGAGCCCCGCGGCTCCGGATGCCCGTTGCGGTCCTCGGTCGCCCGGCCCCCGGGCAGCGAGTACCATCCGCCTGACATGCGCACGAGCTGGGAGGACAGACCGTGGGGCGGCTGACCGGTGGTGATCCATCGCTGTTGCGACGGATCAATTCCGCAGTGGTACTGCACGCCCTCCGGGGCGCCGAATCGCCCACGCTCACGGACCTGACCCGGATCACGGGTCTGTCCAGGCCGACGGTCGAGGGCGTCATGGAAGGGCTCTTGGAGGCCGGACTGGTCGTCGAGTCGATGCCCGACGGCGGCGAGGCGCGTCGGCAGGGGCGCCCGGCGCGTCGGTTCAGGTTCCGCGCCGAGGCCGGTCATCTGCTCGGCATCGAGATCGGTCCGCACCGCGTCTCCGCCCTGCTCTCCGAGCTGGACGGCCGGATCGTCGGAGCGGGTTCACGTGAGGTGTCGGAGACGGCGTGCGCCGACGACCGGCTCGAAAAGGTCCGCATGATGGTGGCCGACGTCCTGCGGCGGACGGGGGTTGCCCGGAGCAGTCTGCGTGCCGTCGGGGTCGGCAGCCCGGGCATCGTGGAGGCCGACGGAACGGTTCGGCTGGGCACCGCGCTGCCGGACTGGACGGGGCTGGCGCTGGGTGAGCGGCTGCGGCGTTCGTTCCGCTGCCCCGTCCTCGTGGAGAACGACGCCAACGCCGCGGCAGTGGCGGAGCACTGGAAGGGGGCTGCCACCGAGTCCGACGACATCGTGTTCGTCCTGGCCGGTCTGAGCCCGGGTGCCGGATCGCTGATCGGCGGGCGGCTGCACCGCGGCTACGGCGGCGCGGCGGGCGAGATCGGCGCCCTGCACCTCCTGGGCCGCGAGGCCACGCCGGAAAGGCTCCTCTCCACGACGGACAGGCCCCTGGATCCGTTGGACGAGGCCGCCGTCGCGGCCGTGTTCGCGGAGGCGCGGCGCGGGGACGCACGGGCTCAGGCGGCGGTCGAGCGGTACATCCAGCGTCTGGTGCACGATGTCGCGGCGCTGGTGCTGGCCCTGGACCCGGAGCTGGTGGTGGTCGGTGGGTGGGCCGCGGGGCTGGACGGTGTGCTGGAGCCGCTCCGCCGCGAACTGGCCCGCTACTGCCTCCGGCCGCCGCGTGTGACGCTGTCGTTGCTCGGTGAGGCCGCGGTGGCCACGGGTGCCCTGCGACTGGCTCTCGATCAAGTCGAGGAGCAGCTCTTCGCCGTGGAGGGAACGGTGACGGCCCGCAGCTGAGCGCGACAGGCCTTCACGGACACCGCAGGTCCGTCCGCGGGTGTCCCGACGGCCCGTTCGCGTACATCTGGGCAGGGGTGGAGCGGGCTCGGGAGCGTTCCGTCCGAACCGTTCCGGGTGGTGCCGTCCGGGACGCCCGCCGCTCGCGGCCGGGGTCAGGACGCCTGACGCTCGTGACCGTGGTGGCTGATCTCCAGGTCGCCCGAGTCGCCGAAGGTCAGCCGGCAGGTGTCGGCGCGGTAGGTGGCGACGGAGAGCGCCGCGATACCGCCCGCCACCAGGTAACGGGTGGTGACGACGAGGACGGGGGAGCCGGGAAGCCGGTCGAGCTCCTTCGCGTCGTCCGCGCGCGCCGAACCGAGCTCCACCGACCGGTCCTGCCCGTCGAGGCCGAGGCGGTGCAGTTCGCGCAGGACGCCGCGGGCCCGGGCGGGGCCGGACGACGCATCGATCGCCGGCAGTCCGGGCACCGACGACGACGGGACGTAGAGCAACTCCGTGGCGATCGTCTGCGCCTGGGCGACACGGATGCGGCGGACGACGTGGACCGGTTCGTCACCGCCCACACCGACCACGGTCGCCACCGACGCCGGCGCGACCGCGGTCGTGCAGCCCACCGGCTGCCATGCCTCGCCGACCTCGCCGCCCGACCAGTCGCGCCTCCCCGTGGAGACCGCGACCCCGACGCGCGGCGGCGCGACGGTGGTGCCGATGCCTCGGCGGCGCTGCAGCCTGCCCTCCAGTTCGAGCTGTTCCAGGGCCTGCCGGAGCGTGGCACGGGCGACTCCGAACCGAGCAGCGAGGTCACGCTCGTTGGGCAGGATCTCTCCCACCGCAAAGTCCGAGTCGAGTGCCTCGCTGAGCACGGTCTTGAGGTGCCAGTACTTCGGCTCCTGCACCGATTCCGGCTGCGTGGTCCCCACCCTGTCCTCCGCAATCGCCCAGCGGCTTTTCCGCGACGTTATTTATTAAAGGTTCCTGCCTTAACGGTGAGACCATAGGACGGGACCCCACCTTGGTCAAGACCAATCCTCCTGTGGTCACGCAGCGAAACAACCTCCTGCCGCAGAGCGTTCACGGACGTTCGTGGTGCCGTGAGCCGCCCGCAGCGGAAGGGCTCCGCGGCCGGGTGAGCCGCGGAGCCCGGGAGGGGGTGCTGGGAGGATCGGGACGACCGGTGGCTGTCACGCCCCGCCGGCCGCCACATCCCCGGTGGAGGGGTGCCGGGGTACGAGAAGACCGGTCACTGGTCGACCAGACCGACGAGTTTGTCAGGGTTGCGCATGATGTACACGCACTGGATGAGCCCGTTCCTGAGCTCGATCTGGACGGCGGATTCCGGCCTTCCGCCCGAGAGCACCACCACGGCGGGACGACCATTGAGCTCCACGGCCCGTATGTCGAACTCCTGAGTCCGGTCGTGGACGACGGCGCAGAGGAAGCGGCTCACCTTGTCGGCGCCCTCGATGACGCGCAACGGTGCCTTGGCCTTTCCCCCGCTGTCTCCGACGAGCCGCACATCGGTGGCGAGCATCGCCAGCAGCCGCTCGATGTCACCGCCCGCCGCCGCGGCGAGGAACCGTTCCGTGAGGTCACGACGGTGGGCCGGGTCCACGTCGTAGCGCGGCTTTCGCTCGTCCACGTGGCGCCGGGCGCGCCCCGCGAGCTGACGCACGGCGGCCTCGGAGCGTTCCAGGGCCGTGGCGATCTCGGCGTACGGGAAACCGAACGCCTCGCGCAGCACGAAGACGGCCCGTTCCAGCGGCGACAGGGATTCGAGGACGACGAGAACGGCGAGGGACACCGAGTCCGCGAGAACGGCCCGTTCCGCCGTGTCGGGTACGGAGGGGCCGAAGTCGGTGACGAGGGGTTCCGGCAGCCAGGGCCCCACGTACGCCTCGCGCTGCGACCGCACCTGCCGCAGCCGGTCGACGGCGAGACGGGTGGTGATCCGGACGAGATAGGCGCGCGGCTCCCGTACGTCCTCGCGGGAGGCCGACGACCATCGCAGCCATGCCTCCTGCACCACGTCCTCGGCGTCGGCGATCCGGCCCAGCATGCGGTAGGCGACTCCGGTGAGCACGGAACGGTGCGTCTCGAAGACGTCGGTGGCGGTGTCGGCTGTCACCCGTCCATCCCAGCGGACGCGCGGAACACTGTCCAGCACCGGCCGCCCGGCTCCCCTCGAACCGTGGGTGCCCTCCGGGAGCCGGACGGTGCTGTTCAGCAAGGTGCTGCGGCCGGGCCTCGTCGGACAGTGAGGCGACCCCGACCGCCGTCTCCGGGCGGCGGTCGGGGACCGATTGTCAGTGGTGGGTCCTACGGTTTTTTTCCATGACCCGATCCGTTCAGGCATTGGCCTACGCACGCCCGTCCGCCGTGGAGTCCTCACAGGCCGGGCCGCTGCTCGGTCTGGAGACGTCCGGTGGACTCACTCCCCGGGGTGCCGAACCCCATCCCCGGTTCTTCTCCGGATTCCTCACCTCGCCGAGCGTCGCCGCCCGCGGCCTGCTGGCCGTGGCGGACGTGGCGTCCGCGCGCTACTACCAGCGGACCCTGCCCGCCTCGCTCGATCCCGTGGTGACGGGCAACGGCGACCGATTGCGCTTCGAGTCGTTCTCCGGCTGCTGCGGCGTGTACGCGCGGCTCGATGTGCTGCGCGAGGGGCTGGACGGCGCGGAGACGGGGCACGGCACGACGAACGTGGACGTCAACAACCCATTGCGGGAAGCTCTTTCCCGGATAACGGGTGACGATCCGCTGCACATGCGGGTGGGTCCGGAGGAGATGGCCGTCACCACGCTGGACGGACCGGTCGTGGAGAAGAAGGTGCCGCTGCCGGACCGGTGGCTGCGCGGCTTCGCGGAGGCGCAGGTGGTGTCGGCCGGTTTCGATCTGCGGGCCGAGCTGCCCGCCGCCGAGGCCGTGCGGTTCCTGCGGTCGCTGCCGCGCACGTCGGGGAACGCCTCGCGCGGCGCGCGCTGGGTGATCCCGGCGGGGAAGACGCTGCGGCCGACGAC
Organism: Streptomyces sp. NPDC002476; assembly: GCF_042889785.1. Lineage (NCBI taxonomy): Bacteria > Bacillati > Actinomycetota > Actinomycetes > Kitasatosporales > Streptomycetaceae > Streptomyces > Streptomyces sp. NPDC002476. Next base: position 59,858 of record NZ_JBIARH010000015.1, on the reverse strand, counting down.
ACGGCCGGTGTCGGGGGCGGTGTGTCTGCCGGGCCCCGAGCGGCTGGTGGCGTTTCAGCGGGTGCTGCGTCATGCGATGTCCCTGCGGGTGTACGGGCCGGTGGCCGACGGCGCCGCGACCGCGAGCGCCTGGGAGGCGGTGCTTCCCGGCATGCGGCTCACGCTCACGCTGTCGCCCGAGGCATCGCGCGGCTTCTCCGGCGAGGGCGGGGTGCTGGAGGCACTGGCCACCGAGGACGCCGCGGCCGACGCCGAGCTGGTGTCGCTGCTGCTGGCCTGGGAGCCGCGTATCGAGCCCGCCGACCTGGCGGAGCAGTCGGGTCTGACGGTGGAGCGGGTACGGGCCGCGCTCACCCGGCTGGGGACGGCGGGCCGGGTCGGCTACGACCTCGCGGACGCCGCCTACTTCCATCGCGAGCTGCCGTACGACGCGGACCGCGTGGAGCGGCACAACCCGCGTCTGGTCGCGGCCCGGGAACTGGCCGGCTCCGGAGCGGTCGCGCTCGACGGGGACGTGGCGGTCGTCTCCTCGGGCGAGCGTCGTTACCAAGTGAGGGAGAAGGACGGAATGCTCGGCTGTACCTGCCAGTGGTGGATCGACTATCGAGGCCGCCGGGGCCCCTGCAAGCACGCCCTGGCCGTACGGATGGTCCGTCGTGGTGCGCCGGTCGCCGGAGGTGCGCGATGAAGGGCCTGCTCACCGCCGTCCGGGAAGGGCACGTGAAGGACGTCCCGGGTCTGCTGGCGGGGCTGGACCCGGCCGAACGCCGGGCGGCCCTCGTGGAGTTGAAGGCCCTGCGCAAAGAGGCACGGGGCTGGCAGTGGAACGAGCGGGAGAGGTCGCGCGACGCCCTGTTCGTGGCCGGTGCGGGTTGCCACACGGGGGCGGCGGCGTGCGCCACCTGGCTGGGGGGCCGGGATCTGGTGGGGTGGCGACGGCCCCCCTTCTTCCGGGTCGTCGAGGTGCTGAAGGACCGCGATCCCGCCTGGGTCGCCGATGTGGCCCATCGGCTCGCGGCGCGGCCCGCGGCGGTGGAGTCCGCGTACGAACTCATCGTCGGCCTGGTGAAGCTCGCAGGGTGTCCGGTCCCCACCACGGACGCCTTCGTGCGCGGCTGGGCGGAGCACGTCTCCTCCGCGCCCTGGCAGACGCGCAAGACGCGCCCCTTGACCGACATCCTCCGCGCCGACCCGTACCTGCCGGTTCTCCTCCCCCGCGTCTTCGAGTTGCCGGAGCTGCCGTCGTCGATGATCTGGTTCGACGAGACGACGCAGAATCCGTGCCAGTGGCCGGTGGCGCTGCTCGCTCTCGTCGACGAGGGTCTCGTCGAGCGGACGCCGCTCGTGGAGATGTCTCTTACACGGTTGCTCCGGGGCGGGAAGCCCGCGGAACAGCGGTTCTGCCTGGCGTTGTTGCGGCGCCTGGAGCTGACCGAGCAGGAGGAGACCGGGCATCTCGCCGACTGGGCCGCCATGGCGGCGGACGGGATCTCCACCGTGGCCGGCCACGCCCAGGCGGTGCTCGGCCGGATGGACGAGCGCGGCGAGCTGCCGGTGCGGTCGCTGGCGGAGGTCTCGGGTGCCGTGCTGTTCCGCACCGAGAAGAAGCTGGTCCGGTCCCAGCTGGTGCTGATCGGCAAGGTCTTGCGGCGCGACCCGTCGGCGGCCGACGAACTGCTGCCCGCCGTCGCCGAGGTCTTCGGGCACGAGGACATCGGCCTTCAGGAGCGGGCACTGAAGCTCGTGACGCGCTACCTCGCCTCCACCGGTGAGACAACACAGGAAGAACTTGCCCTTTCCGCCGCACGGTTGAGCCCGGTGCATCAGGAAGCCGCAGCCGCGGCCCTCGGTGTCCTGCCCGGCGACCGGCCGACTGCGGAACCGTACGAGGAAGTGCTTCCGCTCCCTCCCGTGCCGCGGCCTCTCGCGCCCGCCCCGGCCACGCTGCCCGAACTCATCGAGGAGGTGGCGCTCCTGACGAGCGATCTGCGGTCTCGATTCGGCGGCTCCGGCGCCCCCTTCGACGTGTCGGCGTTCGAGCGGACACTGGACGGGCTGGTGCGGCACGCCCATGCGGACCGGACGGCGCTGGGCGACGCGCTCCGTGAGGCGCTGACCGGTCAGTGGCGGATCGACAGCGAGCCCAACCCTCATCTCAGGCGGTGGCTCGTCTCGCACTCGGGCATCGAGATCGTCGTGGCCACGCTCCTCGGCGGGGAGCCGGCGCGGGCCGTGGCAGCCGACCGTCCGTCGCGGAAGCCCGATTGGAGGTGTGCCCACGCCGCACTGGACGGGATCCGCAAGGCCCGCCTGTGGGAGGCGGCCGACGCCGTGCTCGACGGCGGGGTGCCGTTCCTGCTGGCCGTACCCACATCGCACACCGGTTCCCTCGATCCGGCCGTGCTGGTGGACCGGCTGCGCGCGTACCAGCGCCTGGGCGTCCGGCCCGGTGACGTCGATTTCGGTCAGGCCCTGCTCCGCGTACCCCGCGGCGAGGCACAGCACGAGGCAGCGGCGGCGGCAGCGGCTCTCGGCACGCCGGAGGGCGGCCTTCTGGCGGCGTGGCTGCGCGCCGACGAACCGCTCGGCCGGGTACGCCGCTTCGACCTGGAGAAGCGGACCCATACGGCCGGCGGGCTGGTGTCGACGCCGGGCACCTGGACGCACCGCGTGCTGACGGCCAGTGAGGAAAACCCGTTCGTCCGGCGGGAGTTCCCCCGCCTCTTCCACTGGCTGGGGAAGCCGCACACTCCCACGCATCATGTGTGCTACCACTGGGGCGAACGGCCGGAGGGCTGGGTCTCGTCCCTGCCCCAGGACGCGGAGACGCTGGCCGCCTGGATGCTGCCGAACATCTCGATCGGCACGGTCGAGGAGATACGGGACACCATGCGTCCGCTGCCGTCGCTCGCCGAGCTCGACGCGCCCGCAGGCGAGGCGGTCCATCTGGCGGTCGCGTACGGTCTGGCGTGCAGGCACCAGGAGGACCGTCTCTCCGCGGTGGACGCCCTGTTGGTACTCGCCGCGCGCCAACAGCTGGACGCCTCACTGCTGGGCGAGCAGCTGACGACCCTCGTCGAACACGGGCTGGCGAAGCCGAACCGGGTCGCGGAGTCGGTACGCACCGCCGCCACCACCGGCGCGTACCGGACGACGCTCTCCGTGCTCGCCGCGCTCCTGCCCGGACTGCTCGCCCGCCAGAAGGCTCCGCGTGGGCTGAGTGATCTGCTCGCCGTGGCCGCCGAATGCGCGGAACGCTGCGGCGCGGTGCGGGCCGAGCTGATACCCGGGCTCGCCGAGACGGCGGCCCGCGGCGGCTCCTCGCAACTGGTACGGCAGGCGGTGCGTCTGCAGGCCGCCTGGGGGAAAGCAGGACCGGCGTGACCGCCTCGACCGTCGAGGCGTGACCCGCGTGCGCGCGAACCGCGCGGAGCGTGGCCGGACAACATCCGGACCAGTGCCGGTCCGGACAGGCCGCAATTACTCAAGGCGATTTTCCGCCAAAACGGATGTTAGGGGCCAGATGCTCACTTAACCCATCGGTCACAGACTGTTCGCGATCGGGCAACACCGCTCGGTCACAGTGAAGTCATGACTGACAGGACATCCACCACGACCTCCCGCCGCCCGCACCACTGGCGGCGGGACCTGATCGAGCTGGCCGCACTGTTCACCGCCGTGGCGGTGGCCGACGCCATCGCCAACCTGATCGGGCACCAGCCCGGTGGACCGTACCTCCTGATCGCCTCGGCCGTGGCCCTGACCGTGACCGCGGCGTTCCACACCTGGTGGGCGCGGCGCCACAGTCACGCTCCCCCGCCGAGCGGGAGCGGTCTCGTCGCCGACGACGTCGGCGAGACCGACGGGCCGCCGGGCCACCGCGCCGAGACCGCGGACGGGCCCGGCTCCGCCGGTGGTGTCGCGACGACGGTGATCGTGCCCGAGCCGACGGGGTCCGGGACGGCCCCGGCTGCCGAGGACACGGCGCTGTGGCGGATGCGGAGCACCGTGCGGGACGCACCGGGGAGTCTCGCCGCGCTGTGCCTGGCGCTCGCCCGGCACCGGGTCGACATCCTCACCTTGCAGACGCACCCGCTGCCGCGCGGAACCGTCGACGAGTTCCTGCTGCGCGCCCCCGCGTCCCTCCGGGCCCGGCAACTGAGCCGGTCCGTCTCCGCCGCCGGGGGCGGGTCCACCTGGATCGAGCGGGCCGACGCCCACGACCTGGTGGACACCCCGACCCGGGTACTCGGTCTCGCCGCACGCACGGCACTGGACGCAGCAGAACTACCCCTCGCCCTGCGCCAGTTGCTGGGCCGCTGCACAATCCGCTCGCTGCCCTCGATCCCGGTCACCGGTCGCGCGCCGGACAGGGACACAACCCCGGCGGAGGGAGTGCTGACGGAAACGGTGATGCGGCTGCGAGATCCGTCCGGGGGCACGATCACCGTCGAGAGACCGTATCTGCCGTTCACGCCGACCGAGTTCGCCCGGGCGCGGGCCCTGGTGGAACTGGACGCCCGGCTGGGCCCCCGCATACCGCGCACCGAACACGTGCTCACGCTCCCCGAGGGCAACGAGATCACCGTGCGCCGCGCCGGCCAGAACGATCTGGAGGCGGCCCGGGCCATGCACGACCGCTGCTCCGGCCGGACACTCGCCCTGCGCTATCACGGCCCGGTGCGCGACGCCGACCGCTACCTGGACCATCTGCTGAGCCCCCGATTCGGCCGCACCCTGGCCGCGCAGACCGCCTCGGGACGCCTGGTCGCCCTGGGCCACCTTCTGTGGGACGGCGACGAGACCGAGGTCGCCCTGCTCGTCGAGGACGACTGGCAGCGGCGCGGAATCGGTTCCGAGCTGCTTCGCCGACTGGTGGCGCTCGCCGTCGAGGCGGGCTGCGAGAACGTCTACGCGGTCACCCGGGCCTCCAACACCGGCATGGTCGCGGCCATGCGTGCGCTGGCCCTGCCGCTGGACTACCAGATCGAGGAAGGCACGCTCGTCATCACCGCCCGGCTGGACGCGACACCGGTCCGTTCGCTGCCGCCGTACGAGCAAGCCGGTCACTGACGAACAGGCCGGTCACGGCCACCGGCCCGGTCATCGGGGAACGAGCACCCCGCACCGGCCGACGAGCACGATCAGCGACCCGGTGCCCCACTCCGACCGCGCACCCGACGGCCGGGGGCGTGCGGACTCCCGTCCACACGCCCCCGGCCGTCCTCGCCGGGCCGGACCTCACCCCCCTTACAAGGCCGGGCCCGTCCCGACGGCCCGGACCGCTCCGGGGCCCCGGTCCGCTCCGGAGACGGAAGCGGCCTCGGACACGCCGTTCGTCCCGGGAGCGCCGACCGTCCCGGACACGTGGACCGTCCGCGACACCGGTTCCCGTTCACCGGGACTCGGCTCGTCGCAGTCCAGCGCCAGGGAGAGATCGGCCCACAGGTCCTCGACGTCCTCCAGCCCGACCGACATGCGCAGGAGCCGGTCCCCGACGCCGGACGCCTGCCGGTCCCCCTCCTCCACAATGCGGTGGCTGATGGACGCCGGGTGCTGGATCAGGGTGTCGACGCTGCCGAGGCTGACCGCCGGGGTGATGAGCCGTACGGCCGAGATCACCCGGTGGGGATCGCCGTGCACCTCGAACGACACCATCGCCCCGCCCAGTTCCGGGTAGTGGACCCGGGCGACGCGCGGGTGGGCCGCCAGCCTGCGCGACAGTTCCGCGGCGGTCGCGGAGGCCGCCCGCACCCGTACCGGGAGCGTCGCGAGGCCGCGCAGCAGCAGGTACCCGGCCATCGGGTGCAGCACGCCGCCGGTGGCGAAGCGCACCTGCCGCAGACCCGCCGCGAACTCCTCGTCGCAGGCGACGACGCCGCCCATCACGTCGCCGTGCCCTCCGAGGTACTTGGTGGCGCTGTGCAGCACGATCCGGGCGCCGTACTCCACCGGCCGCTGGAGCACGGGCGTGGCGAAGGTGTTGTCGACGAGCAGCGGCACCGAACCGCAGGAGTGCGCGATCGCCCGGATGTCGACCTCGGCGAGCGTGGGGTTGGCGGGCGTCTCCACCATCACCAGACCCGTGTCCGGCCGGATGGCCTCGGCGATGCCCGCCGGATCGGTCCAGGTCACCTCGGTGCCCAGCAGACCGGTACCGAGGAGATGGTCGCTGCAGCCGTAGAGCGGACGGACGGCGACCACGTGACGCAGGCCCATGCTCGCCCGGACCAGCAGCACGGCGGTGAGCGCCGCCATTCCGCTGGCGAACGACACGGCGCTCTCCGCCCCTTCGAGCCGGGCGAGCGCGTCCTCGAACCGGGCGGTCGTCGGATTGTCCAGGCGCGCGTAGACGGGCGGGCCGTCGGGCCTGGCGCCGTTCGTGGCGAAGGCGTCGATCCGCCGGGCCTCGCCCCGGGAGTCGTACGAGGGGTAGGTGGTGGACAGGTCGATCGGGGGAGTGTGCAGGCCGAGGGCGGCGAGATCGTCACGGCCCGCGTGCACGGCTTCGGTGGCGAGCGCCCGGGAGCGGGGGGTCTCCGGGGGCGCCATGAAGGATTCGGTGTCCATGACATCACTCTGAACATCACCCGGGTCTCACCGGGACTGTCCCGTGCTACGTTCGACAGATGTCCGAATCCGTCGTTCTCGACCCGGTGGACCTGCACATTCTGCGGCTGCTGCAGAACGATGCCCGGACCACCTACCGTGAACTGGCCGCCGAGGTCGGTGTCGCCCCGTCGACCTGTCTGGACCGGGTGGCCAGATTGCGTCGTTCCGGGGTCATCCTCGGTCACCGGTTGCGCCTCGACCCGGCGCGGATCGGCCGGGGGCTGGAGGCGCTGCTCTCCGTACAGGTGCGCCCGCACCGCAGGGAGCTGATCGGTCCGTTCGTCGAACGGATCAGGGCGCTGCCGGAGTCCCGCGCGCTCTTCCATCTGACCGGGCCCGACGACTACCTGGTCCATGTCGCGGTCGCCGACACCGCGGACCTTCAGCGTCTGGTGCTGGACGAGTTCACGTCACGGCGCGAGGTGGCCCGGGTGGAGACCCGGCTGATCTTCCAGCAGTGGGAGTGCGGACCGCTGCTGCCGCCGACGGCGGGAGCACAGGGAACAGGTCCCTGAGCCGGAGCGCAGGGAACAGGTCCCTGAGTCCGAATGCTGATGACGCGGAGGCCCTCGCCGTACCAGGATGTCCGCATGTCAGAAATTGCCGGCAGCGCACTGCCCCGCCAGGTCGCCGACGCCTACGTCGACGCATACATCGAACTCGACCCGATCTCCGGCACGTACCTGGGTGTCGCGGCGAGTTCGCGGCATCTCCCCGATTTCTCCCCCGCCGGGCAGGAGGCCCGTGCGGAGCTTGCCCGCACCACCCTCGCGAGGCTCGACGCCGCCGAACGGCTGCCCGGCGCGGACACCGACGCCGAACGCCGCTGCGGCCGTCTGCTCCGCGAGCGCCTCACGGCGGAACTCGCCGTCCACGAGGCGGACGAGGGACTGCGCTCGGTCTCCAACATCCACTCTCCGGCGCACAGCATCCGCGAGGTGTTCACGGTGACGCCGACCGGGACCGACGAGGACTGGGCGGCGGTCGTGGACCGGCTGCGCGCGGTTCCCGCCGCGCTGGAGGGGTACCGCGAATCACTGGCGCTCGGCCTGGAGCGCGGGCTGTACGGGGGGCCGCGCGCCACCGCGACGTTCATCGGCCAGCTCGACGAGTGGGCCGGTGACGACGGGACGGGCTTCTTCGAGGAGTTCGCCGCCGCGGGTCCCGCGCCTCTGCGCGCCGGGCTGGACGAGGCCGCCGCGCGGGCGACGAAGTCGGTCGCGGAGCTGCGGGACTGGATGCGCGAGGTGTACGCCCCGGCGGTCGAGGGTGCGCCGGACATCGTGGGCCGCGAGCGGTACGCGCGTTGGTCGCGCTACTTCAACGGCACGGACCTGGACCTCGACGAGGCGTACGCGTACGGCTGGTCCGAGTACCACCGGCTGCTCGCCGAGATGAGGACCGAGGCCGGGAAGATCCTGCCCGGCGCGGGTCCCTGGGAGGCGCTGGCCCATCTCGACGTCCACGGCAAGCACATCGAGGGGGTCGACGAGGTCCGGACCTGGCTCCAGAACCTGATGGACGAGGCCATCGAGGCGCTCGACGGGACGCATTTCGAACTCGCCGAACGGGTGCGGAAGGTGGAGTCCCACATCGCCCCGCCCGGCGGTGCCGCGGCTCCGTACTACACGGGCCCGTCCGAGGACTTCTCCCGCCCCGGCCGCACCTGGCTCCCCACCATGGGCGAGACCCGCTTCCCGGTCTACGACCTGGTCTCGACCTGGTACCACGAGGGTGTGCCCGGCCACCACCTGCAGATCGCGCAGTGGACGCACGTCGCCGACAGCCTCTCCCGCTACCAGGCGTCGATCGGCGAGGTCAGCGCGAACTGCGAGGGCTGGGCGCTGTACGCGGAGCGGCTCATGGACGAACTGGGCTTCCTGCCCGACCCCGAGCGCCGGCTCGGCTACCTGGACGCCCAGATGATGCGCGCCTGCCGGGTGATCGTGGACATCGGCATGCACGCCGAGATGGAGATCCCCGCGGACTCCCCGTTCCACCCCGGCGAGCGGTGGACCCCCGACCTGGCCCAGGAGTTCTTCGGCAACCACAGCGGCCGTCCGGCCGACTTCGTGGAGAGCGAGCTCACCCGCTACCTCTCGATGCCGGGGCAGGCCATCGGGTACAAGCTGGGCGAGCGCGCGTGGCTGCTCGGCCGGGAGAACGCGCGCAAGGCGCACGGCGACGCGTTCGACGCGAAGGCGTGGCACATGGCCGCGCTCTCGCAGGGTCCGCTCGGACTCGACGACCTGGTGGACGAGCTGTCCAAGCTCTGACCGGAGGTCCACGCTCCGACCGGACGCGAAACCGTCCGGGCTCCGAGCGGACGTTCAGACTCCGACGGGACCGTGCGATCAGCCTCTCCTTCTCGGCGGCCGGACGGGCGGCCGGAGCGAGGAGAGGGTGATCGCACGCGTCCCGCTCGTGTCGGCCGGCCCCGGGTCCCTCGGGGCCGGGCGGCGTGGGCGGCGGACCGGCCCCGGCACGAACGGCCGCGCGGCGGGCGTCCGGCGTGACGAAGACGGGCGGTCGACAGCCGTCAGCCGACAGCCGTGCCCGACGCGCGGTGCCGTACCGCCGACCCGTCGCGCTCCTTCACCACTTCGAGCTGGGCGGGGATACGGCGGCGCAGATCGGCCACATGGCTGACGATGCCGACGCAGCGATCCCGTTCGCGCAGCGAGTCCAGGACGTCGAGCACCTCGTCGAGCGTCTGGTCGTCCAGGCTGCCGAAGCCCTCGTCGATGAAGAGCGTGTCCAGCCGTACGCCGCCCGCCTCGTCGGTGACGACATCGGCGAGGCCGAGCGCGAGAGCCAGTGAGGCGAAGAACGTCTCGCCTCCCGAGAGCGTCGCCGTGTCGCGTTCGCGGCCGGTCCAGGCGTCGACCACGTGCAGGCCGAGACCGGACCTGCGGCTTCCGGTCCGGGCGTCGGAATGGACCAGGGTGTACCGGCCGGACGACATGCGTTCCAGCCGCGCGGTGGCCGCGGCGGCGACCTGTTCGAGCCGTGCGGCCAGTACGTAGGACTCCAGCCGCATCTTGCGCTCGTTGTCCGCCGAGGTACCGGCGGTGAGCGCGGCCAGCCGTGCCACCCGGTCGTACTCCTCGCGCAGCGGGCCGAGATCGCGCACCCCGTTCGTGGCACCGCGCGACAGCCGGGCCAGTTCGGCACAGCGCTCCCGTGCGGCGGACAGCGCGGCCGACGCCTCCCGCAGCAGCCGCTCGGCGGCGTCGTACGCGGCCCGCGCGGCCTCCACCCCGGCCGGCGGCCCGTCGGCGGCGGTACGGGCCGCGGTCTCGGCGAGCCGGTCGGCGACGGCGGCGGACTCCGACTGCCAGGCGTCGGTCAGCCGCTGGAGTTCACGCTGTTCGGCGTCGGACAGCAGGCTCGCGGCGGCCTCCTGCGGGGTGTCGAACCCGGCCCGGAACGCGGCGTCGGCGAGTCGGCCGTCGGCCTCCTTGCGACGCTGTGCGGCCGCCTCCTCCTCGCGTACCGCCATGGCGGCCGCGGCGAGCAGCCCGGCCCTTCGCTCCAGCAGCTCCGCGTGCTCGGCGACGCTGGCGCGGTCGCCCCGCGCGACCGCCAACTCGCCTTCCAGCGACGCCTGTTCCCGGTCCAGCCCCTCCCGCAGGGAGATGCGGGCCGCGACCCGGCGCTCGGCCGACCGCAGCCCTTCCAGCCGCTCGGAGTGTTCCCGCTCGGCGGCTGCCAGTGCCTCGCGCGCCGCGTGGGTCCCGGCCGCGGCCCGGTGCGCCTCGGCGTGCCGGTGGGTCAGCCTCTCGACGAGTTCGGCGAGTTCGGCGGCAGAGGGGTCGGCGGCGGGTTCCGCGGCGGACTCGGAGGGGGACGGCGTCGTCCGTGCCACCGCCTCCTCGCCCACCGGTTCCCCCGGCACGGCCGGCTCCGCGCCCGCGGCCCCGGCGACGCGCCCGGCACCGGCCCGTTCGACGGCATCCGCGCCGTCCCTCGGCTGCGGCACGGCCGACCGCGCCGCGGCCCGGGCCGTCAGGTGCTTCTCGCGCAGGATCCCCAGCTCCCGGTCGGCCCGGGTGCGCACGTCCTCGGCCCGCCGGTAGGCGTCCAGGGCCCGTTCCTCGGCGGCCCGGTCGACATGGCCGTCGCTCGCGCGCGCGGGGGCGGGGTGCTCTCTCGAACCGCACACCGCGCAGTGCTCACCGTCCACCAGTTCTGCGGCCAGTTCCGCGGCGATGTCGCGCAGACGCCGTTCGCGCAGCTCCAGCCAGGACTCGTGGGCACCGACGGCGTGCTCCCGGGCCAGGGCCAGCCGCTCGACGGCGGCCGACACCTCCAGGGCGAGCGCGTCGCGTCGCCGGGCCGCCTCCCACCGCGCCCGGACGGGTTCCAGCCTTCCCGCGAACTGTTCCGCACGGGTCGCCGCCTCCTGGGCCTCCTCGACCCGGGCCCGCAGGGCATGCCGGGTCGCCTCCCAGCCGGCCAGCCAGCCCTTCGCCTCCTGGATCAGCTCGTCGTCCGCCCGGGCCTGTCGTTCCAGCCCGGTACGTTCGGCGTCGATCTCCGCGCTGCGCCGCTCGGCGCGCTTCGCGGCGTCCAGTCCGCCGAGTTCCTGACGGACCCCGCGCTCCAGTTCGGCCAGTTGTTCGGCGCCCGCCTCGGCGAGGGAGGCGGGCAGCGGTGCGCGGGCGCGGTCCCGGGCCTCCCGGGCGGCGTGGCAGGCGCGTTCGGCCTCCTCGCGCAGTTCCAGGGCGGGGGCGACCTGGTCCGCCTTGCGAGCGCGGGCGAGCCGTTCACGGCGGCGGTCGTGGTCGGGACGGCCGGTTTCGAGCGCGGCGGCGCGTCGCCGGGTCTCCTCGTACCGCTGCTGGAGCGCGGCACGTTCGCGTTCGGCGTCGAGGGCCAGGCGGGCGGACTCCTGTCGGCCCTCGGCGAGGGCCAGCGCGGACGCGGCGACGTCGAGCCGTTCCCGGGCGCCGCTACGGGCCTGCGCGGCCCACTCCAGCACGCTCGCGGCGAGCCCGGGGTCACCGGGCCGGAGGCCGGGGAGCACCGCTTCGCGCGCGGCCGGACCGGCGGCCTGGGCGATCCGCTGAGCGGTCGCGAGGACGCGTTCGTCCCCGGCCCTGACCTGGGCCTCGGCGGCACGGCGGAGGTCGGCGAGCCGGTCCTCGACGGCGGCGAAGCGACGGGTGTCGAAGAGCCTGCCGAGCAGTTTGCCCCGCGACTCGGCGTCGGCCCTCAGAAAGCGCGCGAAGTCGCCCTGCGGCAGGAGCACCACCTGGCAGAACTGGTCGCGGCTCATCCCGATCAGCTGCGTGATCTCCTCGCCGATCTCCTGGTGCGAGCGGCTGAGCGACCGCCGGCCGCCGTCCGGCTCGTACTCGCGCAGACGGCTCTGCGCCTTCTCCGTGGTGAAGCCGTCGCCCTTCTTCTTGGGGCGGGCCTGGGCCGGACGCCGGGTGACTTCGAGGCGCCGGCCGCCGACAGTCAGGTCGAGGGTGACCTCGGTGGGTACGTCCACCGGGGCGTGGTCGCTGCGCAGCGAGCCGCCGGGGGTCTGACGGACGCCGGGCACCGAGCCGTACAGGGCGTAGCACACGGCGTCGAGGACCGAGGTCTTCCCTGCACCGGTCGGCCCGTGCAGCAGGAAGAGCCCGGCCGAGGAGAGCGTGTCGAAGTCGATGTGCTGAGTGCCGCCGAACGGCCCGAAGGCCGTGAGCGTGAGCCTGTGCAGCCTCACCGGTTCACCTCGCGCAGCGTGTCGTCCACCCGGACGTGATCGAAGGCGTCGCGCAGCACGGCGCGTTCCCGCTCGTCCGCCGCCGCGCCGCCGCGCACGTGTGCCACGAAGTCCTCCGCGATCTGCTGGTCGTCGCGCCCCTGGAGGCGCTGTGCGTACGAGGCGAGCGGGTCTTCGGGGGCCCGGTCGGGGTCGAACACGAGGCTGAGGGTGTGGGGGAAGCGTTCGGCGAGTCGGGCCATCGGTTCGGTGGGGCGCACCGGGTCGGTGAGCGTGGCCTCGACCCAGGAGTCCCGGTGGCGTTCCAGCGCGGGGTCGTCGAGGAGGGAGTCGAGGCGGCCGCGGAGTCTGGCGAGCGGTCGGGGCACGGGGCAGTCGAGGCGTTCGGCGGTGATGCCCCCCGAGGCGTCGAGGTCGACGAGCCACATCGTCTTGCGGTGGGTGGCCTCGGAGAAGGAGTAGGCGAGCGGTGAACCGGAGTAGCGGATCCGCTCGGTGACGGTCTGGCTGCCGTGAAGGTGTCCGAGCGCCACGTAGTCGACGCCGTGGAAGACTCCGGCGGGTACGGCGGCGACCCCGCCGACGGTGATGTCGCGTTCGCTGTCGCTGGGTTCTCCGCCCGCGACGAAGGCATGGGCGAGCACGACGGAGCGGGTGCCTCCGGGCCGTTCGGCGAGGTCGGCGCGCACCCGGTCCATGGCGGCGCCCAGCACCGCCTCGTGTCCGGCGCGCTCCGCCCCGAGGGCATCCTTGACCAAGGCGGGTTCCAGATAGGGCAGCCCGTAGAACGCCACGTCACCGTGGGCGTCGCGCAGGACGACGGGGGTGGCGCAGTGGGCGGGGTCGGTCCGCAGATGGATTCCGGCCCGTCCGATCAGCCCGGCGCCGACGCCGAGCCTGCGCGCCGAGTCGTGGTTCCCGGAGATCATCACGGTGGGTACCCCGGCGGCCGCGAGCCGGTGCAGCGCTTCGTCGAAGAGTTCGACGGCGGACAGCGGGGGCACGGCCCTGTCGTACACGTCACCCGCCACGACGACCGCGTCCACCTCGTGCTCGCGCACCGTGGCCACCAGGTGGTCCAGGTGGGCCGCCTGGGCTTCGAGCAGGGAGACCCGGTGGAAGGACCGGCCCAGGTGCCAGTCCGATGTGTGCAGAATTCTCACGTGCCGGCTCCGCCCTGCGTCATCTTCTTCCTCCGCCCCCGCGTCCGTTTCCGTGCCCGGCGCACACCATGACCGGCCCGCGGACCGGCGCGGGTCCGTGATCCGCGCCGATCGCCCGCCGCGACCGCTTCCGTACCGGTGAGCACACCGTTCTTCCCGCTGAGCACAGTGTTCTCACCGCTCACAGTGTCCCACCGGCATCGGCCGCCCTCGGCGCCTTCAGCCGAGAAGATCGACCGGCGTCCCGACGCCGAGCCGTTCCGCCTGTCGGTAGGCGACCCAGGCGACGGCCAGGTCCTGCCAGGGGAGCCCGACGGGTGCGTATACGGAGCGTGCCGTGTCCGGAACGCGGCCGGGACGGGTGCCGTCGAGCAGTTCGCCGAGCGTGGCGTGCGCGGCGTCGGGCGGCAGTCCCGCCGCGGCCAGGGCTCCTGTGGTCGCGGCGAGTTCGCGGTCGTCGACGACGAGAAGGGCGGAGCCGAGCAGGTCGGCGGAGAGTTCCTGTTTGCCGGGCTCGTCGGCACCGAGTGTGGTGAAGTGCTGGCCGGGACGGGTATCGGCGAGGCTCAGCAACGGAGTCCGCGACCAGGTGGCGAGCAGGACGACGTCCGCGGCCGCGGCGACCTCGGCCGCCGAGCCGACGACACGGCCCCGGTGCCGGCCGGCGAAGCCTGCCGCTCGCTCCGGGGCGGTGTCGTGCACCACCAGGTCGCGGAATGCGCGCAGGCTCCGTACGCCACGGACCACGATCTCGGCCTGCGCGCCCGCGCCGACGACGCCGAGCACCGCTTCGCCCGCCGGATCGGGTGCGGCGAGGACATGGGTGCCGAGGGCCGCGGCGAGGCCGGTCCGCCAGGCCGTGACGGTGGCGGAGTCGAGCAGGGCGAGGAGTTCACCGTCCCGTCCGCTGTGCAGGCAGATCACGCCGCGCAGCGCGGGCCGGGCGCCCGGGAACTTGGCATTGACCTTGACGGTGTACGCGTCGATGCCCGGCAGCAGTCCGGGCATCAGGGCCGTCGCCGTACCCGGGAACGGGAGGTCCGTGCGGATCCGCCGGCCGGCGACGGTGGAGGCACCGGCCCGGCGAAAGCCGTCGCGCAGGGCCTCCAGACAGGCGTCCGGTTCGAGCACGGCCAGGAGATCGCTGCTGGTCAGAAGCCGGGTCATGGCCCTATTGTCCGATGCGGCCGACGGGCTCCCGCCCGTGCCCCCACGCCGGGACGCCGTGTGCGCGAGGCCGTCGGGAGGGCCGCCCCGGCGAGTCGTCCCGGCCGGGTCCTCCCCGCCGGGCGCCTGCGTCACGCGTCCCCGTACGCCTCGCCGCCGAGTTCCAGCCGGGCCTCGCCCGCCGTCGCGTCGGCGAGCCAGCCGCGGAACGATTCCACGTCCGAGTCCGGCAGTCCGACCTCGATGACGACGGCCTCCGCGTACCGGACCTCGCGCACGGACCGGCCGGTGGCCCGCAGATCGTTCTCCAGCTTGCCGGCCCGCTGATGCCCGATGGTGATCGTGGCGAGGCGGAACCGCTGCCGGGTGATGGTGCCGAGGGCGTCGAGGGCCTCGCCGACCACTCCCCCGTACGCCCGGATCAGGCCCCCCGCTCCGAGTTTCACGCCCCCGTAGTAGCGGGTGACGACGGCGACGACGTAGCGCATCTCCCGGCGGGTCAGCATCTGCAGCATCGGGACACCGGCAGTGCCGCCCGGTTCTCCGTCGTCGCCGGCCTTCTGCACGGACGCGTCGGCGCCGATCACGTAGGCGAAGCAGTTGTGGGTGGCGGTGGGGTGCTCGGCACGTACGCGAGCGAGGAAGTCCTGCGCCTCCTGTTCGGTGGCGGCGGGGGCGAGCGCGCAGATGAAACGCGACCGGTTGATCTCGGTCTCGTGCACGCCCGCGCGGGCGACGGTCCGGTACTGCTCCTGCATCCGGCTAGCCTATGCCCCTTCCGGGAACAGCCGGAGACCGCCGTCCGTTGTCCCGATCATGTACGCAGACTCGGAGACGATCCGCAGGATTCTTCTGCACTCGGGCGACACCTGGGCCGTGGTCGGCCTGTCCGACAACCCGTCGCGGGCGGCCCATCGCGTCGCCGAGGTGCTTCAGCGCTTCGGCAAGCGGGTGGTCCCGGTGCATCCGAAGGCGGAGCCGGTCCACGGGGAGCAGGGGTACGCCTCGCTGGCGGACATACCGTTCCCGGTGGACGTGGTGGACGTCTTCGTCAACAGCGGGCTGGCGGGCGGCGTGGCCGACGAGGCGGTGGCGATCGGCGCGAAGTCGGTCTGGTTCCAGCTCGGCGTGGTCGACACCGAGGCGTACGAACGCACGCGCGCGGCCGGGCTCGACATGGTCATGGACCGCTGCCCCGCGATCGAAATCCCCGCACTGGGCGGTTAGGGCCTGTCTGGAGTTGTGATCTGGATCAGGGAGCGGCGAGCGTGCGCACCACGCCCCGCGAGCCCAGATCACAACTCCAGACAGGCCCTAAGGCGTCTCCAACGGCCGCCTGCCGTGCGGCGCCCGGCACGCGCGGTCGCAGCGGCCCGCCCTCCGTCCGGATGTGCGTGGTGTCACATTGCCGGGCCACTGGGAGAATGGCGGGCTGTGACCACTACACCGTCGTCGATCGCCCCCCACACCCGAGCCGGGCTCGCGGAGCAACTGTCCGAGCTGGGAGTGGCGCGGGGCGGCGTCCTGATGGTCCATGCCTCGATGCGTGCGGTGGGCCCGGTGCGCGGTGAGGTCCGGGCGGTGCTGGGAGCGTTGCGGGACGCCCTCGGCGAGCACGGCACGCTCGTCGTCCCGTCCTTCACCCCGGAGAACTCGGACACCTCTCCGCAGTACCTCGACCGGGTGCGCGGTCTGACCGACCGGGAGCGGGAGGCCGTGCGGGCGCGGATGCCCCCCTTCGACCCGGCGACGACGGCCGCGCCGTCGATGGGCCTGCTCCCGGAGACCGTGCGGCTCACCGAGGGGGCGGTGCGCAGCGACCATCCCCAGACGTCCTTCACCGCGCTCGGCCCCCTGGCCGGGGAGCTGACGGCGGGCCACCGCCCCGACTGCCACCTCGGCGAGGACTCCCCGCTGGCCCGTCTCCACGAGCTGCGCGCCCAGGTGCTGCTGCTGGGCACCGGGTTCGGCACCTGCACGGCGTTCCACCTGGGCGAGTACCGGATGCCGTCCCCGCCCCGTCGCCGCTACCGCTGCGTGGTGGGGACCGGAGGGCGGCGCCAGTGGTGGGAGTACGAGGACATCGCGCTGGACGACGGCGATTTCGCCGTGCTGGGAGCCGAGTTCGCGCGCGCGGACGGTGGTGCGGGGGTACGGAGCGGTCCGGTCGGTTCGTCGACGAGCCTGCTCTTCCGCCTGGACGCCGCCGTCGATTTCGCGGCCCGCCGTCTGCCCTCGCTCCGGGCGGGTGCCGCGGACCGGACGCCATGCCGCACGGACGGCTGACGGACGCGGCGTTCAGCGCGCGGACGGGCCGGGGGTCTCGCCGGGCTCCGCCAGCGCGAGCAGCTGCTCGGGAGTGGCGTCCGCCGGGATCGGCACCGGTGCGGGGGTACGCAGCGGCGGCTGCCAGCCCTTCTCCGGGTCCCAGCTGCGCACGACACGGGCGGGGGCCCCGGCCACCACCGCGTGGTCGGGCACGTGGCCGCGTACGACGGCGCCCGCGGCCACCACCACGTTGCGTCCGAGGGTGGCCCCCGGGAGGATCACCGATCCGGTGCCGATCCAGCAGCCGGGTCCTATGGCGACCGGCTCCATGCGGGGCCACTGCCGGCCGATCGGCTCGTGCGGATCGTCGTAACTGTGGTTGGTGGACGTGATGTAGACGTACGGTCCGCAGTACGTGTCGGAGCCGATGGCGACCCGGGTGTCTGCGACGACATGGCTTCCTCTGCCGAGCACCACGCCGTCGCCGAGGGTCAGGATCGGTTCCGGCCCCAGGTCCAGATCGGGCATGAGTCCCGCGGTGAGCGTGACCTGTTCCCCTATCACGCAGTGGGCGCCGAGTTCGATCCACTTCTCGCCGAAGACGGTGCCCTGTGGAAAGGCCAGCCGGGTCCCGTCGCCGATCCGGCCGAACCGCAGTCCACCGGGGTGCTCCGCGGTGACCGCGCCCCACTCCCGCACCCGGCGCCAGCCGTGGTGGACGGCACGGGAGAGGACGCGCCGCCGCCAGGCGGCGAGGGGGGAGAACGCGTTCCTGTTGTTCGGCACCCGCACACGGTAGTCGGCGGCGTGCGGCCCGATCACCGCGAGCACCTGTGATGTTCACCCCACTCGGGGACGGCCCGTCGCCCGTCGCATAGCGTTCCTCCGACGCGATCGGACATCCGGGGACGCGCACCGGCTGAGCACGGAGGAACGGACGATGGCGGAGCAGGCGTTGGTGACGGGAATCGGCGGCAAGGAACCGGAGGTCGCCGCGGACGCCTTCACCGCGCCGACGTCCGTCGTGATCGGCGAGGTCACGCTGGCGGCGGGCTCCAGCGTCTGGTACCACGCCGTCCTGCGCGCCGACTGCGGCCCCATCGTGGTGGGCGCGGACAGCAACGTCCAGGACAATTGCAGCGTCCACACCGATCCCGGCTTCGCCGTCACCGTCGGCGAGCGTGTCTCGGTCGGGCACAACGCGGTGCTCCACGGCTGCGTCGTCGAGGACGACGTCCTGGTCGGCATGGGAGCCACTGTCCTCAACGGCGCCCGCATCGGGGCGGGTTCGCTGATCGCGGCGCATGCGCTGGTGCCGCAGGGCATGCAGGTGCCGCCGGGTTCCCTGGTCGCGGGAGTGCCCGCCAAGGTCAAGCGGCAGTTGACCGAGGAGGAACGCGAGGGCATCAGGTTCAACGCGGCGGGCTACGTCGAACTGGCCGAGGCGCACCGCAGGGCGCACGAGGAACGCGCCGGGCGATGACCCGAGGGGACGACCGGGGCGGGCGAGGACTCCCCGGGCCCGGGCCGGTATCCGCCGGGCGGTGGGGCGATCCGCCCCCGCCCGGCCGGCCGGTGCGCCGCCCGCGCGGACGACGTACGGGGCTGCCGCTCCCCCGTTCGCCGGAGGCGCGGCAGCCCCGTGCGGGCGGCCCGGGATCAGGCGTTGGGACGCAGCGTCCAGAGGACCGTCATCTCGCCGGTCACCGCGCCGTCCGCACGCCGTATCTCGATGGCCACGGGGAATTCGGGCCGCTCCCCGCGGTCCAGTTCCGCGACGACGTCGGCCACCGGCCGGCCCAGGGTCGCCGTCGCCGTGACCTCTCCCATGGCCAGCTTCTTGTAGCCGATCTCCGCCCGCACGGCCAGTGGCACGGCGCGCGACAACTGGTCGCCGAAGGCGGCCAGGACGATCGCGCCGCTCGCCGATTCCGCGAGCGTGAACATCGCTCCGGCGTGGGGACCGCCGATGTGGTTGTGGTATTCGGCCTGGTCCGGCAGCCGGACCACCGCGCGTTCGGCTGTCGTCTCCAGGAACTCCAGACGGAGGGTACGGGCCATGGGGACCGTGGCGGCGAGCATCTCGCCGACGGCCGACTGTTCAGCACTCATGAGCTGATGTTACTTTCGGGTAGCCCGGACGTGCCATCCCCGCTTCTCCGGTCCCCGCCCCGGGCCCCCGTTGCCTCCACGCCGCTTCCTTCACCATCCGCTCACGGGGGCGGACGTAGCCGTCCCGGTGGGGCCCCCTTATTGTTTCCAGCCATGTGGCCAGGACAGCAGCCGCCCGGGGGCGAGCACAACCCGCAGGACCAGAACCAGAACCCGTACCAGCAGCCGGGGTACCAGCAGCCGAATCCCTATCAGCAGCCGGGATACCAGCAGCAGGGACAGCCCGGGCAGCGCCCGGGACATCCGCAGCAGGGGCAACAGCCCGGCTACGGCTACCCGCAGCCGAACCCGTACCAGCAGCCGACCGTTCCGCAGTACGCGGTTCCCGGTCCGCCCGGTGCTCCGCAGCCCGGCAACGACAAGAAGAAGACCACCGCCGTGGCGATCGTCGCGGCCACCGCCGTCGTGGTGGCGGCGGCGGTCACCGGTGTCGTCGTGCTGAACAAGGACGACGACAAGGGCAAGGACATCGCCGACGACAAGAAGACCTCGGCTCCCGCCGACCCGTCCGATGCCGCGTCCTCGCCGGAGGCGAACCCGCGCGGCGGCGAGGACGCCAAGCCCCTCGTCGCGGGCTGGAAGGTGGTCACCAACCCCAAGTGGGGCACCCGGTTCGACGTGCCCGGGGACTGGGAGGTCGGGACGCCCGGCACGTTCTCGTTCTTCGAGGACGAGAAGAAGGGCGACGGTTCGCCCCTGATCGGTTTCACCGCACCGTCGTACTTCCAGAAGAAGTGGTGCGTGGACGACTCCGACAAGGACGGCGTCGAGGAGACCTCCAGCCTGGCGAGCGCCGGCACCAGGGGCGCCCAGGGCGCCACCGACGCCGCCAAGAACGCCCACAGCGAGGCCGGTACCTGGGCGTGGGGCGCGTACGCGCAGCACATGCCGCAGAGCACCATCAAGTTCACCCCGGCCAGGCAGTACACCACCAAGTCGGGGCTCACCGGCCAGGTCGTCACCGCCACCGCTCCCGGCGTCACGAAGCGCAAGAAGTGCGACAGCGACGGCAAGACGATCGCCTTCACCTTCAAGAACAAGAACGGCGAATTCGCGTCCTGGGTGCTGTACGCGGCCGACAACGTGCAGGACGAGCTCCCGGACACCACCATCGAGAAGATCCTGAGCACCGTGCGGCTGACGGACGTCGCCCCGTCCTCCTGACGCCTCCCGCGGCAGGCTTGCGGGAGCGATCCCCGGGGGCGCCGTTTAATCTATTGGCATGAGGGGGCCGCGGCGGCGATAGTCCCGTGGTGAACGACACCTCCACCGCCGATGCCCCCGAACTCCCCGCACGCCGTTCCGGCCGCAACTACCGTCTGCTGACCGCCGCCGCGATCATCACGGGCCTGGGGACCCATGGCGCGCTGATCGCGGCGGCGTTCGCCGTTCTCCAGTCCGGCGGGGACGGGGGTGACGTCGGCCTGGTGGCCGCCGCCAGGGCCACGCCGCTGGTGCTGTTCCTGCTGATCGGCGGGGCGATCGCGGACCGGCTGCCGCGCCACCGGGTGATGGTGGCGGCGAACGCCCTGAACTGCGTCTCGCAGGCCGTCTTCGCCTGGCTGGTGCTGGCGGGCGACCCCGAACTGTGGCAGATGATGCTGCTCACCGCTCTGTGCGGGACCGGACAGGCGTTCTTCAACCCGGCGGCCGAGGGCATGCTGATGTCGAGCGTCGACCGCGAACAGGCGAGCCGGGCGTTCGCCCTCTTCCGAATGGCCATGCAGGGCGCGACGATCGGCGGTGCCGCGCTCGGCGGCGCCATGATCGCGGCCATGGACCCGGGGTGGGTGCTGGCCGTCGACGCGGCGGCCTTCGCCGTGGCCGGGGTGCTGCGCGCCTTCCTGGACGTCGGTCACATCCCGGCACGCGAACCCGGCGGCGGCCTGCTCTCCGATCTGCGGGACGGCTGGCGGGAGTTCATCGGCCGGCCGTGGCTGTGGAGCATCGTCGCGCAGTTCTCCGTGGTGGTCGCCGCAGTGGCGGCCGCCGAGTCGGTGTACGGGCCGCTGGTTGCCCGGGACGAACTGGGCGGCCCCCGGCCCTGGGGCTTCGCGCTCGCCGCGTTCGGCGTCGGCACACTGGGCGGGGCGCTCCTGATGACGCGCTGGAAGCCCCGTCGGATGCTGCTGGTCGGAACGCTCTGCGTGTTCCCGCTGGCCCTGCCGTCGGCGGCGCTGGCGGTACCGCTGCCGGTGGTGGGCCTGTGCCTGGTGATGTTCGTCAGCGGCGTCTGCATCGAGGTGTTCGGGGTGGCGTGGATGACGACCCTGCACCAGGAGATCCCGGAGGAGAAGCTTTCGCGGGTCTCGGCCTACGACTGGTTCGGTTCGGTGGCGATGATGCCGCTCGCCACCGCGCTCGCCGGTCCGGTGGAGGTGCTGGTCGGGCGGAGCCAGGCGCTGTGGGGCTGCGCGGCGCTGATCGTGCTGGTCACCGGGGCCGTGCTGTTCGTGCCCGAGGTACGCCGACTGACCCGCGCTCCCGCCACCGTCGCGGCGGTGACGGAAGCGGTGGCCCCGCGGGAGCCGGTCTCAGCCGATCCCGAAAGCGCCGTCGGGCGGCTCGGGTGAGGCGACCGCCTCACCGTCCCCGACCGGCCGGGCGGCCCCGGTGAACCGGGTGAGCGCCGCGCCGTGCTCGACCCGGGCGGGGAACACATCGGCGGCGCAGCGGCGGGTCAGCGCCTCGGTGTCGACAAGTTGCCCGGAGGCCACGAGTACGGCGTTGCCGAAGCGTCGGCCGCGCAGCACGGCGGGCTCGGCGATCAGTGCGATCTCCTCGAAGACGGCCCCGAAGGTGGCCAGTTGGGAGCGGAGGAAGTCGAAGGGGGCGCCGTCCGCGAGGTTGGCGGCGTAGGTTCCGCCGTCGCGCAGCGCCCGGCGGGCGACCCGCGCGTACTCGACGGTGGTGAGGTGGGCGGGCACCCGGGTGCCGCCGAAGACGTCCGCGACCAGGAGGTCGACGGAGCCGGGCGGGGTCCGTTCCAGCAGGCCGCGGGCGTCGGCGCCGTGCACGGTGATCCCGCCGCCGTCGGGCACCGGGAGATGTTCGGCGACCAGGGCGAGGAGCCCGAGATCGGCCTCGGCGACGTCCTGACGGGATCCGGGCCTGGTCGCGGCGACGTAGCGGGGCAGCGTGAGGGCACCGCCGCCGAGGTGGAGCACGTCGAGCGGCGCGCCCGGTGCCGCGGTCAGGTCCACGACATGGGCGAGCCGCCGCACGTACTCGAACTCGAGATGCTCCGGCGCGTCGAGATCGACGTACGACTGGGGCGCGCCGTCGACGGTGAGCAGCCAGGCCCGGTCCCGGTCCACGTCGGGGAGGAGTCTGGCGGTGCCCTGGTCCACGTCCCGGATGACGGGTATCGGCTCGTTCACTCTCTCATTGTGGGGTGCCGGATCACCCGCTCACGACCGAGGCGACGGTGTCGGCGTGCGCAGCCGCCTGGGCCAGTCCGGCGCGGGCCGCCGCCGCCCTGCGGCTCGGGTCCAGGGGATTTCGGCCGAAGGCTCGCTTCGCCGCCGGGTCCGGGGTGATGACCTCGACGCGGGCGCCCCGCGCGGCGAGCCGGTCCGCCTGCGAGCGCGGCGAGGCGATGACCTTGTTGCCGCTCGCCGTCGGGGCGATGATCACGACCCGCTCATAGCCCTCGGCGAGCTGGGCGTTGGCCGGGGAGTGCACGCCGCCGTCGATCCAGGACCGGCCGCCCGCGGTGGCGACGGGCCAGACCGCCGGGACCGCGCAGCTCGCGGTGACGGCGTCCACGAGCGGCACCCCGCCGCTCCTGTCGAAGGCGTGGAGCTCGCCGCTGACCGCGTCGACGGCGGTGATGAGCAGAGGGCGCTCGGGCCAGTCCGACGAGGGGAGGCGGTCGGCGATCGCCGCGCGCCGTTCCTCCGCCGTGACGCCGGTCCTGGACCGGGCGGCGATCCCCGCCAGCTTGCGGCCGTACGCCTCGGGCGTGCGCGCCGACAGCACGGCCCCCGCGTAGCGCAGCAACGCCGCCGCGCCGAGCCGTCCGCCGGTCATGCCCCGCGGATCGGAGAGCTGGAGTTCGTAGAGTTCGGCGAGGCCGAGCGCCCCGGAGGCCACTTGCGCGCCGACCACCGCGCCTGCCGAGCTGCCGATGATCAGGTCTGCGGCGGTCGGGTCCGCTCCCGCCTGGGCGAGCCCGTGCAGAATGCCGGTCTCCCAGGCGCTGCCGGTGACGCCGCCGGCACCGAGTACCAGTGCTGTGTCTGCCATGCCGTCAGTCTTGCTCACGGCACGGGGCCCGCCTTCCCCGGGGTGGGAGGCGGGCCCGGCCGGTGCGGATGTCAGAGCACCGCGGTGACGGT
The DNA here is from genome assembly GCF_042889785.1 of Streptomyces sp. NPDC002476. Lineage (NCBI taxonomy): Bacteria > Bacillati > Actinomycetota > Actinomycetes > Kitasatosporales > Streptomycetaceae > Streptomyces > Streptomyces sp. NPDC002476. Next base: position 36,417 of record NZ_JBIARH010000015.1, on the reverse strand, counting down.
GCCGGCGCCGACCGTACGGCCGCCCTCGCGGATCGCGAAGCCGAGTCCGGTCTCCAGCGGTACGTCGCGGCCCAGTTCGACGGTGACGTCGACCGTGTCGCCGGGGCGCGCCACCGCCGCCGGGCCGAGGTCGATGTCGCCGACGACGTCCGCGGTGCGGATGTAGAACTGCGGCCGGTAGCCGGTGGCGACCGGGGTGCTGCGGCCGCCCTCGCGGGCCGTCAGGACGTACACCTGCGCCGTGAACCGGCGACGGGGCGTCACACTGCCGGGAGCCGCGACGACATGACCGCGGCGTACCCGGTCGCGCTCGACGCCGCGCAGCAGCAGGGCCACGTTGTCCCCGGCCTCGGCGGACTCCATCGGCTTGCCGAACGTCTCCAGTCCGGTGACCACCGTCTCGATGTCCGGGCCCGGCACCGTCACCCGGTCGCCGACCCGTACCGTGCCGCGCTCGACGGCTCCGGTGACGACGGTGCCTCGGCCGGTGATGGTCAGGACGTTCTCCACCGGGAGCAGGAACGGCGCGTCCGTGTAGCGCACCGGCATCGGCACGTACGTGTCGACCGCGTCCAGCAGCGCCTCGACGGCCGAGGTCCAGCGAGGTTCGCCCTCCAGGGCCTTCAGGCCCGACACCCGTACGACGGGGACGGACTGGCCGCCGTAGCCGTGCGCGGTGAGCAGCTCGCGGACCTCCAGCTCGACGAGGTCGGTCAGTTCGGGGTCGCCCGCGTCCGCCTTGTTGAGGGCGACGACGATGTGGTCGACGCCGACCTGACGGGCCAGCAGGACGTGCTCGGCGGTCTGCGGCATGATCCCGTCGAGCGCGGAGACGACGAGGATCGCGCCGTCGAGCTGGGCGGCGCCGGTGACCATGTTCTTGATGTAGTCGGCGTGTCCGGGCATGTCGACGTGGGCGTAGTGGCGGGTGTCGGTCTCGTACTCGACGTGCGCGATGTTGATGGTGATGCCGCGCCGGCTCTCCTCCGGCGCCCGGTCGATCCGGTCGAACGGGACGAACGTGCCGGTTCCGCGGTCGCTGAGGACCTTGGTGATGGCGGCGGTCAGCGTGGTCTTGCCGTGGTCGACGTGGCCCATGGTGCCGATGTTGAGGTGGGGCTTGGTGCGTACGTATGCCGTCTTGGACATGGCTCTTTCCTTGGAAGATCGATGCCGGGAAGAAGAAGACCCCAGGGCCCTGCCGACCCTCCCCTTGCGGGGTCCGCCGGACTGTCGGGGGAGGGTCAGCTTCGGGCGCCGTCGAAGGGAGCCACGGACGCGGCGGGCGCCGCCGCGTCAACTGCCGTCGCGAAGAGGGGGTTCACGGCAGCCTTCGGCGCGTCCGCGACGGCGGACGTCGCTGCGAGGAAGGCGTACCGGACCATGGGTCCGATGATGGCCGGGGACGCGCGCCCGCGTCGACCGGTTTTCCGGTGGGCTCGGCGGTCTCGGCGGGCCCGGTCCGTACGCGGGAGTTCGGCCCCTCGTCGCGTACGCGGTCGGTTAGTCTCCCCGCATGCTCGACCCCGCCCCCGCCGCCCGGCCCGCCGAGGGCCTCGCCGTGCGCTGCACGAGGGCGCTGCTCTCGCCCTGGTCCCGGTTCTCGCTGCTCGTGGTGGTGCTGGTGGCCGCCGCCTCGGCGATGCTGCTGTTCGAGCCCCAGCGGCTGCTCACCACCGGATGGCCGGACCGGCCGGACGGGGGCGGCGCCGCCGTGGTGCTGTTCGCCGCGGCGTACGGGGTGTGCACGGTGGCCTTCGTTCCCCGGCCGCTGCTCAATCTCGCCGCCGGGGCGCTCTTCGGTTCGCAGGCGGGGCTGGCCGCCGCGCTGGCGGGCACGGTCCTCGGCGCGGGCATCTCCTTCGCGCTGGGCAGGGTGCTCGGGCAGGACGCGCTCCGCACGCTGCTGCGGGGGCGCTGGCTGCGGGCGGCGGACGGTCAGCTGAGCCGGCACGGGTTCCGTTCGATGCTGGCGCTGCGGCTGTTCCCCGGTGTGCCGTTCGCGGCGGCCAACTACTGCGCGGCGGTCTCGCGCATGGGCTGCCCGGCGTTCCTGGCGGCGACCGGACTGGGTTCGGTGCCGAACACCGCCGCGTACGTCGTGGCGGGCAGCGAGGCCGCCTCACCGGCGTCGCCCGCGTTCCTGGCGGCGACGGGCTTCATCGTGCTGACGGGGCTCGGCGCGGCCGTCGTCGCCTGGCGCAGGCGGCACCGCCTCTCCGCCCGGTGACCCGGGGCGTTCCCCGCCGCGTGGTCCGGGAACTCAGCCACCGTCGGGCCCGGAGCGCGCTCCGCCGCGTGGACCGGGCAGGGCGCGGCGGGACGGGTGCCGGGGCCCGGCCGCGTCCGGCGACGGGGGTGTGCGTCGTCCCGTTCATCCGAGGGCGATACCCTGCCCGCGACCGAGCGAAGTCATCAGGGCCTGGCATGACCTTGCCTTGATTCGACCGCAAATCCGCATGTTTCCGATGGCATTCGTGCCTGTCGGCCGATGCATGATCACCTCCGGGATGGCCAAAGCCCCATGAGCTGGTTCGAATCGTTCGTCCTGGGCCTCGTTCAGGGACTGACCGAGTTCCTGCCGATCTCCTCCAGCGCGCATCTGCGGCTCACCGCGGCGTTCGCCGGATGGCACGACCCGGGTGCGGCGTTCACCGCCATCACCCAGATCGGCACGGAGGCGGCGGTCCTCATCTACTTCCGCAAGGACATCGTCCGGATCGTCTCGGCCTGGTTCCGTTCACTGTTCGACCGGTCGATGCGCGGCGATCACGACGCCCAGATGGGCTGGCTGGTCATCGTGGGATCCATCCCCATCGGCGTACTCGGCGTGACGCTCAAGGACCAGATCGAGGGGCCGTTCCGCGATCTGCGGCTGATCGCCACCACGTTGATCGTGATGGGCATCGTCCTCGGCTTCGCCGACCGGCTCGCCGCCCGCGACGAGGTGGGCGGGAGGCACCGGGCCAGCAAGGAGCGCAAGACGCTCCGGGAGCTCGGCGTCAAGGACGGCCTGATCTTCGGCTTCTGCCAGGCCATGGCACTGATCCCGGGCGTCTCCCGCTCCGGCGCCACCATCAGCGGTGGTCTGCTGATGGGCTACACCCGCGAGGCCGCCGCACGCTACTCGTTCCTGCTGGCGATTCCGGCGGTGCTGGCCTCGGGTGTTTTCGAGCTGAAGGACGCGGGCGAGGGGCACGTGTCATGGGGACCGACGATCTTCGCGACGGTCATCGCGTTCGGCGTGGGTTACGCCGTCATCGCCTGGTTCATGAAGTTCATCACGACCAAGAGCTTCATGCCGTTCGTCGTCTACCGGATCATTCTGGGCATTGTGCTCTTCGTCCTGGTCGCGGCGGGGGTCCTGAGCCCGCACGCGGGCGAGTCCGCGGGCTAGGCGTTTCGAAGGCGGCGTCGTCCGCCCGAAGGGCGGGGCCCGCGGCGTCCGGTACGGCGCACCGCAAGGCGAAGGGTCGTCCTCGTACGGAGCGCGCGGACGGTCCCGACAACATGGTGAGGCGCCGTGCCGGACGCCGCGGGCCGGACGGGACTCTCGAAACACGCCCTGCCCTCTCCCGGCAACGTTCGCCCCGGGCGTGTTCAGCGCCTGGCCCGGCGACGGGAGACGAACGCTCCCAGCACGAGTCCGGCCAGCAGGGTCACGGTCAGCACCGCCCAGAGCGGCAGGACGACGACGGGAATCCACAGCCGGATGGCGACCGACACCCTGTTCACGGCGATGAACCAGATCGCGACGGCCGTCAGCGCCACGATCCCGACCGTGCGGAACCGTATGTCCCGGCCCTTCACGGAAAGAGTCGCCGGGGCGTGCGGTCGGGACGTTTTCTGTGTCATGGTCCCAGTATCGAGCCATTCAGGCTTTTGGCCTCAAAGTTCGCATTTCACCGTTTGTTTTGCATTTCGCCGTTCGTGGAGCACGGGACCGGGCCTCGTGGCGCGGTTGGGGCCGAAAGTCCCTGCCGTACCACGTGGACGCGTACCAGCCTGGGACGCGTACCGCAGATGTTGGAGGGAAACACCATGACCAACGAGCCTCCCGTGATCGCAGCCGTCGACGGCTCGTCGCACAGCCTCGAAGCCCTGGACTGGGCCGCCCGCGAGGCCGCCCGGCGCGGGCTCGCGCTCGTCGTCGTGCACGCCCGGACGCCGGCCCCGCACTCCGTCCAGGAAACGCAGCGGCGCGAGGCGGAGGAGCTGCTCACCCAGTGCGTGCGAAGGGTCTCCCGGCTTGCACCCGCCCTGCACCCGACGACGCTCACCCCGATGGACTTCCCCGCGGCGGCGCTCACCTCGCTCAGCCGCGACGCGTCCCTCGTGGTGGTCGGTTCCCGCGGGCTGGGAGGTTTCCGGTCGCTGTTGCTCGGGTCCAACAGCTTGGCGATCGCCTCGATGGCCAAGTGCCCCGTGGTCGTCGTCCATGGCACGCCGGAGGGGGACCGGGAGGAGGAGTTGCGGGATGTCGTCGCCGGTGTGGCCGCCGACGAGAGCAGCGAGGCGGTGCTGGAGTTCGCCTTCGCGGCGGCCGCCGCCCGGCCCGGTGCGCGGCTGCGGATCGTGCACGGCTGGACGATGGTCTCCTCGATGCTGTCCGGAGGTCCCGTCTTCGACCGTGAGGCCGCGGCGGCCTCGGCCGAGCGGACCCTCGCCGAACTCACCGCCGGCCGGCGGGAGCAGTACCCGCAGGTCGAGGTCGTCAGGGAGGCGGTCGGCGGATCGGCCTCGCGTGCGCTCGTCACGGCATCGGCCACCGCGGCCCTGACGGTGATCGGCCGGCGCCGGGGCGGCGAGGCGCTGGGGCTCGGCCTCTCCCCCGTCGCCCAGACCACGCTCAGTCACGCGCTTGGTCCGGTGGCCGTGGTGCCCTGCTGACCGCGGCCCGGACGCGGGCCCGGGACCGGCACCGGTGCCGGTGCCGGTGCCGGTGCCGGTGCCGGTGCCGGTGCCGGTGCCGGTGCCGGTGCCGGTGCCGGTGCCGGTGCCGGTGCCGGTGCCGGTCTCGGGCGGGCGGGCCCGCCCGTCGTGCTTCCGCTCCCCTGCGCCGGGGAAGAACTGCGGAACGGGGGTCCCGGGGCGAGACTGCTGACCAGGCGGGACGAGGAGGCGCGGCATGCGGGTTCCGGCCGGTCGGCGCGAGCGGTACGGACGGCACGGGCCGTCTCGTGGGGACGGCCCGCCCGAGCGGCGGGAACGGCGGGAACGACCAGCGCGGCACCGCCCGCCCGAGCGGCGCGGTCGGTACGTGCGCGTGCTGCGGTCCGCCCCGTGGCGCGGGTGCCTGGCGCTGTTCGCCGGTGCGCTGCCCGCGCTCGCGTTCCCGGCACCCTCCCTGTGGTGGTTCGCCTACGTGGCCCTGGTGCCGTGGCTGCTGCTGATCCGGTCGGCCGGTACGGGGCGCCGGGCCGCGCTCGACGGCTGGCTCGGCGGGACGGCGTTCCTGCTCGCCGTGCACCACTGGCTGCTGCCGAGCCTGCATGTGTTCCTGCTGGTCCTGGCCGCGCTGCTCGGGCTGCTGTGGGCACCGTGGGGTCTGCTGGTCTTCCGGCTGCTGCGTGGCAGGATGTCCGCCGCGGCGGCCGCGGCTGCCCTCGTCGTGGTGCCGTGCGGCTGGCTGCTGATCGAGACGGTCCGTTCCTGGCAGGGACTCGGCGGACCCTGGGGACTGCTCGGAGCGAGCCAGTGGGAGGCGGGCCCGGCGCTCCGCGTGGCCTCGGTCGGCGGTGTGTGGCTGGTGAGTCTCCTGGAGGTCGCGGTGAACACCGCCGTCGTGCTGCTGTTCGTGGCCGGTGCCGCACGGAAGGCCGGTGTCGTCGGCGTCGCGCTGTGCGCCCTTTCGGTGGGGGCGGCGGCCGGGTGGGCACCGCAGCCCCGGCCGTCGGGGGTGGCGAGGATCGCCGTGGTGCAGCCCGGTGTGCTCACGAGCCCGCACAGCGTCGAACGGCGGCTCGCGGCCGGTGAGCGGCTGACCGGATCGCTGGCGGGACGCGGCCTCGATCTGGTGGTGTGGGGCGAGAGCAGCGTCGGTGTGGATCCGGCCCGGCATCCGGACGTCACCGCACGGATCGCGGCGCTGTCGCGTCGGGTGGGCGCGGACGTGCTGATCAACGCGGACGCCCGGCAGAGCGACGGATCGGGCCGGTCGGGGATCTTCAAGTCGGCGATGCTGGTGGGCCCGGACGGTCTGACCGGAGATCGTTACGACAAGATGCGGCTGGTGCCGTTCGGTGAGTACGTACCGGCGCGCTCGCTGTTCGGCTGGGCCACGTCCGTGGGCCGCGCGGCGAGTGAGGACCGGCTCCGGGGGACCCGTCCGGTGACGATGCCGCTCCCCGACGCGGTCCACGGCAGAGGGCTGCGGATCGGACCGCTGATCTGCTTCGAGTCCGCCTTCCCCGACATGAGCCGTCGGCTGACCCGGGACGGCGCGCAACTCCTGGTGGTCCAGTCGTCGACCTCGACGTTCCAGCACAGCTGGGCTCCCGAACAGCACGCCTCGCTGGGGGCGCTGCGGGCCGCCGAGAACGGCCGTCCGGTGGTGCACGCCACACTCACGGGCGTCAGCGCGGTGTACGGCCCCCGGGGCGAGCGGATCGGCACCCCGCTCGGTACGGACACCAGTGGCGCCGAGGTGTTCGACGTGCCCCTGGCCTCCGGCACCACCCTGTACGTCCGGTGGGGCGACTGGCCGCCGGTGGGGGCGGCGGCCGTACTGGTCATGTACGCCGCGTCCGTGGGCGTGCGGGCCGCGAGGAGGCGCGACCGGGGCGCCGAGGGCGGTGTGCCCGGTGGGCCGACGCCGAAGACCAGCCGGTAGCCGCAGGTGCGTGCGGGGCGGGGGTGTGCCGGGTACGGCCCGGTCAGGCGCAGCCGAGGTCACGCAGGACGCGCTCGCACAGTTCGTGCGTCTGCAGGGCGTCCCGGGCGCTGAGCACCGTCCCGGCCCGTACGGCGTCCAGGAAGGCCAGCACGCACTGCTCGATGCCACGCTGACGGGCCACCGGCACCCAGTCGCCCCGCCGCCGCACGCTCGGCTGCCCCTTGTGGTCGATCACCTGCGCGAGATCGAGGACCTCGCGCTTGGCGTCCTGGCCCGAGACCTCCAGGCGTTCCTCGGTCGAGCCGCTGAGCCGGTTCATCGTGCCGACGGCGGTGAAGCCCTCGCCGGACAGGTGCAGCACGACGTGGTGCATCAGACCGTCGACGATCCTGGCGTGCGTGACGACGTGTTCGATCGTGCCGGGGACCAGGAATCGCAGGGTGTCGACGACGTGGATGAAGTCGTCGAGCACCATGGTGCGCGGGTTCTCGGGCAGGCCGACCCGGTTCTTCTGCATGAGGATCAGTTCGCGCGGGTGCTCGGCGCACTGTGCATAAGAGGGTGCGACCCGGCGGTTGAAGCCGACGGCGAGGCTCGTCCCGCGCTCCTCGGCGAGGCTCACCAGCCTTTCGGAATCGGCGAGTTCATAGGCGATCGGCTTGTCGACATATGTGGCTACATCCGCCTCCAGCAGCCGTTCCACGATCTCCGGGTGCACTGCGGTGGGCGCGTGCACGAACGCCGCATCCAGCCCCTGTGCGATCAGGGACCCGAGGTCCGCGTGGCACTGCCCGGCCGGGATCCGGTGCGCCTCGGCGACCGCGGCCAGGGTGGCCGGGGTGCGGGTCTGCACGTGCAGTTCGATCTCGGGAAGAGCGGTCAGAACCGGCAGGTACGCCTTCCGCGCGATGTCGCCGAGCCCGATGCATCCGACCTTCACGGGTACTCCCTCTCAGTGTTCGGCGTCGGCCTGCCCGGTGTTCGCCCGGTGGGCCCGGCCGGCCCGGTGACCCGGCCGGCCGCGCGTGGTTCGTCCGGGCAGCATACGTGCGCCGCGGCGGCCTCCTGTCGGCGGAGGCGGCGTCGGCCGGTCCGTCCTGCGCGGGGTCCGAGAGGGTGACGTGCCGGCCCGCAGCGGGACGTTGCGCCGACCGGAGTCACTCGTGCGGGCCAATCCCGGCTTCCCGGCTCACCCGACATCGGGTCGGCACAGCAGAGTTGCTCGGGTGCAACGAACCAGAACCTTCGTGAAACTCCTGGCCGGTGTGGCGGTCGCGACGCTGTCCGGCTGCGTGTCCGTGACGCCGCAGCCGGACGTTCCGCCCCGGCCGGGGAACAGCAGGCCCTCCCCGGACCTGGAACCCCAGATCGCCCCACCGGTCCACGACGGCCTGGCCGCCGAGCCGGACGCCGGTCCGTCCGCCGCCTCGTCCTCCCCCGCGCACGGCTCGCCGCCGGACGCGCGCCGGGCCGCACCGCACCCTCCCCGGCGACGAAAGCACACCGGCACGGTGCGCCACCGTCCGCGTCAGGCCCCGCCCGTGGTCTCCGCACCCGTACCGGTCCTGCCCGTCCCGGTGTCCGGGCGGGACGTCTGCGCGCTGGGACGGGGGTACGGTCACTGGCCGGCGGGCAGCCCGCAGTCCCGCATCTGCGACGAGACCTACGGCCGCTGACCCCGGGCGGACACGACGAGCGGGTGGCCCGTCCGGTGCGGACGGGCCACCCGCTCACCTCTCCCGCAGGCGCAGCTCCAGTCGCGCGATGGCGGCGCGGACCCCTCCCCCGTACCCGTCGTCCGCCCCGTCCTCCGCGAGCACCCCGGAGGCGGCGTGCGCCCGGTCCAGATGGGTCCGGGCCTCGTCGTGCCGCTGGAGCTTCACATAGTCCGCCGCGAGGTTGAGGTGGAGCGACGGATACAGGACCCGCACCGCGAGGGCGTCGGAGTGCTGCGTCATGCGCTCGTCGGTCAGGCTGTCGGCCGCGGTCAGGGCCCTGAGATCCCAGGCCAGTTCGTCGCCGGGGTCGTCCTGGGTGTCGGCCATGTAGTGGGCGAGGGTGCACCGGTGCAGGGCGTCGCCGTCCTCGCCGATCTCCGACCAGAGAGCGCCGAAACGGTTGCGGGCCTCCTCCCGGTCGCCGCCGTGCAGCAGCATGATCGCCTGGCCGATCCTGGTCATGACGGCGTCCGGCGACGCCTCCCGCTGCTCGGTCACCGCGGCCTCCTCGTCCGGTCCACCCGTTCCCCCTCGAACGCTAGGGCCTGTCCGACGGATCTTCGCGGATCTCCGTGGATCAGCGCGCGCGGCGTCCGGTGCGTCCGGGACCGGCGCAGCCGTCCATCGGGCTCCGTGCGGCGCGGGTGCGGCTCCGGCCGGAAGGTCCCGCCGGAGCCGGTGCGGTCGGCCGGTCCGTCGAACGGCGGCCTCCGGCCCGTGGCGTCAGCCCAGGTCGGGGATACGCCAGTCGATGGCCTCGTGCCCCTGCGCCTCGATCGCCTCGTTGATCTGCGTGAACGGTCGGGAGCCGAAGAACTTCTTGGCGGACAGCGGCGACGGGTGCGCGCCCTTCACCACCACGTGACGCGTCTCGTCGATCAAGGACAGCTTCTTCTGGGCGTAATTGCCCCACAGCACGAAGACCGCCGGGTCGGGACGCGAGGCGACCGCGCGGATCACCGCGTCGGTGAACTTCTCCCAGCCCTTGTTCTTGTGCGAGTTGGCCTCGCCCGCGCGGACCGTCAGGACCGCGTTGAGCAGGAGCACGCCCTGCTCGGCCCACGGCATCAGATACCCGTTGTCCGGGATCGGCAGGCCGAGCTCCTCCTTCATCTCCTTGTAGATGTTCCGCAGGGACGGCGGCGTCTTCACCCCGGGCCGCACGGAGAAGCACAACCCGTGTCCCTGTCCCTCCCCGTGGTAAGGGTCCTGACCGAGGACGAGGACCTTCACCTTCTCGTACGGCGTGGCCTCCAGGGCCGCGAACACCTGGTCGCGCGGCGGGTAGACCGGCCCCTTGGCCCGCTCCTCCTCGACGAACTCGGTGAGCTCCTTGAAGTACGGCTTCTCCAGCTCCTCGCCGAGGACGCCGCGCCAGGACTCGGGCAGCAGGTCGGTGTAGGACACGTCGACAACCTCCGGTGACTCATACGTTCTTCACCCGAGAACCTACCGGGGACCACTGACAACGGGCCGGGCGAGCCCCTGCTGCCGTGACCGGAGGGGTCCCGCCGGGCGTCGCCGGGCGAGCCCCTCCGGTCACGGCATCGGCCGGGCTACCAGCTGGCCTTGCGGTAGAACTCCCACATCTGCATGACGACCTGCGGGTCGATGACGCGCTCGCCGCCGCCGATGTCGTCGCCGGACGCCACGTACAGCTTGCCCTGCCACAGTGGCAGCAGCCGGACGTCCTCGACCAGGATCTGCTGGGCCCGCTCGAACTGCTTGCTGACCGCGCCCCGGTCGCTCTCCTTGCGGGTGCGGGGCAGCAGCTGGTCCGTGATCTCGCTCTTCAGATAGGGCATCCCGGTGATGCTGTCCTTGCCCACGAAGGGGGCGATGAAGTTGTCCGGGTCCGGGAAGTCCGGGAACCAGCCGCGTCCGAAGACCGGGTACTCACCCTGGGTGAAGCCCTCCTGGAAATCCTTCCAGGGCTTGCTCCTGAGTGTGATCCGGAACAGCCCGGAGTCCTCCAGCTGGCGCTTCAGCTCGGTGAACTCCGCGGCCGTGGAGGAGCCGTAGCGGTCGGTGGTGTACCAGAGCGTCAGGGCAACCGGCTTGGTGAGGCCCGCCCGCTCCAGGATCTGCTTGGCCTTGGCCGGGTCCGGGTCCCCGTAGGCGTCGAAGAAGCTGGTGGTGTGCCCGGCGATGCCCTTGGGGACCATGGAGTACAGCGGCTCGGCGGTGCCCCGGTAGACCTTGGCCACGAGCGCGTCGCGGTCGACGAGCTGGGCGATGGCCCGACGCACCGCCACGTTCCCGGCGGCGGGATCCTCGGGGTTGAACACCAGGAACCGGATGTCCGCGCCGACCGTCTCGACGATCTTCAGTTCGTTCTTCCTGCCCCTGCCCGACTCCAGGTCGACGACGTCGTCCGCGGTGAGACCGCGGTAGATCACGTCGATCTCCTTCTTCTTCAGCGACGCGACCACGTGGGCGGAGTCCTTGAAGTACTTGATGGTCACCGCGTCGTTCTTCCGGTCGGCGAAGCCCTTGTAGTCCGGGTTCCTGACCAGTTCGGCCCGCTTCCCGGGCTTGTACGAGTCCAGGAGGTACGGGCCCGAGCCGATGACCTTGCCGTCGTCGCGGATCTTGTACTTCGAGTACTCGCTCGGCGCGACCAGCGACATCGCGGGGGTGGCGAGGATGAACGGGAAGGTCGCGTCCGACTTGGTGAGGTGGAAGACGACGATGTCGTCCCCCTTCGTCTCGACCCGGTCGAGGGAGCCGAGCATGCCGACGGGGCCGCCCTTGACCTTGATCGCCGATATCCGGTCGATGGAGTACTTCACGGCCTCGGCGTCGAGCTCGTCACCGTTGGAGAACTTCAGTCCCTTGCGCAGTTTGCAGCGGTAGGCCGTACTGCTGCTGTCGGTGAACCTGCACGACTCCGCGGCGTCCGGCTCGGGACGGGTGCTGCCGGTGGGGAAGCTCACCAGCGTCTGGAAGACGTTCCGCATCAGTTCCCACGAGTTGTCCCATGCCGCCGCCGGATCGAGTGTGGAGGGCTCACTGGTCGTACCGACGACTATCTTCTGCTCGACTTTCGAACCGCTGTCGGAGAGAAGTCCGCAGCCTGCCAGCAGGGACAGGGAGACAAGAGCTGCAGCGGCCTGCAGACTGGCCCGGTAGAACACGTGAACGCTCCTCGATCAGCCATGGGACGGCAGACCCTACCGCAGCGCCCTGCCGGTTCAATTCAAAGCCCCGACAGGGCACTTGAGTCAATCTCGGTGAAATCCCCTCAGGCCGTCTCAGCCCACTCCGGCATTCAGGAACAACCCGCCGTCGACCACCAGGGTCTGTCCGGTGACCCAGCCGGCCTGGTCCGACGTGAGGAACGCGGCGGCACCACCGACGTCCTCGGGGACTCCGAGACGGCCGAGCGGGTAGGAGGCGGCCGTCTCCGCCTCACGGCCCTCGTACAGCGCCCGGGCGAACCTCGTCTTCACGACGGCGGGCGCGATCGCGTTGACCCGGACGACGGGCGCGAACTCGTGCGCCAGCTGGAGGGTCAGATTGACCAGGGCCGCCTTGCTCACGCCGTACGCGCCGACGAACGGCGACGCGGACAGGCCGGCGACCGAAGCGATGTTCACGATCGCCCCGCCGTTCTCCTTCTGCCACGCCTTCCAGGTCCGCTGGGCGAAGCCGAGCGCCGAGACCACGTTGGTCTCGAAGACCTTGCGGGCGACATCGAGGTCGAGGTCGGCGACGGGGCCGAACACCGGGTTCGTCCCGGCGTTGTTGACCAGGAAGTCGATCCGGCCGAACGCCTCCATGGTGCGCTCGACGGCCGCCTCCTGGTGGGCCTCGTCGTGCGCCTTGCCCGCCACCGCGATCGCCCGGTCGGAGCCGAGCCGCTCCACGGCCTCCTTGAGCGCGTCCTCTCCGCGTCCGGTGATGCAGACCCGGTCCCCGCGGGCCACGAACGCCTCGGCGATGCCGTAGCCGATGCCGCGGCTCGCGCCCGTGATGAGCGCGACCCGCCCGCTGTCCTGCGCAGCCATGATGTCCTCAGCCCCTCACGTCAGTTGAGCGGTCCGCCGGCGACATACATGACCTGGCCGGAGACGAAGCCGGCCTCGTCGCCCGTGAAGAAGGCGATGGCCCCCGCGACGTCCTCGGGACGGCCCACGCGCTGGACCGGGATCTGGCTGGCGGCGGCGGCCTGGAACTCCTCGAAGCCCATGCCGATCCGGGCGGCGGTCTGCGCGGTCATCTCGGTCACGATGAAACCGGGGGCGACGGCGTTGGCGGTGATGCCGAACTTGCCGAGCTCCTTGGCGAGCGTCTTGGTGAAGCCCTGCAGGCCGGCCTTGACGGCGGAGTAGTTGGCCTGGCCGCGGTTGCCGAGCGCGGAGGAGGAGGACAGCGAGACGATCCGGCCGAACTCGGCGTCCACCATGTGCTTCTGGACGGCCTTGGCCATCAGGAACGCGCCCTTGAGATGCACGTTCATCACGGTGTCCCAATCGGACTCGGACATCTTGAAGAGCAGGTTGTCGCGGAGCACGCCCGCGTTGTTGACGAGGATCGTCGGGGCCCCGAGATCGGCGGCGACGCGCGCGACCGCGGCCTCCACCTGGGCGGCGTCCGACACGTCGCAGCCGACGGCGAGCGCGGTGCCCCCGGCCGCGGTGATCTTCTCGACCGTGTCCTTGCAGGCCGCCTCGTCCAGATCGAGTACGGCGACGGCCCGGCCCTCGGCCGCAAGGCGTACCGCGGTGGCGGCGCCGATGCCCCGCGCCGCTCCGGTCACGATGGCGACACGCTGCTCGGTGGTGGACATGCTTGGTTCTCCTCGCCCTTGGATCGCCGCTCAGCGGATGTCGGGGGCCCGGCGCGGAACCTCGCGTCGCGCCGGACCTCCCATGACTGAGCGACCGCTTAGTACCTTCAGCAGACGAGACGCTAGAAGCCCCGGCACCCGGTGTCAACGGCCCACGGCCGCAGGGGCGCATGTCACATGGCTCGGCGCCGCCTCGGTGTTCCGTTCCGGGCGGCGCCGAGCGACGGGCCGGGCGGTGGCGTGGCGGACGCGAAGGAGCGGGGAGGGCTCAGCGCACCAGCAGGTCGAGCAGCCGCTCCACCTCGGCCCCGGGGTCGGCGGTGAGACCGCTGTGCACGGGGCCCGGCTGGATCACGGTGGAGCGCGGCGCGATCAGCCAGCGGAAGCGGCGGCCCGCGTCGTCGCCGGCGGCCTGACCGGCGTCCGCGCCGCCCTGGCAGACGCCCTCGACGGCGTGCAGTGCGGCCCGTACACCGGCCACGTCCGCGGCGGGATCCAGCATCATCAGCTTGGCCTCGTCAAGATGCGTGCGGGCGGCGACGAAGCCCCGCGCACGGCAGTAGACGACCACGCCCGCGTTGAAGCACTCGCCGCGCTGCACCCGTGGCACCACGCGCAGCAGGGCGTACTCGAAGACATCGCGCTCGCTCACCGGTGGCCGTCCTCGTCGTTCGTGTCGGTGCCGTCCTCGCCGTTCTTCCTGGTGGGGTGCGGCCACGGGCTGTCCCCGGTCAGCCAGCCGGGCGCCTGCGACGGCCTGGAGGGCGTGGGCCCGTCCATAGTGATCCGCTCGTGAATGGTCGCGGCGCGTGGAAGCAGCGCCGCCACGTAGGCGCGGCGCAGTTCGTCCGTGGAGTCGAAGCCCGGCTCGTCGACCAGCCATTCGTCGGGAACCTCTGCCGTGACCTCGGTGAGCAGCTCCTCGGTGACCAGCGGCGCGAGTTCGGCGGCCGCCGCCGCTATGTCGGGGGCGAAGGGGGCGAGCGCGTGGTCCGAGGCGTCGTACGGCTTGGCGGCGGACGCCTGGGCGCCGGGCCAGTTGTGGTGCCAGATCATGGTGGCGCCATGGTCGATGAGCCACAGATCGCCGTGCCACACCAGCATGTTCGGATTGCGCCAGGACCGGTCGACGTTGTTGATCAGCGCGTCGAACCAGACGACGCGTCCGGCTTCCCGGGGATCGACCTGGTAGGCGAGCGCGTCGAATCCGATGGACCCGGGCAGGAAGTCCATCCCGAGGTTGAGCCCGCCGCTGGCCTTCAGAAGCTCCTGCACCTCCTGGTCGGGTTCCGCGAGCCCGATGACGGGGTCGAGCTGGATCTGTACGAGTTCGGGAACGCGCAGCCCGAGCCGCTGCCCGAGCCGGCCGCAGACGACCTCCGCGACGAGCGTCTTACGGCCCTGTCCGGCGCCGGTGAACTTCATGACGTAGGTGCCGAGGTCGTCGGCCTCGACGATCCCGGGGAGCGAGCCGCCCTCACGCAAAGGGGTGATGTAACGGGTCGCTGTCACTTCTGTGAGCATTTTCCCAGGCTATCCATCCGTCCGACCGTGCCGTCGGAAGGGGCACGGCCCGGGGCACGCCGTGGAAGGGGCTCGGCCCCTGGCCTCGGCGGCCGGGGCACCGCCGTGGACTCCGGCGCCCCGGCCGCGCCGGACGAGGGGAGCTCCTCGCGGCCCGGGGCGTCGAAGCTCCCGACCGCTCCGCGGCCGGACGGGGTCCGGGCAGGGCCCGGCCGTGGAGCGGTTGGCCGCAGGGGCGGGCGTGTTCCGCCGGGAGCATGGGGAGTTCCCATGCTCCCGGCCACGCCGACGTGGCAGGTCGCCCAGTTGCTGCGTACATGCACCTTTCCGTCGAACTCCCCTGCTCCCGTTCGCCCATGCCCCCGCCGGCCCAGGCCCCCGCCCCGGGCGAGCACGTCACGGTACCCCCGTCCCTGCGCTACGGATCGGACGATCCGTACGCCGCGACCTTCGCCTTCCGCACCGGTACCGAAGAACCGGTGACGTGGACCTCCGCCCGCGACCTCCTGGCCGACGGTGTCCTCCGGCCGACCGGTGGCGGGGACATACGCTTCTGGCCCTGCGGCGCCGGGCACCGGATGGTGCTCGACCTCGCCCTTTCCTCCCCGGCGGGCCGGGCCCGGCTCGCCGCCCCGCTCCGCGTGGTGGCCGACAGGCCGACTGGCCGGCCCACACGTATCACCTGGTTCCGGCCGGGCGGGAGACGGACGGCCTCGACGTGGAGGCCGAGCCCTGCCGCCTGCTGCACGGCGCGGGAGCTGACGAGCCGGACCGGGCGCCCCGTCACCCGACCGGTCCACGCTCTTCTCCCACGAACCCCGATCGGCGAGCCCGCACACCGGACCCCGCGGGTTTCACTTGACCGGTCCCGCCCGCGAGGCCGTTCGGCACACGGCCGCCGCCCTCCTCCACCCCAGGGCCTTCCGAGCGGAACGCCGTACGGCCGGCCGCGAAACCGTACGACCACCGGTACGCGAGATCGAGATGCCGCCCCAGGGCGACGTAACTAGCCTCCGAACCGGGACGCATCGGGTCCCTCCTCCCGGCTTCGGCCGCTCCCGGACACAGTCGGAGATCCCATGGACCACCCGCTCGGACGGTGCCGCGCGGTGCCCATCGCCGCCCGCCCCACCGTCGTCACCGCAGGGTGCCCGTCCTCCGCGACCGAATCCCCGGACGGGCCCGGTACCGGCCGACCGGCCACGGCACGGCCCGCCCGGGAACGGACACCGTCCCCGCCGTGAGGGTGGCCACCGCCGAAGTCGACAGCCGCGGCGACCAGCCCTTCGGCAGGACCGGTCCGCAGGTCGGCCGGTGCCGTACCTGATCCAGCCGAGTACCGACCGGCCGACGGGTGGGAGCAAGCCTCCCGGCCCCGGGGCCATGGAGCGTTCTCATGATCAACGTCATGCCAGTGGACGGCGTTTCCCCCGCCCCCGACGCACGGGAACCGGCCGACCTGATCGTCCGTAACGGCCGTGTGTTCACCGGGGACCGCGCACGCCCCGCCGTCTCGGCCCTCGCCGTATGCGACGGCCGTATCACCGCGATGGGCGACGACTCGGACGTCGCTCCCTTCGTGGGACAGCGGACCCGGGTGGTCGACGCCCTCAACCGCCGGATCGTTCCAGGACTCAACGACTCCCATCTGCACGTGATCCGCGGTGGTTTGAACTACCTGCTGGAGCTGCGCTGGGACGGCGTCCCCTCGCTGCGCACCGGTCTGTGGATGCTGCGCGAGCAGGCCGCGCGCACGCCCAAGGGCCAATGGGTGCGGGTGGTGGGCGGCTGGACCGGCGAGCAGTTCGCCGAGCGGCGGCTGCCCACCGTGTCGGAGCTGAACGCCGCCGCCCCCGACACCCCGGTGTTCGTGCTGCACCTGTACCAGTCGGCCATCCTCAACCATGCCGCGGTGAAGGCGGTCGGCTTCACCAAGGACTCCGTGGCGCCTCCCGGGGGCCAGATCGTCCGCGACCACTCGGGAGAGCCCACGGGCATGCTGCTGGCCGCCCCGGCCGCGGGGCTCCTGTACGCCACGCTCGGCAAGGGACCGAAGCTGTCGGACGACGAACAGATCGGCTCCACCCGGCACTTCCTGCACGAGCTGAACCGGCTCGGACTGACGAGCGCCATCGACGCGGGCGGCGGCTTCCAGAACTTCCCCGAGAACTACGGGGCCGTGATGAAGCTCGCCGAACAGGGCCTGCTGACCATGCGGATCGCCTACCACCTCTTCCCGCAGACCGCCGGGCAGGAACTGGACGACCTGCGGCGGTGGATCGGCATGGTGCGCCCCGGGGACGGCGACGAGTGGCTACGGCTGAACGGAGCGGGGGAGAACCTCGCCTGGTCGCCCGCGGACTACGAGAACTTCACCGAGCCCCGGCCTACCCGCCCCGATCAGGCGGACAGTGAACTCGAGGCGGCCGTACGCCTGTTGCTCGACAACAGCTGGGGCTTCCGGCTGCACGCCACCTACGACGAGACGATCCGCGCCAACCTCGACGTCTTCGCCAAGGTCGCGGCGGACGGCGGTTTCCCCCGTGGTGTGCCGTGGTTCTTCGACCACGCCGAGACCGTGTCCGAGGCCGGCCTCGACCGGATCGCGCGGATGGGCGGCGCGCTGTCCATCCAGAACCGCATGATGTTCCAGGGAAGCGCGTTCAGCGAACGCTACGGGGCCGCGCGCACCGCCAACACTCCCCCGATCCGCCAGATGCTCGACTCCGGCCTGACGGTCGCCGCCGGCACCGACGCCACCCGGGTCTCCAGCTACAACCCCTGGCTGTCCCTGGAGTGGCTGGTGCGCGGACGCAGTATCGGCGGGCAGCAGCTGGCGTCCCCGGAGAACCGGATCGACCGCGCCACCGCGCTCCACATGTACACCGTGGCCGGTGCCGAACTCAGCGGTGAGAGCGACGTCAAGGGGATCCTCAAGGAGGGTCACTACGCCGACCTGGCGGTGCTGTCCGAGGACTTCTTCTCGGTGCCGGAGGAGGACATCTCCCACATCGAGTCGCTGCTGACCGTCGTCGGCGGCCGCATCGTCTACGCGGCCGGGGAGTTCGAGGGTCTCGCCGCTCCGCTGCCCGGCGTGGAGCCGACCTGGAGCCCGGTCGCCTGCTTCGGCGGCTACCACCGGACGGTGGCGCCGACCCCGCCCTCCGGTGTGCGGCAGGCGCAGGCGCTGGTCGAGGCCGTGGCCGAGTCCGAGGAGCACCGGCAGTGGCGGATCACCCAGGGCTTCGCGCAGGACGGCACCCGCCCCTCCGAGATCTTCGACGCCTGTTTCGTCCTGTAGCGGACCCGCGGACACGCCGGGGCATATGGGGTCGGAGTCGTCTACGCCCGCGCCACGCTGTCCGGAAACCGAGGCCGGACCGCGGGTCCGGTGCTCGGGGGAACGGAGCACCGGACCCGCCGTCGGCCTCACCCCATACCCATGCAGGGAGCGACAACGGATGACACCTTCTGGGGACGGTGGTACGACGACCGGCGCGAAACCGCCCGCTCCGGACTCCACCGCCGTGTCGACCTGGCAGCCCCTGCGGCTGCGTGTCTTCCGGACCCTGTGGATCGCGCAGTTCGTCTCCAACGTAGGCGGCTGGATGCAGACGGTCGGCGCGCAGTGGCTGATCACCCGGGAATCGGGGGCGGCCGGGCTGATCGCCCTCGTCCAGACGGCGGCCGGCCTGCCCGTCCTCCTGCTCGGCATCCCCGCCGGCGCCCTGGCGGACATCGTCGACCGCCGCAAGCTGCTGCTGGCCTCCCAGGTCCTGATGTTCACGGCCGCCGGGCTGCTCGCCGCGCTGACCGCCCTGGGGCGGATGGACTCCTACGGCGTTCTGGCCCTGACCTTCGTGCTCGGATGCGGCAGCGCCCTGATGAACCCGGCGTGGCAGGCCATCCAGCCGGAGCTCGTGCCGAGGGAGCAGATCCCCTCCGCCGCGGCCCTCGGCGGCGTGAACATGAACCTCGCCCGGGCCGTCGGTCCGGCCCTCGGCGGCCTGGTGGTGGCGCTGGCCGGCACCGCCACGGTGTTCGCCGTCAACGCGGCGTCGTTCCTCGTCACCCTGGGCGCGCTCGCGACCTGGAATCGCCGGGCCGAGCCCGACCCGATGGGGGCCGAACGGATCCTCCCGGCCCTGAGGGCAGGGAACCGCTACGTGCGGAACGCGCCCAGGGTGCGCCGGGTGCTCGGCCGGTCGCTGCTGTTCGTTCCCTGTGCCGCCGCCCTGTGGGCCCTGCTCCCGGTGGTCGCGCGGCAGCGGCTGGGCATGGGGGCCGGGGGCTACGGTCTGCTCCTCGGAGCGGTCGGGGTGGGCGCGGTCCTCGGGGCCGCCCTCCTGCCACAGGTGCGCAGACGCTGGTCGAGCAATGCCGCGCTGACCACCGGAGGGCTCCTGTTCGCGGTGACCCTGGCGCTGCTGGCGGTGGTACGCGTCTCCTGGGTCGCCGGTCTGGTCCTGGTGTTCTCCGGGGTCGCCTGGGTGGGCGTGCTGTCCATGCTCAACGCCCAGATGCAGGTGACGACGCCCGGCTGGGTGCGGGCGCGGGCCCTGGCCTTCTACCTGACCGTCTTCCAGGGCGGAATGGCGATCGGTGCCGCCGTCTGGGGCAAGGTCGCCGACGGGGTCGGCCTGGTGCCGACCCTGCTGATCGCCGCCGCCGTGCTCGCGGCCGCGTCGTCGGCGGGGCTGGTGCTCGCCGTACCCGACTCGCCGCTGGACCGTTCGGTCTCGATGCACTGGGCTGCTCCGACCATGGTGCTGGAGCCCGCGGAGGACGACGAACAGGTCCTCGTCACCGTCGAGTACGTCGTACCGGCCCACAACGCCGATCTCTTCGTCGAGTCGATGCAGGCCATGGGCCGCTCACGGCTGCGCACCGGCGCGGTGAGCTGGGGCCTCTACCGGGACGGCACCGATCCCGACACGTACCTGGAGGTCTTCCTGGTGGCCTCCTGGAAGGAGCACCTGCAACAGCACAGCGGCCGTCTCACCGGCTTCGACCGGGAGACCGAGGAGCGCGCGCGGTCCCTGGTGGACCCCGACCACCCCTTCAAGGTCACCCACTACCTGCCCGCCCGCAAGAGATCTCCGTCCTGACCCCGCACACCGCCCCCAACGCCTCGTCGCCCACGCCGTCCGGAGGTGATCGCGGTCATGACCACCGACCCCGCCTCGTCCAGCGCATCGGCCCCGCCGGCCCCACCGGGAAAGGGCCCCATGACGCCGTCGGCCATCGCGGGGTGCAGCGCTCTCGAATGCCTTCTGACCTTCGTGCTGCTCTTCGGTGTCACCACGGTCGTGCGCTGGGTCATGGGCCCCTCCGCGCTCTCCGGTGCGGTTCCCGGGGTCCGCCTCAAGCTGTTGATCGTCGGGGCGGCGGTCGGTCTGCTCCTCGTCGGGCTGATCCTCAGCCGGCCCGGACGGATCTCCGGCGGGCACATCGATCCCGCGCTTTCCCTCGCCATGTGGCGCTTCGGCGTCTTCCCCGGCGTGAAGGACGAACGGCCCCGCGGAACCGACCGTTCGGACCTGACACCAGGAAAAAAGTCCCCACGTTCAAACAAAAGAGTTCCGCACGAAATCAATGACCTGAAACGACTGCACCCCACCGCCGTTTGCACTGGATTCCTTCCAGAATTGGGCGGGGCCCCGTTCCCGTTTTTGTAACACCCCGCACCCCGTTGACCAGTTGAGTTTTTCCTGGAAAGACTCGTGATGCGTGCTCTGCGTTTCAGTTGTTTCGGATATCCCGATGTCCTGCACGTCACCGACGTCCCCGACCTCGTGGCACGGCGTCACTGCGAAGCGGTCGTCGCCGCCAGATCCGCTTCGGTGAATCCCTCGGGCCTGAAGAACGTGGCCGGCCGGATGGAGGGAACGCCCCTTCCCCGAACGGCCGAGTTTCGAGGAGGCGTCGGTCGTGGGGGTCGACTTCGTCGTCGGCCGGCTCGGCGCCGTCGAGGCAGCACGGCTGACCGCGTGGGAATCCCTCGCGGTGTTCGGCGTCTCCGGCAGGGGCGGCGGCGCCGTGGCCCAGATCGGCCGCACCCTAAGGGCTGTCCCGTAATCCCTGGCGGGCGCGCGACGACGGCTGCGGCACCTCGCCGCATTGTCGGAACGTCCGCATACATCCGGTATGCGGACGCCCCTCCGCCTTGCGATGCACCACATCCGACGCCGCACGCTGATCCACCATGGATTACGGGACAGCCCTTAGGCGCCCGCGCCATCGGCATGGACCGGGTCCGGCCGGCCGACGACACGCCCACCGCGTCATCCGTCGACGCCTTCGTCGCGCTCGGCGGCGCCCCGCAGGCGCACGCCTCGACCCGCTCAGCCCGTTCTTCGACCGAGGGAGTTTCCGGCCGTTTTCCGTCACCGGCCGATACGGCCTGGAGAACGGTAAGGATGCCTATGTCGCCCTCACGAACGGAGCACGGGGCCGCGTGGTCATATTCCCCTGAGGGGGAATACAGATCGCGTCCCCTCGTCCGAACAGGTCCGAGAGATGTGACCGCACCGTCGCCGCCCGTTCACCGGAACGCCGAACGGGCGGCGACGCGGCTTTTCCAGCTCGATCGTCAGAAATGCCGATTCACTCGGACGTCAGAAGGAAAACGAATTCTCCGACGGCAGAAGTCGGGAAGCAAATCCGAGAAATCGCGGGCTGCCAAGAATCCCGACCCGGGTTGCGGCTCCCACGAGTTGTTGGCCGTAGAGGGTCGTCGTAGCGTGGGTAGTGCCGCTGGAGAAGCAAGGAGCGGCACCCTCAAGATCCGACGAAGGAGGCGAAGATGAAGATTCAGAGCATCTTCGGCCATGGGGACAGGGACTACGGCGGACGCGGCCGAGGCTTCGGACGCGGAGGCGACCGAGGCCACGGACACGGGCACGGCCACGGACACGGGCACGGCCGCGGACACGGGCACGGGCACGGCGGACGCTACTGACGGCCCCTCGACTTCATCCCCCAGCAAGAGGCCGGCCCGCGCTTCGGCGCGGGCCCGTCTCGCACACCGGGACCGCGTCCATGGGCCCCGGCACGCGGCCCGGGAGCCCGAGTGCGCGCCCCGGGACCCACGCCACCGCGTGGTCCGGCGCACCATCCGGCACGCGGAGCGGGCTCATTCCGTGAGGACGGCTCACTCGTGGTGCGCGACGCACTCCGCGAGCGGAGCGAACAACGTCTCCCAGTTGCCCGGCAGATGGCGTGTCGCCGCGCCGAGATGGAAGCTGACCACCATCCACTCGTCGGGCCGGGCCCGGGTCCCGTGTTCCCGGACCGCGTCCAGGCACTGGTCGATGAACTCCGGGTCCGACTCGTCCAGCCCCAGCCGCTCGCAGGCGCCTTTCGCCTGCGGTGACTCGTCGAACCAGTCGACCCATTCGGTGGCCGCGCCCAGGAGGTAGAGCAGATGGCTTCCCGGGGCCGGCAGCCGACCACGCAGCCCCTCGGTGGTGAACTCGCGCTCGGCGTCCTCCGCCAGGGCCGAGTCCTCGGCGGCGCAGGCGACCAGATCCGCCCAGTACGCCGCGTCGTGCGTACCGGTGGTCTGTCGCATGTGCGCGCTCGCGAAGGCCGCCATTGCGTCCGGGTCGTCGATCAGCGGCGAGAGGACGACATCGCTGCTGTGGTCGAACCCGAAATAGTGGCGCCGACCGTCGAGCGTGAGCGACTCGATGCCGCCGACATGGCCGTCCCGTCCCGGCAGCGGGGAGATTCGTTCGGCACGTTCTTGTTCCATGCCGACGACCGTAGCGGCCACCACCGACATCGGCGGGACGGACGCGGGTCTCCTGCCTCAGCACAGGTGAATGCGCGTCACTTCACCGTGCAGCCGCCCTTGTCGTGGCAGGGTTCGGGCTTCAACTTAAAACAGAGACAGTGCTTGTCGTGACACGGCTTCGGCGGCTTGGGGCAGGGCTTGCTCTCGCACGGCTTCTTCTTACGGCTTCTTCTTGACGACGATGCGGGCCGTGCCGTGTCCTGGTTCGAGCTGACGGTGCCGTTCTCCGCCATGGCGAAAGCCATGTCGGTGACGTGGCCGTTCCTGGCATCGGCCTCGGTCACCCGGTAGGTGCCGGTGCAGGTGGTGCTGTCACCGGGCTGTCCGGCCGGGGCGAAGCCGCCAAGTACTTCGACGGCGGCCAGGCGATCCACGGCCGGTACGACGACCCGTCCGACAGGGGCGGTTCGGCCGGATGCGTCAATCTGCGGCTGGAGCACGCGAAGACGCTGTGGGACCGGCTGGGGATCGGTGATCAGGTGTACGTCCGGGGTCGCAGGCCCAGCACCTGACGAGGAAGCGCGTCCATGACCGGGGCCCGTCGCACCGCCCGGGCCGGTCCCGGTCCCACGGCCCGGTCCGGACCTGCCCGGATGCCGGGCGTGTTCACCGGACCCATTCGTACGCGTCGTCCTCCTCTCCGGTGTCCCGGTCCTCATCGCTGAGGAGATCGTTCATCTCGTCCTCGGTGAGCGTCCGTGTCTCGTCCATGGTTCTCATCATGCAGATCAGGCTTCGGTCGGCCCGGTGGCCCGGCCGATATTTCCGGCAACCAGGTCAACGGGACGCACGGACGACCTCCCCGTGTCGTACGCGGGAGTGCTGCCGGCCGCGGGCGGCCGTGCGGTACCGGGCCCGGATCACGCCGGCGGGCGGACGGCCGCCCGGGCGGTCACCCGCTGCCGGGCTCCGCGAGCGGCCCAGGTCCCCCGCTCCGGTCCTGCGAAGGGGCCCGCCCGGCCGGTGGCCCGCCCCGGTACCGCGACAGTCGAGCTGGAGGCAGACGGTAGAGTCCCAGCAAGTGGAGAAGCGCAAGAGCGCGGGTTCGGGCCAGCCCTGGTTGCACCAGCGGGGTTCGGTCATCCAGGAGTTCGGCACCGACGCAGTTCCCCATCGGGCTCTCCGCCGATACACGTCTGTACTCCTGCCGGCGGCTGAACAAGATCCTGGCGGACACCCAGATGCTCCACGCCCTGTACAAGAAGCAATGCCGGCTCGTGCGGGGTGCGACCTTCTACCCGTTGCACCCGCTGCTCGACACGCACGCGAACCGGCAGCCGGAGCTGGTCGTCCTGCTCGCCAAGTGGGTGCAGAGCCTGGGCGGTGTCGCGATCGGGGACCCCCTGCACGCCACCGAGATCACATCGGTGCCACGTCCGCCGGACGATGCCGGCAGGGGTCGATGCGCGGCTCCCAGTCGCACAGGTCCTGGAGGTACGGGACCAGGGCGAGGGCGGCGAGGTGGATCCCGTCCACCCACCACGGCCGTGCCGTGTCGTCGGCGACAGGCACGTACCCGGGCCTGGGCACCAGCGCGCACCGGCGCGACGACCTCCCGCGGCGGGGGCCACGAGCAGCCGGATTACGCATCGGCCGGGCAGGCGAGCACCTCCTGCCCCTGCCGGGCACGCAGGACCCGGGGGCAGGCGGCGGGCAGCAGACGGTTCACGTCCCGGCCGTCCCGAGCCTCGCCGAACGTCCGATGACGGCGGCGGCCGCCCGCTGCATCCGCTGTGCCTCCCGGCCGAGCGCCTCGGCGCCGTCGTGGGTGAGCCGGTAGTAGCGCCGCGCCCGGCCGTCCACGACCTCCTCCCGGTCGGTCGCGATCAGCCCGGACCGCTCCATCCGCTCCAGCGCGCCGTAGAGGGTTCCGACAGCGATCCTGAGCCGTCCGCCGGTGGCCCGTTCGGCGGCCTTGACGATGCCGTATCCGTGCAGCGGCCCGTCCATGAGCGCGACGAGGATGAAGTACTGCGGCTCGGTCAGAGTCGATTGTCTTGTCGTCACACTGATCATCATATATCGGCTTACGATGCATGCTCTTCGGCCACGTCGCACGGCCGGGCCGCTCGGGTATCCGGCCGACCCGCGTGGGGTGCGCGCGGCACGTGCTCCGCACCACGAGAAGCGGACGCCCTGATTCCGAGCGTTTCGGGGGCCGCTCGCGGGACCTGCGGTCAGTGGGGGATCGTAGAGCCCGGCCCATGAGCGATGCGAAGAACAGCTCCCTCTTTACCGCCGTCGCCCCACCACCGACGGGGGCGACGCCCAACGGGCCACCGAGGTCCGTGCGTTGATCGCCGGCGGCGCCGACCCCTCGGCCCGTGACGAGGCGGGGGCCACCCCTCCGCACCGGTCGGTCGCGCTTCCCCGGAGCGGCGACGGCCCTCTGCCGTCCCCGCAGATCGTCCAGGCGCTGCGGGAGGCCGGCGCGGACATGCACGCGGTCGACCCACACGGCTCCACGCCCGCCGCGTGGGCCGCGGCCGCCCAGGACTCCGATCCGCAGGCCGTGGTGGACCGCTCGCTGGAGATGCTGCGGCTCCTCGTCGGGCACGGTGCCCGTGCGGACGTGCCGCGCCACCCCGCCAGGGGCGAGTCGTTCTCGCACTACTGCACCGCGGCACCGTCGGTGCATGCCTTCATGCTCGACCACGGCGCGCCCGTCGACGCCGTCGACAACCACGGCAACACCCCGCTGCACGACGCGGTGCGCTGCGCACGTCCCCCGAGCGGTGGAAATGCCGCTGGCACGGGGAGCCGGCACCCGAGCAGCCTCGCACACGCCACCGGCCGCCCTTGGTGTCGGGCCGCCCGCGCGGGCACCGGCCGACCGGCCGCTGGGCGAACCCCATTGGGCCCAACGAGCCCGCCCTCGGCCATCCGGAGTAATTCCGGTGGGCCGCACGCCGATTCACCACCCTTCCGCGCCGCCGATCGGTGACGCCCGCTCATGCCGACGCCCGTATGTGCCGATGACGACGAGGTCCCGGGCCCTGGAAGACGCGGCTCTCCCGCCGTACGCCCGGGCATCCCACACCAGCCATCAGGAAGAAGTCGCGAGCACCGGCGGCCGCGACTGTCGCGGAAGGAGAACCGGCGTGAGCACGTCGCAGGAACACGAGGTCGGCCCCGGCCGTCGGAGCGTCGTCACAGCGGTCGGAGCCGCTTCGGTGGCCGCCGTACTCGCCGCATGCGGCAGCAAGGAGGAGGCACAGGCGGAGGTGGAGCCGGCGTCCGGTCCGACCACGCCCGCGGGGAGCATCGCCACGAAGGACAGCGGCAAGGACGTCCTGGCGAAGACGGCCGACATCCCGCAGGGCGGCGGCAAGATCTTCGCCGACCGGGACGTGGTGGTGACACAGCCCAAGGCCGGTGACTTCAAGGCGTTCTCCTCGAAGTGCACCCACCAGGGATGCACCGTGTCGAGCGTGTCGGACGGCACCATCAACTGCCCCTGCCACAACAGTACGTTCGATGTCGCGACGGGCGAGGTGACGTCGGGGCCGGCCACGCAGGCGCTGCCCGCCCGACAGATCAAGGTCGAGAACGGCACGATCACGCTCGCTTCCTGACACCGGGAGGAACGCCGTCACCGGCCCCCGTGCCGGTCACCGTCGCGCCCGTCGCTCCGCCAGGCGTCGAGCACGGCGTCGGTGGTCGTGACGGTGGCGACGAGGGCGAGCGTGTGACGGATCATCGCGGGGGTGTAGTCGGCCGGCACCCCCGCGATGGCATCGGAGGGCACCACCACCGTGTATCCGAGGTTCACCGCATCGAACACGGCGTTGGGGACGGCCACATTGGCCGAGACACCGGTGACGACGAGTGTCCGGCAGCCGAGGTTGCGGAGCAGGGCGTCCGCGTCCGTTCCGGCGATCGGCGAGAGACCGTGCAGCCGCCGCACGACGAGGTCCTCGTCCCTGACCTCGACAGGCCCGGCGATCCGGACCGCCGCGGTGCCCGGGTGCTGCTGCACGGGCAAGCGGCGGGTGGCCCGGAACAGACGGGCGTTCGTGTTGGCGCCCCGCCCGTCGGGGCGGCGCTCGGCCACCGCGTGCATCACCTGGACCCCGGCCTCGTGAGCGGCCTCGACCAGCCGGGCGACGCGGTCGAGCATTCCGGACGATCTGGCCTCCTCGGCCAGTTCGGGCAGTGCGCTGCCGGGTCCCACGACGCCCTGCTGGCATTCGACCGTCATGAGCGCGCAGGTGACCGGATCGAGCAGTCCGGCGAGCTGCCCGGTGAGCTGTGCGGCGGGTTGTTCCCTCGACGGCACGGCAGGTCCTTTCGGTGAAGGATCGGCTCTGTCGGTGGCGGGACATCGGTACGGAACGGGTGCCGTCGGCGTGCGAACCGGCTCCTTCGCCGACGGTCCGGGCGCGGAGGCTAGCCGCCATTGCGCGAGGAAGGAAGAGACTCCATGATTTCTGACATCTAGTCAGGTAGTCGGAGAACGGGAGGCGCTCCATGACCGTTTCGCAGCGACGGGGCCGCCGGATCATGATGACCGGGACGGAACGCGACACCTACCTCGCCGAGCAGCGCACCTGCCGGGTCGCCACGGTGTCGTCGGACGGCCGCCCGCACGTCGGAGCCCTGTGGTTCGCCTGGGACGGCACGTCGCTCTGGCTGTATTCGATCACCCGCAGCCTGCGCTGGTCGCAGTTGCGCACCGACCCGAGGATCGCGGTGGTCGTGGACGACGGGGCGGAGTACGGGGAACTCCGCGGCGTCGAGCTCTCCGGCAGGGCCGTTCCCGTCGGCGAGGCACCCCGCACCGGTGCCCCCTGCCCCGAACTCGACGGACCGGAGCGCCTGTTCGCCCGGAAGTACTTCGGGACGGACGCGATGCCGCACGACGGCCGGCACGCCTGGCTGCGGCTCACCCCTCAGGCCGTCACCTCCTGGGACTTCCGGAAGCTCGCGGCGCCGCGCACGGCCTGAGCGCTCCCGCACCGGACGGCCCGGCCCGATGCCCAAGGGCCTGTCTGGAGTTGTGATCTGGGCTCGCGGGGCGTGGCACGCACGCTCGCCGCGTTGCCGGAAGGCCCCAAGGGCTGTCCCGTAATCCCTGGCGGGCGCGCGACGACAGCTGCGGCGCCTCGCCGCGTTCTCGGAACGTCCGCATACGTCCAGTATGCGAATGCCCCTCCGCCTTGCGATGCACCACATCCGACGCCGTACGCCGGTCCACCACGGAATACGGGACAGCCCTTAGGACGTGGTGCGGCCGGTGGACAACGGCGTCTCGGCGGTCGCGAAGCCGCTGCCCGGACCTGCGGCCCGCCCGTCACGCCGACCGGTCACGGCCCGGCCCTCGCCCGGACCGGAGGCGACCGGCCCGGAGGGCGTCCTGGGCGTGGCGGACTGGGCGATCAGTGACCCGGCCAGCACCACGGCGCCTCCGAGAAGCTGCGGGGCCGACAGGTGTTCGCCGAGCATCACCCAGGCCAGCACGGTGGCGATGACCGCCTCCAGACAGGCGACGACGCCCGCGACCGCCGGGGAGAGCAGCCGTACCGAGACCACCCCGGTGACATAGGCGAGCACGGTCGCGACGAGCACGATCCAGGCGAGCAGCAGCCAGGCGGGGACATCCGTGCCGTCCATGCCCGCGCTGCCGCCGAGGATCGCCCAGTCCATGTTCCAGGGGCGTGCGACGGCGGTGAGGACGAGCGCGCCGATCAGGAGTCCGTACGCGATGACGCCGACCGGGTTCGGCGGCTCGACGCCCTGCTCCCTGTCCGCGCTCCCCTGGTCCGACAGGACGAAGTAGCCGACCTGGCAGCACGCCGCGCCGAGTGCGAGCAGCAGTCCGATCGCGTCGAAGCTCAGCCCCGACCAGACCTCGACGACGCAGGCGAGCCCGCCGACGGCGAGCACCACGCCGAGCGCGGCGCGCCGGGTGACCGGGCGGCGCTGGACGAAGCGGACCCATCCGAGGACGAGCGCGGGCGCCAGGTACTCCACCAGCAGCGCCACTCCGACGGGGATGCGGGAGATGGCGGCGAAATAGCACGCCTGCACACCCGCGACGGCCAGCAGCCCGAACCCGAGGAGGAGGACCGGACGGTTGCGCAGCAGAGCACGGTGGCGCCAGGCGACGGGCAGCATGACGAGAGCGGCGCCCGCCACCCGCAGCCAGACCACGTGGAGCGGATCGACGCCGGCCTCGATGAGCGGCTTGGCCGCGACCCCTGAACCACCGAAGGCGAACGCCGAGACCAGGGCGAGTCCCAGGCCGCTTCTTGCTCGTGACGCGTACATCGGCACATCATGACAGGCGCCTGTCAGGAGCGTCATCCCGATGACCCCTGACCGCTGGTACCTCCGTCCGCCCGCGGCCGGGGCCCCGGACCGGGCACCCTTAAGGGCTGTCCCGTAATCCGTGGCGGACCAGCGCGCGGCGTCGGATGTGGTGCATCGCAAGGCGGAGGGGCGTCCGCATACTGGACGTATGCGGATGTTCCAACAATGCGGCGAGGTGCCGCAGCTGTCGTCGCGCGCCCGCCAGGGATTACGGGACAGCCCTTGGCGAGCCGTACGGAATCGTGCGAACCGACCGCGTTGCCGCGTCATCCGCGTCGCCGCGCCGGACCGGCGCGCCGTCCCGGTTCCTCGTCACCTGCCGGACGTCGGGCGCGGGTTGCCATCGGCCGTGCGCCGACTCGGGCATCGGCACGCGTCGCGCGAACACCGGCGGCGGTCACTCCTGGCACGTCGCCCGGACGATGCGGGCCGCCAGCCGATCGGCGTCCACACCCGCTCGCTCCAGCACCTCGACGGCCCGGCATTCGTGGTCCATGGCCAGGGCCGTCAGCAGGTCGAGACCCCCGGCTCGCACGTCCCCGCGCCGCCGCGCACGCTCGCCGGCCTCCGCCATGGCCGAGGCGGCCGAGGGCGACCAGCCCGCCACTCCCGAATCGCGCCGGCCCGGCCCGGGGGCGGTGACCACCGGAACGGCGCCGGAGTCCTCCACCGAGCCCTGCCAGCGCAGCCCGTACCCGATGCTGCGCTGGACGAGATAGCCGAGCACCTTGGCCAGTTGTGGCCCCTCGTCGAGGGCCGCTCGCACCTCGGGGTCCGATTCAATGAGGGAATGCAGCAGATGCGCCGTGTCGATGTGCCGGTCACCGTCGCGCAGCGCGCGTCTGCGGGCACCCGTCACCACGGTGGCCAGCTCCACGGTGAGTCCGGCGTCGAGGTCGGCACGGTTGGATGCGGGCTGGTGAGGGATCCGCGGCGTCCGGTTTTGCACACCTCTTACCCCATCAGTCCAGTGGGGGGAAATCATCGGCGGAGCGACCCATGTGGGCATCCCACGCAAGGTGGGCACGCCAGAGCGATCCCTCCTCCTTGCGGATGAAATCTCGCCACTCGGGAACCCGATCCGGAGAAACGGCGTGCGCCGCCTTGCATCGCCGCCCCGGAGCAACCGCGAACCGCTCCGGCCACGTCCCACCGGCGACAACACCCGCACGGCGGCCGGAAGGGGTCTGCTGACGTGTCCTGGCTGGTCGCCCTGCCGGCACTCGACGGACGGGAGTACGTGTACCGGATCCACGCACCGGCGGACGCCCTGCACGCCGACCTGTTCTGGGCCGCGTTCCACTGCCACGACGACGGCCCGCACCCACGCGCCTCCGACCGTTTCGACGCCGCGTCGATATGGCGCGTGGGGGCGGAAGGCAGGGACACCCTGAACTGACGGTTCATCAGTATTGAATGTTCACGCCACTGCGGCTACGTTCCGCGACACCGTAACCCGTCGAGAAGGGGTGGTCGCATGGCCGAGGTCAGCGCAGAGGCACGCATCGAGGCACCGGCCGAGAAGGTCTGGGCCCGGCTGACGGACTTCACCGCGTACGGCGAGTGGAACGCCACCCACACGAGCTTCCCCAAGGGCGGCCCGGCCGCGCTCGAACTCGCGGCCACGTACGAGGAGAACATGAAGCTCATGGGCTTCCCGGCCGAGGTGACGTGGACCGTGACGGAACTGGAGTCCGCGCGTCTGCTGGCCACCCGGGGCAAGGGACCGATGGGGGTCAGCCTGGCCATGCGCTACTCCCTGGCGCCCGACGGAGAGGCGACCACCGTCCGTATCGACGGGGAGTTCACCGGGGCCGCAGTCTC
Organism: Streptomyces sp. NPDC002476; assembly: GCF_042889785.1. Lineage (NCBI taxonomy): Bacteria > Bacillati > Actinomycetota > Actinomycetes > Kitasatosporales > Streptomycetaceae > Streptomyces > Streptomyces sp. NPDC002476. The sequence goes on along the minus strand of NZ_JBIARH010000015.1, from coordinate 5,614 downwards.
CCTGATGGCGGGCAAGCTCAAGGATTCGGCGACCGCGGCGCTCGTCGAGTCGCTGCGCAAACTGGACGGGCTGGTCACCGCCTGACGGCTGCACCCCGTACGCCGACGCCGCTCGGAAGGCCCGCGACATACCGCGCGGCCCTTCGCGCACCGGCCCCGTCCCGGCGGGGGCCGGTCGCCGGACGTCCGGACTCCCCCGACGCACGACACGGCTCCACCCGCCAAGGCGTCCGATGTACGGCCCGGCCGCGCCCAAGGCCGGACCTGTCGGGCCATCAGGCGCGGATTGGCCTTGGCCGACGGCCGCCCGCCTCGCGTACGTTCACGCCATGAGGATCCGAATCGTCGACGCGTTCACCGACCGCCCCTTCACCGGCAACCCCGCCGCAGTCGTGCTGCTGGACGCCGATGCCGCACCCGACGCCACGTGGTTCCAGCGGATCGCCATGGAGATGAACCTCTCCGAGACCGCGTTCGCCCGCCCGGCGGCACCGGGCGGGCCGGCCGACTGGGAACTGCGCTGGTTCACCCCGACCACCGAGGTCGACATGTGCGGGCACGCCACCCTCGCCACCGCCCACGTCCTGCACACCACCAAAACGGCGAGCGGAACCGTGCGCTTCGCCGCCCGGTGCGGCATCCTCACCACGACCACCCACCCGGACGGCGCGATCACGCTCGACTTCCCCACCGCCCCGCTCACCCCCACGGCCGCCCCCGCCGGGCTGGCCGCCGCACTCGGCGCGGAGCCGGTCCGTGTCCACGACACCGGAGCACACGTCGGCGACCTGCTCGTCGAGCTCGCCGACGAGGCGTCGGTACGGGCACTGACCCCGGACCTCGTGACGCTGGCCGGACTCTCCCGGCGGGGCGTCATCGCCACGGCCGCCGCCGAGGACCCCTCGCGCGGCTACGACTTCGTCTCCCGCGGCTTCTTCCCCAACGTCGGAATCGACGAGGACCCGGTCACCGGCAGCGCCCACACCGCGCTGGCCCCCTTCTGGTCGGCGCGGTTCGGCCGCGACGAACTGACCGGACTGCAAGCCTCCGCCCGCACCGGCCTGGTCCGCACCTCGTTGCGCGGCGACCGCACCCTGCTGACCGGCAAGGCCGTGACCGTCGTCGACGGCGAACTGCTCACGCCGTAGGCAACCACCCCACCTTGCCCGCCAGCAGCGCGTACCCGACGAAGGCCCCGATGTCGAGCAGCGCGTGCGCGGCCACCAGCGGACCGACCCGCCCCCAGCGCCGGTACAGCAGCACGAAGACCACGCCCATCACCATATTGCCGATGAACCCGCCGATCCCCTGGTAGAGGTGGTACGAACCGCGCAGCACCGAACTCGCCGTCAGGGCCGCCGTCGGCGACCATCCCAACTGATCGAGTCTGCGCAGCAGATAGCCGACGACGATCACTTCCTCCAGCACGGAGTTCTGGAGTGCCGACAGGATGAGGACCGGGAACTTCCACCACACGTCGGGCAACGACTCCGGAACGACGGTGAGGTTGAATCCGGTGGCACGCGCCACCAGATAGAAGGCGAGCCCGGCGCTTCCGATACCCGCCGCGACCGCCGTGCCGCGCCCCAGGTCCTGCCAGGGCCGCGTACGGTCGAAGCCGAGGGCACGCAGCCCGGCGCCCTCCCTGACCAGCAGATGGGCGACGAGCGCGACGGGCACCAGGGCCGTGGCGACACCGAAGAGCTGCCAGGCCAGATCCAGCCAGGGGCGTCCCGGGGCGTACGAGCCGTTGAGTGTCGCGGCCTGCTCCTTCAAGCCCCCTGGTTTCGTCAGGGAACCGACAAAGCTGATCAGGGCGGACACCCCGCTGGCGCCCAGCGAGAGAGCCAGTACAAGCACCGTCTCGGTTCGCGTGGTCCGCCGTGACAGCTCCTCTCGGGGAAAAGAACTGGCCATGTACCCCGTCTCCACCTGTACACCTGCCTCGAGTTGTGCATTCACGCCCCGTTCCCCTGCCCGTCCCGCCAGGGTCTCGAACGCGAGTACGAAGATCATGCGCGACGGGTCGGGGGCGGCCATCATCGGTGATGGCGTGGGCCCCCTCCTCCCTCTTCATCCTCAAGGAGGGGGACCACCGACATGGGACGTCACAGCTTGCCCGACGGCTCCGCGGCCGACGGACGCGGGGAGGCCCCGCCGCGCCGCCGACGGCGCGGCGTCGCGATCGCGACGGCGCTCGTCCTCGCCGTGGCCCGCGGGAACGGCGGTCGTGGCGCGGGGCGGGCTGCTGTCGTCGGACTCCTGCGGGACCTCGCCGTACGCCTCTCCCTGATGGGCCCACCGGACATCGGCCCCGCCGTCCGTGCCGTGGCCGGCCGGGCGCGCGAGGACGGTGCAACGTCCGACGGTCGCCGCCTGTGCGTACGCGTGGTGGCTCGCGAGTCGTACGAGGTCGCCGATGCCCTCGCCGCCGGTTCCGCCGCTCCGGACCACCGGATCCGGCTGCCCGACCCCGATCTCCGGCTGGACCGGGCCAGCGGCTTCGGGCGACGGCGTCCCGATCACGCCGGGCAGTTCCGTCGTCTCCTCCCCCGGGACCGTGGCCGCGGTGCCGAAGGACGGAGTCACATCGCGGGAACGCCCGTGGGCCAGCTGTGCACGGGCTCGCCGCCGCGCATCAGTTCCGCGTATCTGCGGGTGGTGGCGACCAGTGCCGCATGCCGTTCCAGTCCCGCCTCCCGTGCCCGGTGGTACGTGTCCGTCTGCCAGGACGCCCCGTTCGTCCGCCGTCTGCAGCGCCCCTCGATGACTCCGAGATAGTGGTCCCGGTCGGCGGGCGCGATGTTCCAGGCGTCGAGTCCCTCGGCGGCCAGCGGCAGCAGTTCGTCCCGGAGGAGTTCGACGGCCGGGACCCGGGTCAGCCCTCCCGACCGACCGGGACGGGGCCAGATCAGCTCCGCGTCGATGCCGTGGCGGCAGGCGGTGTCGAAGTTCTCCTCCGCCGCCGCGAACGGCAGCCGGGTCCACACCGGGCGGGACTCCTCGGCGAGGGCCCGCACGAGCCCGTAGTACAGCGCGGCATTGGCGATCACATCGGTGACGGTGGGGCCGGCGGGCAGGACCCGGTTCTCCACCCGCAGATGGGGGATGCCGTCGGCCACCCCGTACACGGGCCGGTTCCACCGGTAGACCGTGCCGTTGTGCAGCACGAGTTCCTGGAGCGCCGGCACCCCGCCCGCGTCCAGCACCGCCAGCGGGTCCTCCTCGTCGCAGATCGGCAGCAGCGGGGGGTAGTAGCGCAGGTTCTCCCGGAAGAGTTCGTACGCAGACGCCACCCACCGTTCGCCGAACCAGGTCCGGGGCCGCACCCCCTGGTTGCGGAGTTCGGGCGGTCTGGCGTCCGTGGCCTGCTGGAAGAGCGGCGGCCGCGACTCGCGCCACAGCTCCCTGCCCAACAGGAAGGGGGAGTTGGCGCCGATGGCGATCTGCACCCCGGCGACGGCCTGGGCCGCGTTCCACACGGCGGCGAAGCGGGCCGGGGTCACCTGCAGATGCAACTGGACCGAGGTGCAGGCCGCCTCCGGGGTGATCGAGGTCGCTGTGGAGAGCAGATGCTCCACTCCCTGGATGTCGAGCGAGAAATCCTCGCCCCGCGCGGCCACGATTTGATCGTTCAGCAGTGTGTAGCGGTCCGATTCCGAGAGGTTGGACGCCACGAGATCCGCACGCCCGAGCGTGGGCAGAATTCCGATCATCACGATCCCGGCATCGACCTCGCCCGCCTTACGGTGAGCATATCCGAGGCCGGTCCTGAGCTCTTCGGCGAGCTGATCGAAAACACGCCCCTGCAGAGGATGCGGGACTATGTTCACTTCCAGATTGAACAGCCCCAGTTCCGTCTGGAAATCCTGGCTCGCTATGCGCTGGAGCACCTCTCCATTCATCATCCTCGGCATGCCGTCGGCGCCGGCCAGGTTCAGCTCGATCTCCATGCCCATGAGATTGCGGGGGCGGTCGAACCTTTGCTCCGCCAGCAGCCTCTCCAAACCCTCCAGACACTGGTGGAGCTTCCTCCGGTACCTCTGCCGATCGGACAGTCCAAGGGTGCCCGCCACGACCTTCTCCCCCATCGAAGTATCCCTCCCTCAATTGGGCAGCCCGCGGCCCAGGCCACTCACGTCACGGTCGATAATGCCCAGGCCAGTGATCCACAACGCCCTCCCGGAGGCCGCGCACCCAGTAACCTGAGAGCTACGGCCGGAGGCACATTCCCTCGGCATGACGGAGCGTGCGGTTTACGTTCTCGAAGCACGTTGACAGAACAGCTCGTTTCAGCCGTCCACGCCCGGAGAGAAACTCCTGGCAGTGACTGGGCCGTTGACGGCAAATCAACAGAAAATACCGCATAATAAAGTCTCGATGCCGCCTTGTCGGCAATAGCCTCGGCAGCTAGGGAAAACACTGCGTGAACACCTGTCGTATAAACTTTGCTGACGAGGCGGAGAGTTGACGCACCGGTCCGGTCACCGGCCCCTCCGGCCCCGTATGCCGACAGCGACGTCTGCACCCGCCCATGCATCAACGTGTCTCCGAAGTGAGAGGCGACCCACTATGCCGCTGCATGTACCCCCGGCCCCCGCGCCCGCTCTGCGCAGCGTTCTCGCGGCACTCGGTTCACCCACCGCAGTCCGTGAGGCGCGCACGCCCGCGCTCCGGTCCGCCCAGGGGCCGATGAGCCCCGAACTCCCGCTCCCCGTCCATGTGCTGGACCGGATCGGGCCCGGCGGGGTCGCCCCCGCCACCCGACTCGCCGGGTGGCGGTTCCTGATCCGCGACTCGGGACGGGCCGTCGCCGCGGCGGACACCATGCTCACGCCGGACGGCTGGGCCTTCTCGCACTTCTTCGAGGGCCCGTACGTCCCGGCGACCGAACTCGCCCTGCGCCAGGCCGAGACGCTGACACCGCGCTACCAGCCGCGGCTGCTGTCCGTCCCCGCGCTCTACATGCTGGCGCTGTGGCTGCATGCCGACCCCGAGGCCGATGCCTCCGGCGGCTCGCTCGCCCCCGCCGACCTCCTGGTGCCGCTGGCACCCGCGCCGCCGGGCATCGCGGCGCACCGAGCCCACCGGGTCACCGACCTGCTCCGCCTGATGACCCGCCGGATCACCCCGGGCCCAGGCCCGCTGCTCGGATCGCCCGCCTGACGACGAACGCTCCGTCGCCACACCCCCTGTGCCCCGCCGCCGTGTCCCCCGGCGACGGGGCGCGGTGCTTCTCAGGTCCAGGACTTCGTACACCCCAGGGCTCGCCCGGACGGCACCTGCGGAACACGGGACCCACGGGTTCCCCGAAAACGCGAGACGCCGAGTGGGGGCACGATCCGCCCGTCCGGACTAGTGCCGTGACCGGCAAGGTTTGCCCGGAAGGAGCGTCGTCCGGTGCGTGCGATCGCAAGGCGGCCGGAAGCCCTCGGATGGGGCCTCCCCTGCTCGAACGAAGTCGAGAGCTCGGGGAAGTGCCGGACGACGCGACGGGGCAAACGTTGCCGGGAGCGGCACTAAGGGCTGTCCCGTAATCCGTGGCGGACCAGCGCGCGGCGTCGGATGTGGTGCATCGCAAGGCGGAGGGGCGTCCGCATACTGGATGTATGCG